>JAOPXU010000310.1 GCA_025964985.1 Nocardioides sp.
CGGGCGCGACCCGGGTCGTCGTCGACGACCCGGCCGACCCCCGCGCGCACATCGACATGCGCCGGGTCACCTTCCGCGTGGGCGCCAAGATGGCCGGCTTCGCTGCGGTCGTCGACGACCTGCCGCGCGCCGGCTCCGTCTACGTCACGATGACCACGCCCGGGTCCGACGACTCGGTCGACCTGCTGCTGGAGCGCACCCGCGGCGGCACCGTGTCGTCGTACGCCGAGTACAACTTCCTCGAGGACGCCGGCGGCCCCGTCCGCTGCCGCACGACCCACCAGTGGGACCAGGACACCGACGTCATCGCGGTGTCGGTCTCGCGGGGCTGCATCACGAAGTACGCGCGGATGCTCGACCGACCGTTCAGCTTCGACCGCCTCGACATGGAGGTCAGCACCTACAGCCGCGGCGACACCAACGAGGACGACGCGGGCCCGGTCCGGGTCTCCTGACGAGGGTCTGCCCACGCCTCAGGGGAGGTCGGGCAACGACTTCTGGTGCAGCCAGGAGACGAACAGCTCGGTCAGCTCCGCGCCCGTGCGCTCCACGGCCATCGACACGAAGTCGGCGGTGGTGACGTTGCCGCCCGAGTGCGTGGCGACCCACGTGCGCAGCAGGTCGAAGAAGGCGTCATCGCCGATGGTGCGGCGCAGGGCGTGCAGGGTCAGGGCCCCGCGCTTGTAGACGCGGTCGTCGAACATGAGCTCGGGGCCGGGGTCGGCGAGGACGAGGTCCTGGTCGAGGTCGCTCAGGCGGGCGTGGTGGTGGGCGGCCCAGTGGTCGGCGGACTCGCCGCCGGAGGCCTCGCTCCACAGCCACTCGCTGTAGCAGGCGAAGCCCTCGTGGAGCCAGATGTCCTGCCAGCGGCGCAGGGTCACGGCGTTGCCGAACCACTGGTGCGCGAGCTCGTGGGCGACGAGGCGTACGGCGTCCCAGTCGTCGGTGAGGAAGTTGCTGCCGAACGTCGAGAGGCTCTGGGACTCCAGGGGGATCTCGAGCTCGTCGTCGGTGACGACGACGGAGTAGGTCGGGAACGGGTAGGGGCCGAACATCTCGCTGAACGTGTCGAGCATCTCGGCGTTGCGGCCGAAGCCGGCCTCGAAGCCGGCGCCGGCGTCGTGGGGCACCGCGGCGATCAGGGGCGGGTCCTGGCCGAGCTCGCGGACGTCGTAGCGCCCGATCTGGACGGTGGCGAGGTAGGTGGCCATGGGCTCGGCCTGGTCGTAGGTCCAGGTGGTGGCGCTGGAGCCGCGACGGCGGGAGGTGAGGGTGCCGTTGGCGACGACGGTGTAGTCGTGGGGGGCGCCGACGCTGATGCGGTAGGACGCCTTGTCGTCGGGGCGGTCGTTGCAGGGGAACCAGGTCGGGGCGCCGTGGGGCTGGCCGGCGACGATCACGCCGTCGGTGAGCTCCTCCCAGCCGGCGTCGCCGTGGTGCTTGTCGACGAGGGGCTCGGGGGTGCCGGCGTAGGTGAGGCGCAGCTCGAAGGTCTCGCCCTCGCGGACGGGCTGCTTGGGGGTGACGACGAGGCGGTGGCCACGGGCGGCGTAGCGGGCGGGCTGCTTGCCGTCGAGGAGGACCTTGGAGACGCGCAGGGTGGCGAGGTCGAGCACGATGCGCGGGAGGTCGGCGAGGGCGGTGGCGC
The DNA here is from genome assembly GCA_025964985.1 of Nocardioides sp. Taxonomy (GTDB): domain Bacteria; phylum Actinomycetota; class Actinomycetes; order Propionibacteriales; family Nocardioidaceae; genus Nocardioides. Next base: position 1,649 of record JAOPXU010000310.1, read on the forward strand.
GGATGACGGCCTGGCCGCGCAGGTGGTTGCGGACCAGGTCGTAGCCGAGGTCGAGGTCGTAGTGCTGGGCGCTCCAGGACGGGTCGCCGTGGCCCGGGAGGTAGGGGTCGGCGGTGGGGAGCTGGGTCACGCCCTGACCCGGTCCTGGTCCCACGGGCCGATCGGGTTGCCGATCCAGGTCGTCTTGTCGGGCACCGACTCGCCCCTCATCACCAACGACACGGGGCCGACCGTAGCGTGCCGGCCGAGGGTGGCCGCGGGCAGGATGACGCTGTTGGGGCCGAGGGTCGCGCCGCGCTCGAGGACCACGAGGTCGGTTGCGAAACGACGGTCGTGGAAGAGGTGGGTCTGCACGACGCTGCCCTGGTTGACGGTCGCGCCGTCGCCGAGGACGACGAGGTCGGCCTCGGGCAGCCAGTAGGTCTCGCACCACACGCCGCGGCCGATCGTGGCGCCCATCAGGCGGAACCACGCGTTGAGCACCGGGGTGCCGCTGACGGCACGGGCAAACCACGGCGCTGCGACGACCTCGACGAAGGTGTCGGCCAGCTCGTTGCGCCACACGAACCAGCTCCACAGCGGGTGGCTCCCCCGCCGCAGCCGGCCGACGAGCAGCCACTTGGCGGCGACGGTCACCAGGGCGGCCAGGAGCCCGGCCACGACCAGGAGGGGGCCGGTGAGCAGCAGCCCGAGCACGACGTGCTCGTCGAGCAGCGCGACGAGGGCGATCGCGACCAGTCCGGCCAGGGCGAGCGAGACCATCTGCGGCACGAGGCGGCAGACCTCGACCAGCGCGCGGTAGATCCGCAGCCGGGTCGGCGGGTCGTAGGTGGTGCTGCGGTCGACGTCGTCGGCGGCCGTGCGGCGCAGCGGTGCGGGCGGGCTGCCGAGGTAGGACTCGCCCTTGCCCGCCGTACGCCGACGGGGGGCGGCGGAGAGGACGGCGACCAGCGACGCCTTGGGCACCTTGCGGCCGGGGGCGGCCATGCCGGAGTTGCCGACGAAGGCGCGCTTGCCGATCTTGACCTTCTCGGCGCGCAGCCAGCCGCCGCCGAGCTCGTAGCCACCGATGAGGGTGTCGTCGGCGAGGAAGGCCTGGTCGTTGACCTGGGTGAGCGACGGAATCATCAGGACGGTCGAGGCCTCGACGTCCTTGCCGATGCGGGCGCCGAGGGCGCGCAGCCAGACGGGGGTCAGGGTCGAGGAGTAGAGCGGGAAGAGCCACGTGCGGGCCTCGTCGAGCACGCGCATGGTCGTCCACACGGCCAGGGCCGGCCGGCTGCGCACGGGGTGGGCGCCGGCGACGACGGACCGGCCGGCGCGGCGCACGACCGCCCACACGAGGACGGTGAGCACCAGCATCCCGAGGACGGTCGACAGCGGCAGCCACCACAGCAGCCCGAGCAGGCCGGCGGCGTCGTCGGGCGGGTCGGCGAGCAGCAGCGGCGGCAGGGCCCCGGCGACGACGGCGACCAGCGGGAGCGAGCCGAGCAGGGCCGCGACGACGGCGTACGCCGCCACCCAGGCCCGGCTGCTGACGGGACGCTCGGACGACCAGGGTCCGCGCGCGTCGTCGGAGACCTGCTCGGCGGGCGAGCCCGACCAGAACTCGCGGACCGGCACCTCGCCGAACACGGCGGAGCCGGGCGCGACCTCGGCGTCGGCTCCGACCGAGGCGCCGGGCAGGAGCATGCTGCGGGCGCCGACGCGGGCGCGGGGGCCCACGCGGACCTCGCCCAGGTGGAGCACGTCGCCGTCGACCCAGTAGCCGGTCAGGTCGACCTCGGGCTCGACCGAGCAGCCGTGGCCGAGGCGCAGCATGCCGGTGACGGGCGGGACCGAGTGGAGGTCGACGTCGCGGCCGACCCGGGCGCCGAGCAGGCGGGCGTACCAGGACATGAAGGGCGCACTGCCGAGGCCGACGGCGCCGATCTCGTCGGCGACGTGGGAGGCCAGCCACAGCCGGAGGTGGGTCTTGCCGCCGCGGGGGTGGTCGCCCGGCTCGATCCCGTGCAGCAGGGCCCGGGCGGCGCCGGCGGCCAGCACCATCCGGCCCGGCGGCAGCACGAACCCGGCACCGAGGACGGCCAGCAGCCAGACGGGGACGTCGGGCAGCCAGCCCCAGCCGTCGAGCGAGCCGACGACGAGGCAGACGAGGCCGACCCAGAAGACCCAGCGCGGCGCGGCCAGGGTGCGCACGAGCAGGGTGGCCACGACCTGGCCGGCCTGGGTCTTGAGCGGGGTCGGCGGCACGCTGCGGTCGCTGGCCGGGCCCGCGGCGGCCATGCCGTCGAGGTGGGCGGCCAGGGCGCCCAGCGTCGGGGACTCGTAGAGGTCGCCTACCGCAACCTCGGGGTGCCGGGCACGCAGCCGGGAGACGAGCTGGGCGGCGGACAGGCTGCCGCCGCCGAGGTCGAAGAAGTCGGCGTCGCGCGACTCGACAGCCGAGCCGAGGATGTCGAGCCACTGCTCGGCGACCCAGGCCTCGGTCGGGCCCAGGGCCGCGACCGGAGCGGCCGAGCGCGGCAGCGGCCAGGGCAGGGCGTCGCGGTCGACCTTGCCGGAGGTGCGGGTGGGGAGCGCGTCGACGACGGCGAGGCGCGGCACGAGCGCGGCCGGCATGGCTGCGCGCAGTGCGGCGAGCGACGCGGCCTGGTCGAAGGTGTCGTCGACGGCGACGTAGCCGACGAGCAGGCTGTTGCCGGCCGCGGTCTTGCGCACGGCGGCGGCGGCGCCCTGCACTCCGGCCAGCCCGAGCAGCGCGCTGTCGATCTCGCCGAGCTCGATGCGTCGGCCGCCGAGCTTGACCTGGTCGTCGGCGCGTCCGCCGAACAGCAGGCCGGCGGGGTCGTTCACCACGAGGTCGCCGCTGCGGTAGGCGCGCTCCCACCCGAGGGTCGGCATGGGCGCGTACTTCTCGGCGTCCTTGGCCGGGTCGAGGTAGCGGGCCAGGCCGACGCCGCCGATGATCAGCTCGCCGGTCGCGCCCTCGGGGACCGGGCGGCCGTCGGCGTCGACGACGGCGAGGGCCCAGCCGTCGAGCGGCAGCCCGATGGGCACCGGCCCCTCCCCCGTCAGCCGGGCGCCGCAGGCGACGACGGTGGCCTCGGTCGGGCCGTAGGTGTTCCAGACCTCGCGGCCGGGCGCGACCAGGCGGGCGGCCAGCTCGGGCGGGCAGGCCTCGCCGCCCATGATCAGCAGCCGTACGGCGGCCAGCGCCTCGGCCGGCCACAGGGCCACCAGGGTCGGCACCGTCGAGACCACGGTGACGGTGTTGGCGACCAGCCACGGCCCGACGTCGATGCCGCTGCGCACGAGCGCCCGCGGCGCCGGCACCAGGCAGGCGCCGTAGCGCCAGGCCAGCCACATCTCCTCGCAGCTCGCGTCGAAGGCGACCGACAGCCCCGCCATCACCCGGTCGCCCACGCCGAGCGGGGCGTCCTGGCAGAAGAGCCGCGACTCGGCGTCGACGAACGCCGCCGCCGAGCGGTGCGAGACCGCCACGCCCTTGGGCTTGCCGGTCGAGCCGGAGGTGAAGATCACCCACGCGTCGTCCTCGAGCGCGGGGTCGGCCGGTGCGACGGGGTCCGTACGACGCCGCGCAGCGATGGCCAGGTCAGTGCCGACGACCGCGGCGACGTCGGCCTCGTCGAAGACCAGGCGGGCGCGCTCGTCGGGGTCGTCGGCGTCGACAGGTACGTAGGCGGCGCCGGCCAGGAGGATGCCGATGATGGCGACGTAGAGGTCGGTCGTGCCGGAGGGCACCCGCACACCGACCGTGTCGCCGGGCCCGATGCCGAGGACGGCGAGGTCGGCGGCAAGGCCGTCGGCGGCCTCCTCGAGCTCGGCGTAGGTGAGCACGCCGGTGCCGGCGTCGACGGCCGGCTCGTCGGCGGCCTGCGCGACGGTGGTGCGGAAGATCTCGACGAGGGTGCGGGGCGCGGGGGCCAGGTCCGCACGGCGCAACGGGTCGTCGAGCTGATGGTCCACGAGCGCAACCCTGTCGGGTGCGGATGAACGGCCGGTGACGGGGCCTCAGTCCCGGAGGGCGAGGACCGCCGGCACGACGTGCTCCCACGTCGAGGACGGCGGGACCTGGTGGCCCATCCCCTCGACGACGAGCAGCCGGGCGCCGGGCACCGCCGCGGCCAGGACCTCGCCGTGGGGAAGCGGGAACAACGGGTCGTGGCTGCCGTGCACCACCAGCGTCGGCACGGCGATCGCACGGACGTCCAGCGGCTCGTCGTCACCACCGCCGAGCACCAGCCAGTGGTTGCCGGCCGCCGCCGGGCCGTGGCTGCGGTCGAAGGTGGCCCCGGCCGCGGCCCGTGCCTCGGCCTCGTCGACCCCGAGCGGACCGGCGAACGCCCGCTCGCCGGCGAGCGACCACGCGACGACCGCCTCGCGGTCGGTCCAGTCGGGCTCGGGTGGTGGGTCGGCGAACCAGTCGGCGAGGCGGGCGTCGATGCCGGGCAGGCGCTCGCGGTCGACGCCCCCGACGGGGCTGGTCGCGACCAGCGTGAGCGCGGCGACGAGGTCGGGGCGGTGCAGCGCGAGCGACTGGGCGATGCCGCCGCCCATCGAGACCCCGACCAGGTGGGCCGGGCCGAGCGCGAGCGCGTCGAGCAGGGCCTCGGCGTCGCGGTCGAGCGCGCTGCCGTCGTACGTCGGGTGGCCCGGAGGGCCGGTCGTGGACCGTCCGGTGTCGCGGTGGTCGTAGCGCAGGACGTGGCGGCCGGCGGCCGCGAGCCCTTCGCACCACGCGACCGGCCAGGAGTCCATCGACGAGGCGGCCCCGGCGAGCAGCAGCACCGGCAGGTCGGCGGGGTCGCCGAAGGACTCGACGCAGAGCTCGACGTCGCCGACGGGCACGAGGCGGGTGGTGCGGGTGGCGTTCACGGGGAGGCAGACCCGATGACCCGCACGGAATCGTCGGCGGCGTCGCGCATCGCCCCCGCGATCGCGCCGAAGTCGGCCGACGGCACCTCGAACAGCCCGCGCCGGAACGGCAGCCCCCAGTGCTCCTCGTCGAGGATGAACCCCAGCACGGGCAGCAGCGGCTTGACCGGCACCGCCACCACCGGCTCGAACTCGACGCGCCGCCGCCACGGCTGGAACCCCTCGCGCAGCTCGACCCGGTAGGGCTCGTCGTCGGCCACCACCCCGAGCGCCGTGAACTGCTGCAGCGGCCGGGTCGCGCCGATCGTCGTCCGCGGTGAGTAGAACGCGATCCCGTCGCCGTGGCGCAGCCGCCGCAGCCGGGTGTCCCGCCCGTGGTCGGCCTGCGTGAACCCGCCCTCCACCCCGAGCAGCACGTGCTCGAGGCTGATCGTGCTGACCCAGTAGCGCGTGCGGTCGTCGTTCATGGACTAACCAGACCACCAAGCACCGACAGTGCTTCTCTGTGCTCGCTCCGCTCGCACGGGCGCGCCGCCTTGAGCGGCCGTCTTCCCTCCTCGCTCGCACGCTCCGCTCGTTCCTCGCTGCGCGCACTCGCTCGTCAGTCCAGACGCCCGCGCGGCGCGCCGACTCGGACTCGAGGAGCGCGCGATCTACGGGACTGGACCACGAACCGCTCGGCGCCGGGGTCGTCTGCACGACGAGCGAATCGAGTGCGCAGCGACGAAGGAGCGAGCACTCGAGCGAGCGAGGAGGAATACGGCCCCACAAAAGGCGCCGAGCACGTCCGAGCGGAGCGAGGACAGAAGACACAGCGAGGACGAGTCGGGACCACCGCAGGAGCAGGTCGGCTCCCGTTCCGGGCCTGCGGCGAGGTGGTCTCGTGACGGTCGCAGGGCGACCTCCTCGACCGACGTGTGGTGCGGCGTGCTGGCGCTGCGGCGTGCCCGGCGCGGCTCGACCAGCGTGGCGTCGTGTGAGGATCCGGCAATGGATGTAGCGGTCGTTGGCTTGGGGACGGGCGGCGCCAC
>JAOPXU010000346.1 GCA_025964985.1 Nocardioides sp.
CCGGTGCAGCGGTGGACGGCCTGGGCCATGTCGCCGTCGTCGTGGGGGTAGGCCATCGCCAGGTTGCGGCGGCCGATCGGGAAGGAGCCGGCGAAGCGCACGTCGGCGTCGACCGGGTCGGGGTCGACCAGGACGCCCGGGTTGAGCAGGTTGTCGGGGTCGAAGGCGTGCTTGATGCCGGCGAACATCGCGATCGCGTCGGCGGAGTACATGTGCGGCAGCAGCTCGCTGCGCGCGCGGCCGTCGCCGTGCTCGCCCGACAGCGACCCGCCGTACTCCCCCACGAGCTTGGCCGCGTCGGTGAGGAACGCCCGCAGCACCTGGGTCCCGTCGGGGCGGTCGAGCGGGTAGTCGAGGCGCACGTGCATGCAGCCGTCGCCGAAGTGGCCGAACGGAGCCGACGTCATGTCGTAGGAGGTGACGAGCTCGTCGAAGCGCGCGAGGTAGGAGCCGAGCATGTGCGGCGGCACCGCGGCGTCCTCCCAGCCGGGCCAGGCGGGGCGGTCGGCGGGCGAGCGGCCGGCCATGCCGGCGCCGTCCTCGCGGATGCGCCAGAGCCGGGCCTGCGTCACTGGGTCGGGTACGACGAGCGCGTCGACGCCCAGGCCGGCGGCGGCCAGCTGCTCCGCCCGGCCGCGGACCTCGTCGGCATCGTCGCCGGCGAGCTCGACGAACAACCACGCGGCTCCGCGGGGCAGCGGCGGCACGGCACCCTCGCCGCGGCGGGCGCGCAGCACCGAGAGCAGCCGCGAGTCGAGGCCCTCGCAGGAGGTCGGGCCGTGGGTGACGACCGCGGGTGCGGCCTCGCCAGCGGCCACGATGTCGTCGAAGCCGAGCACGACCACGACCCGCACGGGCGCGTCGACGACGAGGCGGACCGTCGCCTCGGTGATCACGCCGAGGGTGCCCTCGGAGCCGACGAACGCCTGGCCGAGGTCGAAGCGCTCGGGCAGCAGGTGGTGCGCGGCGTAGCCCGACACCTGGCGGCCGAACCGGTCGAGCTCGGTGCGTGCCGTGGCCAGGTGGGCGGCCATCACGTCGCGCACGCCCGCGACCACGGAGTCGCCGCCGGTGAGGGTGGGACGGCCGGCGGCGTCGTACGACGTCACGACCTCGTCGCCGGCGGCGGTGAGGAACCGCAGCCCTGCGACGTTGTCGGAGGTGCGGCCGTAGGCCAGCGACCGGGCGCCGCACGCGTTGTTGCCGATCATCCCGCCGACGGTGCAGCGCGGGTGGGTCGACGGGTCGGGGCCGAAGCGCACGCCGTGCGGCGCGACCGCCTTCTGCAGCACCGCGTGGACGGTGCCGGGCTCGACGACCGCGGTGCGCGACTCGGGGTCGACCGACAGGACCCGGCCGAGGTGGCGAGAGAAGTCGAGGACGATGCCGCGCCCGACCGCGTTGCCGGCGACCGAGGTGCCGGCGCCACGCGAGGTCAGGGGTACGCCGGTCTCGCGCGCCACCGCCAGCGCGGCGGCCACCTCGTCGACCGAGCGCGGGCGCACGACGGCGAGCGGCGGGATCCGGTAGAGCGAGGCGTCGGTGGAGTACATGCCGATCGTGCCGGCGTCGGCCCGCACCTCGAGCCCGGCGGCCTCCAGGGCACCCACGACGTCCTCCGCTACGCGCTGCATGAGTAACATGTTACTCATGCCGTCCCTCACCCTTCCAGTGGACGCCGCCTCGCTGACCGACGCCGTCGTCGAGTCGGTGCGCGCCGGCGTCCAGCAGGGGGTGCTGGTGCCGGGCGAGGTCTACTCCGTCTACCGGGTCGCCGAGGAGCTCGGCGTCTCCCGCAGCCCGGTCCGCGAGGCGATGCTGCGGCTGGCCGAGACCGGGCTGGTCGAGATCGCGCGCAACCGTGGCTTCCGCGTCGTGCTGCCCAGCGCCCACGACGTCGAGGAGATCTTCGAGATCCGCCTCGCCCTCGAGCCGCGCGCCGCCCGACGCGCCGCCGAGCGCGGCTGCCCCGACCTCGCCGGCCTCCTCGACGCCATGCTCGGCGCCGCCGGTCGCGGCGACCAGCCGGCGTTCTGGGCCGCCGACCGCGCCCTGCACCGCGCCGTCCTCGTCGCCGCAGGCAACCACCGCGCCGCCGAGATCGTCGAGCAGCTGCGCGCCACGACCGCCCTCCTCGGCCCGCCCACCACCGCCACCGGCCGCTCGCTCACCGAGATCCACGCCGAGCACCGCCCCATCGTCGAGGCCGTCCTGGCCGCCGACCCCGACGCCGCCGAGCACGCCATGCGCCGTCACCTCGAGCACACCTGCGCGCTGCTCACCGGCCGCTGACCGGCTGTCTCCACGCTGGTCGAGGAGTTTGCGCAGCAACCGTCACGAGGCCAGACGACCGCAGGTTCAGATTGGCTCTCGCACGGACGCTGCGGCGGGGCGGTCTCGTGACGGTCGCAGAGCGACCTCCTCGACCGACGTGTGTTCAAGATTGCCTCCACGATGGTCAAGGAGGTTGCGCAGCAACCGTCACGAGGCCAGACGACCACACGCGCAGATCGGCTCTCGCACGGACGCTTCGGCGGGGCGGTCTCGTGACGGTCGCAGAGCGACCTCCTCGACCGACGTGTGTTCGAGACTGCCTCCACGCTGGTCGAGGAGGTTGCGCAGCAACCGTCACGAGGCCAGACGACCACACGCGCAGGTCGGCTCTCGCACGGACGCTGCGGCGGGGCGGTCTCGTGACGGTCGCAGAGCGACCTCCTCGACCGACGTGTGGTGCGGACGGGCTGTCGCTGCGGGGGTCTCGACTCGGACTCGCTGGCGCTCGCCCTGCTCGACCAGCGACGGGGCATCCCGCAGGGTGGAGCCGACCGGCCGGAGCGGCCCATACCGTCGAGGGCATGGCTGAGATGAAGTTCCGGACCCTGGGCAGCTCCGACCTCGAGGTCTCCGTGATCTCGCTGGGGAGCTGGCTGACCTACTCGGGTGGGATCGAGGCCGACCAGACGCGGGCGTGCACGGAGGCGGCGTTCGACGCGGGCATCAACTTCTTCGACACCGCCAACGTCTACGGGTGCGGGGCGGCGGAGGAGGCGTGGGGCGAGATCCTGAAGGACCACCCGCGCGACTCCTACGTGCTGGCGACGAAGGTCTACGGCCAGATGTCCGACGACGAGGCCGACCAGGGCCTGTCCCCCGAGCAGATCAGCAAGCAGATCGACGCGTCCCTCACGCGCCTGCAGGTGGACCACGTCGACCTCTACCAGGCCCACCGCTTCGACGACCAGGTCGCGCTCGAGGACACCGTCGAGGCGCTGCAGCAGGTCGTGGCCGACGGCAAGGCGCGCTACCTGGGCTTCAGCGAGTGGACGCCCGAGCAGATCAAGGCCGCGATCGAGATCGGGGGCGAGGACCTGTTCGTCAGCTCGCAGCCGCAGTACTCGATGCTCTGGCGCGCCCCGGAGGACCAGGTGTTCCCGCTGTGCATGGACCACGGCATCTCGCAGATCGTCTGGTCGCCGCTGGCGCAGGGGCTGCTGACCGGCAAGTACAAGCCGGGCCAGGACTTTCCGGCCGACTCGCGCTTCGCGCTGGAGTCGATGAACGCCGCCAAGGACGTCGTCTACTCCGAGGCGGCCGTCGAGGCGGTCCAGCGCCTGGTGCCGATCGCGGAGGGCGTCGGGGTCTCGCTGCCCGAGCTGGCCCTGGCCTGGACCCTGCGCGGGCCCGAGCTGGCCTCCGCGATCATCGGCGCCTCGCGCCCCGAGCAGGTGCACGCCAACGCCGCCGCGGCCGGCATCTCGCTCGACGACGACGTCGTCGCGGCGTGCGACGAGGCGCTCGCCGACGTGGCCGTGACCGGCCAGACGCTGGGCGTCAACGCGACGCCGTACATCAAGCGGCGCTGACGTCGCGGAGATCACACCGCAAGGCTTTGCCCCCGCGAGTCGCCACCTGGAACACTGCACTCCATGATCAAGAGTGCAAAGCGAGACCGGGCTGCGACCTCGCAGCGCATCTCGTTCTGCGCGCTGAAGCTGGCCGACGAGCGGGGTCTCGACGGCTTCACCATGGACGAGCTGGCCCTCGCGGCCGGCGTCTCGCGCCGCACGCTGTTCAACTACTTCCCGGGCAAGCTCGACGCCGTGCTCGGTGAGTGGCCGGCGTTCGACGACGACGACGTGGCCCGCTTCCGCGCGGGCGGTCCCGAGGGCGACCTGCTGCAGGACCTGCGCACGCTGGTGATGCCGCTGCTCGGCGACAGCGCCGTCGATCGTGAGCTGCTGCTGATGAACCGCCGCGTGCTGCGCGGCAACCCGCGCCTGATGGGCACCGTGCACCAGCGCTACGAGTCCATCAGCGTCGATGTGATCGAGCACGTCGTGGCTCGCGAGGGCGCGACCTTCGGCAAGACCGGCGCCAAGGTCGCCGTCACCATCCTGTCCGCGCTGTTCGAGGCCGCGCTCGACGCGTTCCTCGACGACCCGCGGGCCCGGCCCTTCGCCCACCACTTCGACCAGAGCCTGACGACCGCGCGCACCTTGCTCGGCGCCTGACCCACCCACGCCCGCGACGACGCGGGTGACCCGTGATCCACCGCACCGTGACCGACCAGGAGCACCGCATGGCCACCTACCTCTACCGCCTCGGCAAGACGGCCTACCGACGCTGGCCCGTCTTCGTCGCCGGCTGGCTCGTCCTGCTCATCGCGGTGGGCGCCTTCGCCGCGGCGTTCTCGAAGCCCAGCACCGACGCCTTCACCATCCCGGGCATCCCGTCGGAGGAGGCCGCCGACCTGCAGGCCGAGCTGTTCCCCGACAGCAAGGACGCCTTCGACGAGGCCACGGTCAACGTGGTGGTCGCCGCCCCCGAGGGCGAGCGGCTCGACCAGGCGCCGTACGCCGCCACGGTGGCCGACCTGATCGTCGACCTCGCCGACGGCCCGCAGGTGCCGGCGGCCCTCGGCGACCCCGAGACGCAGAAGGCCCTCAACCCGGTCACCGCCCTCGAGGGCGAGCCGGCCGAGGGTGCGGCGGCGACGTTCGCACCGGTCACCCAGGACGGTCGCATCGGCGTCATCACGTTCGCCTTCGACGTCGGCACCGTCACCGATGTCGAGCCCACGAGCCAGGACGCCGTCGAGGACGCGATGGCGCAGGCCCGCGACGCCGGCCTCACCGTCGAGGCCAACGGACAGGGCATGGGCGAGTTCGCCCCGCCGGGCGGCACCGCCGAGCTCATCGGCATCGGCTTGGCCCTGCTGGTCCTCGTGCTCACCTTCGGCTCGCTGGTCGCCGCCGGCCTGCCCATCCTCGGCGCGATCTTCGGCGTCGGCCTCGGACTGTCGGGCATCACCGCGATGTCGGCGTTCGTCGACCTCGGCTCGAGCGCCCCGACGCTCGCCACGATGATCGGCCTCGCGGTCGGCATCGACTACTCGCTGTTCATCCTCGCCCGCTACCGCAGCGAGCTCGAGCACACCGACAACCGCGAGGAGGCCGTCGGCGTCGCCGTCGGCACCGCCGGCTCCGCCGTCGTCTTCGCCGGCCTCACCGTGCTCATCGCCCTGTCGGCCCTGACCGTGGTCCGCATCCCGTTCCTCACCACCATGGGCCTGGCCGCCGCCGCGACCGTCCTCGTCGCGGTCCTGGTCGCCCTCACGCTCCTGCCCGCGATCCTCGGCATGCTCAAGACCAAGGCGTTCGGCGGCCGCGTGCGCCGCTACGAGCCGACCCGCGAGGCCGACGGCAAGATCGTCAACAACGGCGTGCGCTGGGCCCGCCTCATCGGCAAGCGCCCCGTCGCCGCGGCCGTGCTGTCCGTCGTGGTCCTCGGCGTGCTCGCCGTGCCTCTCAAGGACCTGTTCCTGGCGTTCCCGACCGACAGCACCGCCGCCTCCGACACCACGCAGCGCCAGGCCAGCGACCTGCTGACCGAGGGCTTCGGTCCGGGCCGCGAGGCGCCGTTCCAGCTGGTCATCGACGGTCGAGGCATCGACGACGACGCCGAGCGGGCCGAGGCCTTCGAGGAGGTCGTCGCCTGGGCCGCCGAGCAGTCCGGCGTGCAGGCCGCCGCCGACGCCAGCACCCTGGCTCCGCCGACCGACGCCCCCACGCCTCCGGGCACCACCGCGCTCGTCGTCCCCGAGTTCGGCCCCGACGAGCCGGCGACCCAGGACCTGCTCGAGTCGCTGCGCGACGGCGAGGCCGACATCGAGGAGGCCACCGGCACCGACATCGGCATCACCGGCCTGACCGCCATCACCACCGACGTCTCCGACCGCCTCAACGGCGCACTGCCGGTCTACCTGCTGGTCGTCGTCGGCCTGGCGTTCCTGCTGCTGATGATCGTGTTCCGCTCGATCCTCGTGCCGCTGACCGCGACGCTCGGGTTCGTGCTGTCGGTCCTGGCGACGCTGGGCGCGACGGTCCTGATCTTCCAGAAGGGCACGTTCGGCCTGATGGAGGGCCAGCCGATCGTCAGCTTCATCCCGATCTTCCTGATCGGCGTGGTCTTCGGGCTGGCGATGGACTACCAGGTCTTCCTGGTGACCCGGATGCGCGAGGCCCACGTGCACGGCGCGTCGACCCACGAGGCCGTCGTCGACGGCTTCCGCAGCTCGGCGCGGGTCGTGGCCGCTGCGGCCGTGATCATGACCGCGGTGTTCTCCGGCTTCATCTTCGAGGACGACGCGATCATCAAGTCGATCGGCTTCGCCCTCGCCGCCGCGGTCGTCTTCGACGCCTTCATCGTGCGGATGGTGCTCATCCCGGCGCTGATGTTCCTGCTCGGCGAGAAGGCCTGGTGGCTCCCGGCCTGGCTCGACCGCATCCTCCCCGACGTCGACGTCGAGGGCGAGAAGCTCGAGCGGCCGCACCTGGCCCAGGAGCCCGACCGCGAGCACGAGCTCGCCGGTCGCTGACCTCCTGCTGACCACGACGCCGTCAGCGGCGCGGGACGCCGTCGGTGTCACCGTCGCCGTCGGTGTCGTGCCGGTCTGACCGGGCGCCGTCCTCCGGGTCGTGCGCGGGCCCCCACCAGGGGTCGCGCACGGCCCCGGCCGGCGTCGGGTCCTGCCCGGCCAGGACGAGCCCGAGGTTGTGCAGCGACTCGCTGTCGTTGTCGTAGTAGGCCGAGTGGCCGTCGTGGCCGGGGCCGGAGTTGGCCTGGAAGCGGGTCCCGCCGAAATCGTCGTCGGCCGGGTCCTGGCCGTGCCCGGCCCCGCCGAGCCCGAGCGCGCCGTTCTGGCCGAGACCGGCGACGAGGTCGTCGTCGCCCTGCCCGACGTAGAGGCCACCACGGGGCAGGTCGAGGTCGCCGACGTCGTCGATGCCCTCACCGAGACCGGGGCTGCCGACGACGGCGGCCCGGTCGACGTCGACGTCGTGCCCGGACAGCGCGGCGCCGAGGGTGACCGAGCCGTACGAGTGCCCGATCGGCACGATCTCGGCGCCGTCGCCGCCCACGGCGCGCAGCCCGTCGAGCGACGCCGCGAGCAGCGCCCCACCGTGCGCTGCCG
>JAOPXU010000372.1 GCA_025964985.1 Nocardioides sp.
CGTCGTTGAACTTGCCGGCCTTGGTGACCTTGTCGACCAGCTCGTGGTCGGTGTAGATCCGGATGTGGCCGCCCTCGGCGTTGTGGTAGTCGTCGGAGAGCTTCCAGTTGATGACCTCGGGCAGCCAGCGCGGCACCGAGATGGCCAGCGTACCGCCGGGGCGCAGGACCCGCACGAGCTCCTTGATGGCGTCGACGTCGGCGTGGATGTGTTCGAGCACCTCGGCGGCCACGACGCGGTCGAACTCGCCGTCGGCGAAGGGCAGCGCCAGCGCGTCGCCCTTCATGATGTCGGCCTCGGCGCCCGCGGGGACCTCGCCGGCCTCCTTCATGGCGGTGAAGAGGTCGAGGACGTTGGACAGCTCGTCGGCGTCCATGTCGAAGGCGACGACGTCGGCGCCGCGGCGGTACATCTCAAAGGCGTGGCGTCCGGCGCCGCAGCCCATGTCGAGGACACGGTCGCCGGCGCTCAGGCCCAGGCGGTCGAAGTCAACGGTCAGCATGTGGGGTCAGCCCTTCTGGTTCTTCTCAGCGTGGAACTCGGCGATGACGTCGTCGTAGGCGGCCGCGACCTTCACGGCCACGGCGCGCCAGCTGAACAGCTCCTGCACGCGACGGCGTCCGGCCTCGCCCATGCGGGCGCGGCGTACGGGGTCGTCGAGCAGGCTGCTCAGGGTCTGCTTGAGCTCCTCGACGTCACCGGGGGTCACCAGGTCGGCGCACTCGCCGTCGGGACCGACGACCTCGGGGATCGCTCCGGCGCGCGAGACGACGAGCGGCGTGGCGCAGGCCATGAGCTCGGCGGTCGGCAACGAGAAGCCCTCGTAGAGCGACGGCACGCAGGCGACCTGGGCCGAGCCCATGAGGTCGACCAGCTCGAGGTCGCTGATGCCGTGGACGAAGCGGACGTGCGGGCCGATGCCGAGGCGCTCGATGAGCTTCTCGGTCCGGCCGCCGGGCGAGGGCTTGGTGACCAGGACCAGCTCGACGTCGCGCTCGGTGCGCATCTTGGCGAAGGCCTCGAGCAGCGTGGCGATGCCCTTCATCGGGGCGTCGGCGCTGGCCATCGCCATGATGCGGCCCTCGACGCGGGGCCGGGCGGTCTCGTCGGGCGGGACGAACATGTCGTCGACGCCGAGCAGGATGGTCTGCATCTTGGCGGGGTCGACGCCGAAGTCCTTGGCGATGTCGCGCCTGGACGTCTCCGACGGCGTCATGATCGCGCGGGCCTGGCGGGCGACGCGGCCCTGCATGCGCAGGAAGCCGTACCAGCGGCGCAGGGTGAGCTTGCGCCACGGGTTGCGGGTCTGGGCGAGGTCGATGCGCCGGTCGTAGGTGATCGGGTGGTGCAGCGTGGTGATCAGCGGCAGCCCGTAGCCTTCGATGTCGAGCATGCCGGTGCCGAGCACCTGGTTGTCGTGGGCGATGTCGAACTCGCCGGCGCGCTCCTTCAGGATGCGGCTGATCCGGCGGCTGAACGTCTTGGGCTCGGGGAAGCCGGCCACGCACATCGTGGCGAACTCCTCGACGTCGATGAGATCGCGGAACTCCTTGAGCTTGGGCACCCGGAACGGGTCAGGCTCGCGGTAGAGGTCGAGGCTGGGCACCTTGGTGAGCACCACGCCCTCGTCGAGCTCGGGGTAGGGCTGGCCCGAGAAGATCTCGACCTCGTGGCCCAGGGCCACGAGCTCGCGACTGAGGTGACGCAGGTAGATGCCCTGCCCGCCGCAGTGCGGCTTGCTGCGGTAGGACAGCATGGCGATGCGCATGAGCGGCTCGACCCTTCGGTACTGGGTACGACACGGGGGCCGCACAACGTAGAACGTGTTCCTATTATGGACCACCGCCCGCTAGCCTAGTGGGGCAGATCAGACAACGAGCAGCCGTCCCCGGCGCACCTCCCCGATCGACGACGATGCGTGAGTGCGAAGGACGATCCTGGAAGGCCTGGGGTTCCCCCGATGAGCACGTCCAATTCCCTGACCGTGGAGGACCTCGGTTCCGCGGCCCAGCGCGAGCGCCGCAAACGCATCCTCGACGCCACCTACGAGCTGGCCCGCGAGGGCGGCTTCGACGCGGTGCAGATGCGTGCGGTCGCCGACTCCGCCGAGGTCGCCCTCGGCACCCTCTACCGCTACTTCCCTTCCAAGATCCACCTGCTGGTCTCGGCCCTCGCCCGCGAGTTCGAGCGCAACGAGGCCCTGTTCCGCGAGATGTCGATCCCCGGTGACTCCTCCGCCGAGCGCGTCATCTACGTCATGAAGCGCACCACCCGCGGCCTGCAGGGCGACCCCAAGCTCACCGAGGCCCTGACCCGGGCGTTCATGTTCGCCGACGCCTCCGTCGCCGCCGAGATCCACACCGTCGGCATGCTGCTCACCTCGATGCTCACCACCGCGATGCACCCCGACGAGGACCACGAGCCCACCGACGAGGACATCGCCATCGCCCGCGTCATCGGCGACGTCTGGCTCTCCGCCCTCGTCGCCTGGGTCACCGGCCGTTCCACCGCCGCCGAGACCGGCGCCCACCTCGAGACCGCTGTCGGGCTGCTGCTGCGCGACTGAGCGCGGCGCCCGTGGGCGTCGTTCCGGCCTCGGGATTCACCGGCCGGCCGGTGAATCCCTCAGTTGGCCGATGGAGTTCCATCGGCCAAGCAGGAGCTTCATCGGCCCAGCAAAGATCGCACTCAGGGCACTGAGCAGGCACTTTTCCACAGGGGCGTCACAGGCACTGGCGGCGGCGGCCGTTGGGCGAGCACCCTCGGCCGCATGATCGAGCACTTCATCGACACTCGCGGAACCTTGCTCCGACGAGACGTCATCGCAGCAGGACTCGACGACGTGGTCATCGCGAAGGCGCAACGCCACGGCGTGGTCCGGCGCATCCACCACGGCGCCTACTGCCTCGTCGGCGTGTGGGAGCCGGCCGACCGCGCGGCTCGCCACCGCCTGCGGTCGCACGTCGTACGCAGGCTGTACGGCGACGCCGTGGCCCGGTCGCACGTGTCGGCCCTGCTCGAGTTGGGCGGGCCCGACTGGGGCCTTGACCTGAGCACCGTCCATCTCACCAGCCTCCTCGGAGCCGGCGAACGGATCCAGGCCGGCATCGCCCACCATCGCGGCGTGACGATGGTCGACGACATCACGCGCCGCGACGGCTCCTGGCTGACCGCACCGGCTCGGACTGCGCTCGACACAGCGGCCGGTGCGTCGAGAGACCCCGCGGTGGCGGTGCTCGACTGGGTGCAGGCCACCGGCAACGCGACCCGCGATGAGCTCGATCTGGGGGTCGAGCGCATGCAGATGTGGCCCGGGACGATTGGCCTGCACCACAAGCTGCGTCTGAGCAATGGGCGGGCGGAATCGGTATTGGAGACTCGGGCGCACCTGCTCTGCCGCGACCACGACCTGCCGATGTTCGAGCCTCAGTTCGCGGTGTTCCACCCGAGCGGCCGGTTGGCTGGCCGCGTCGACGGCGCATGGCCGGCGTACCGGACGATGATCGAGTTGGACGGCATGACCAAGTACCTGCGCCACCGGCGGGCCGGAGAGACCATCGAAGAGTGCGTCCTCCGCGAGAAGCAACGAGAGAACCTGCTCCGGCGTCTGACGGGATGGACAATGATCCGGCTCGCCTGGTCAGACCTGGAGCGACCCGTGGAGACCGCCAGGATGCTCCGTGCGCACCTGCTCGCTCAGACGGCAGCCTGATCGGGGTACTTGGCCGATGAAGTGGGTGCTTGGCCGATGAAGTTTCGTCGGCCAAGTGAGGTCTTCACCGGCCGGCCGGTGAATCCCGAGGCGGGTGGGACTCGTCCCGCCGCCGTAGGCCAGACGTCAGAGGAACTCGGCCGTCGACCCGCCGAGGTCCATGGCGGGCAGACCGAGCTTGCGGTGGTCCCAGGAGCGGGTGCGGTCGACGTCGAGGCGGACGACGACGCGGTTCCTGGCCATGAGCTCGACGAACGGCTTGAGCTCCTCGGTGTACGGCGCGTTGTAGCGCTCGAAGATGCGCACGCAGACGTCCCAGACGACGGCCTCGTCGTCGATGACGACGCCGGTGCCCTCGAGCGCGACGCCGCGGAGCTGGTCGTAGGTGTGACCGGTCTCGGCGAGGAAGCTCATCCGGGGGTCGCGGCGCAGGTTGACGACCTTCTGCGACTTGGCCTTCGTCTCGATCCAGACGTGCCCCTCGTGCCAGTCGTACCACATGGCGACGAGGTTGACCTGGCCGTCCTTGCCGACGGTGGCGACGGTCGAGGACCGCTGCTGGGTGAGGAAGGTCTCGACCTCGTCGTCACTCATGACGATCTGTCCGCGCTGGTTGGCCATGGGTGGAGAACCTAGCCGCCGAAGCCGTGCGTGGCGGTCACGCCTCCGTCGATCGCGATCTCGGCGCCGTTGATGTAGGTCGCCTCGTCGCTGCCGAGGAAGACGTAGAGACCGGCGATGTCCTCGGGCTGGCCCACGCGGCGCAGCGGGACCTTGGAGGCGCCGTACTCCATCGCCAGGTCGCCGCCGTGCACGCGGGTCATCGGGGTGTCGATCATGCCGGGGTGCACGGTGTTGGTGCGGATGTTGAAGCGGCCGAGCTCGTGGGCAGCGGCCTTGGTCATGCCGCGGATCGCGAACTTCGTGGCGCCGTAGGCCGCGGTGTTGGCCATGCCCGCCAGGCCCTCGGTCGAGGAGGAGTTGATGATCGCTCCCCCGCCGTGGGCCCGCATGGTCGGTACGACGGACTGCATGCCCAGCCAGCAGCCGAGCTGGTTGACGCGGAACAGCAGCTCGACCTCGGCGAGCGGCATCTCCTCGATCGAGCCGAAGCGCAGGATGCCGGCGTTGTTGGCCAGGACCGAGACGGGACCGAAGCGCTCGTTGGTGTCGGCCACGACCGCGGTCCACGACGCCTGGTCGCTGACGTCGTGGTGGGCGAACCAGGCGGCCTCGCCCAGCTCGTCGGCGAGGGCCTGGCCCTCGTCCTTGGCCACGTCGGCGACGACGACCTGCGCGCCCTCGGCGACGTAGGCACGGCAGATGGCCGCGCCCTGCCCCATGGAGCCGCCGGTGACGATGGCGACCTTGCCGGCCAGACGCCCGGCCACGTCAGACCTCCAGCTTCATGATGGCGTCGGCGGCGAAGCCGACCGAGGGGTCGCGGTCGGCGAAGAAGCCGCCGAGCTGGTCGGAGAGGTCGTCGGCGGTCCAGAGAGCACCGCTCTTGTCGAAGCGCTGCTCGACGACCGGGGCGGCGACGAGCGCGACCATGCCGCCGTAGACGACGAACACCTGGCCGGTGACGTGCTCAGCGGCCGGGGACGCGAGCCAGGCCACGAGCGGGGCGACGTGCTCGGGCGAGTAGGGGTCGACGTCCTCGCCCGAGGTGTCCTCGCCGAAGACCTGGGCGGTCATGGCGGTGCGGGCGCGCGGGCAGATCACGTTGGCGCGCACGCCGACCTTGCCCAGGCCGCGCGCGGTGGACAGGGTCAGTGCGGTGATGCCGGCCTTGGCGGCGGCGTAGTTGGCCTGGCCGGGCGAGCCGCCGAGGAACGCCTCGGAGGCGGTGTTGACGACGCGGGCGTAGACCGGTCCCTCGGCCGCCTTCGAGGCGGTGCGCCAGTACGACGCGGCGTTGCGCGAGAGCAGGAAGTGGCCGCGCAGGTGCACGCGGACGACCGCGTCCCACTCGTCGTCGCTCATGTTGAAGAGCATCCGGTCGCGGGTCATGCCGGCGTTGTTGACGACGACCTCGAGCGAGCCGAACCCGTCGACGGCGGCGCGGAGCATCTCCTCGGACACACCGGAGTCGGAGACGTCGCCCTCGACGATCGCGACCTCGGCCCCGAGGCCCTTGAGCTCATCGGCGGCCTCGTCGGCGGCGCCGGGCAGGTCGTTGAGCACGACGCGTGCGCCGGCCTTGGCCAGCGCGACGGCCTCGGCGCGGCCGAGCCCGGCCCCAGCACCGGTGACGATCGCGACCTTGCCGTCGAGCGACGTGGTGGACGTGGTGCTCATGCTCAGTCCTCCGTCAGCGCGATGGCGGCGCGCGGGCAGGCGGCGACCGCACGCTTGACGTCGTCGAGGGTCTCGGGCGTGGTCTCCTCGGCCTTGACGACGAGGTAGTCGTCGTCGTCGAGCTCGAAGACGTCGGGGGCCATGGCCTCGCACAGGGCGTTGGACTCGCAGAGGTCGAAGTCGACCTTGATCTTCATCGTGCTGGTTCCCTTCTAGGAGCCCTCGGACGAGTGGCCCGGGAACACCTTGGCGTCCGGGTTGATCGCCACGGTGGCGTTGTTGACGGCGGTGGCGGCCTCGCCGAAGCCGACGGCGATCAGGCGGACCTTGCCCTCGTACTCGGTGATGTCGCCGGCGGCGAAGACGCGCGGCAGGTTGGTCTGCATCGCCGGGTTGACGCAGATGTGGCGCTTGCGGACCTCGAGACCCCACTGCTGCATGGGGCCGAGGTCGGCGATGAAGCCCAGGGCGGCGACGACGGCCTGGCAGGGCCGGGTCGTGGTCTCGCCGTCGACCTCGATGTCGACGGACTCGACGACGGTGTCGCCGTGGAGCGCGGTCACCTGGGCCCGCGTGATGATCTCGACCGAGGACGCGGTGACCTGCTGGACGGTGCGCTCGTGGGCGCGAAAGGCGTCGCGGCGGTGCACCAGCGCGACCGAGTGGGCGATGGGCTCGAGGCTGAGCGCCCAGTCGAAGGCACTGTCGCCGCCGCCGACGATGACGACGTCCTTGCCGGCGTAGGGAGCGAAGCTGGGCACGAAGAACTCCAGGCCCCGGCCCACCCAGTCGTCGCCCGCGGGCAGGGGACGCGGGGAGAACTTGCCGATGCCGGCGGTGATGATCACGGCCCCCGCGCGCACCTGGGTGCCGTCATCGAGGCCCACGGTCACGCCGTCGGCGTCGGACTCGAGCGTCGTGGCGCTGCGGTCGAGCAGGTAGTCGGGCGAGGCGCTGTTGGCCTGCTCGACCAGGCCGGCGACGAGGTCGCGGCCCTTGACCGAGGGGAAGCCGGCGACGTCGAAGATCTGCTTCTCGGGGTACATCGCGGTGACCTGGCCGCCGAGCTCGGGCAGCGAGTCGACCACCGCGATGCGGTGTCCGCGGAACCCGGCGTAGTAGGCGGCGTAGAGGCCGGTGGGCCCGGCACCGATGATGAGCAGGTCGACGTCCACGGTGGTCACGCAGGCGATCCTTCCGTCGGCGTCAAGGGGGGTCGACCGAGACTGGAACGTGTTCTAGTTCTCGACGAACACTACAGCGCGACCAGGTCGGAGACCAGCCACCCGTCCGCCGTGTCCACCATCGTCACCGTGACCCGGTACTGCACGGGCGTGACGCCGCCCCGGGTGCCCTTCTGGGTCGTCTGGGTGAGGAAGACCAGCGCGACGATCTCGTCCTCGCTGGCGCTGACCACGCCCTGCGCCGAGATGTCGACGACGACCTCGGTCTGCTGCGCGACGAAGCGCTCCTCGATGTCGGCCTTGGTGGTGCGGTACTGCTCGGCGAAGGCGTCGGTCATCGTCGCCGTCGCCTCCTCGACCTGGGTGTCGTAGTCGGCCGAGGACGCCGAGAGGATCAGGTCGGCCGCGGTCGCGGCCTGGTCGACGACGCGGCGCACCTCCAGGTCGGCCACCTGGACCGGCCTGTCGGCCGAGATCGGCCCCGGGTCGGGGGCGTCGTTGCTGCGCAGGTAGACGAGCTCGGCGACGCCGACGGCCACCAGCACCACGATCGCGACGACGAGTCCGACGACCAGCCGTCGTCGTGACGGCTCGGGCTCGTCAGTGACCTCGGCCTTGAGGTCGGCAACGTCATCGGCGGGCTCGACCTGCTCGGCGTGCTTGGCCAGGTCGACCCGCTCCTCCGGTACGACGACCGTCGGCTCGGCCTCGGGAGCAGTGCTCTCGTCGAGCTGGGTCTCGTCGCCGACGGCCTCGCGGCCCTGCCCGGCGATGCGGCGGGGACGGGAGGTGGGCGTGCGGGCGGGCCGCGACGGGCGGCGTGGTGGCTGGCTCATCCGACGAACACCAGGTCGTTGGCGAG
>JAOPXU010000375.1 GCA_025964985.1 Nocardioides sp.
TGCGTGGAGATGTGCATCCAGACCCCGAGCGGCGTGCCGGGCTCGGCCCACGAGGCGCCCAGGGTCGAGCGGTTCTGGGTCAGCGACAGTGCGGGGCCGGAGGTCGAGCGGACCTCGGGGTGGTCGCGCACCACGACGACCAGGGCGGCCGACAGCACGATGCCGAGCGACGCCGCCAGGAGGTACGACCGTGTCCAGCCCAGCGTGCCGAGGGCGTACGTCATGGGGACCGCGGCGACGATCGCGCCGAGCTGGCCGAGGACGCCGGTCAGCTGGGTCATCAGCGGGATGCGCCGCGGCGCGAACCAGGTGTTGACGAGCCGCAGGACGCAGATGAACGTCATCGCGTCGCCCATCCCCACGAACAGCCGCGCGACCAGCGCCGCCGGATAGGTGTCGGCCAGCGCGAAGCCGGTCTGCGCCAGCGTCAGCAGCACCGTGCCGGCCAGCATCACCGCCCGGGGCCCGAAGCGGTCGACCAGCAACCCCACGGGCACCTGCATCACGGCGTAGACGAGCAGCTGCATCATCGTGAACGTCGCCAGCTGCGCCGCCCCGATGTCGAACCGGTCGGCCGCCACCAGGCCCGCCACCGCGAGCGAGCTGCGGTGGAAGACCGCCACGAGGTACGTCGCCAGCCCGACCCCCCACACGGCCCACGCCAGGCGCGGGGTCGTGGTCGCCGGCTCGCTCACGCACCGAGCCTACGGCGACCCCTCGCCCACCCCCACGCTGGTCGAGCCGGGCGAGCCCCCGGCGAGCCCGAGTCGAGACCACCCGCACCGACTCGCCCAGGTCGACTTGCAGCTGCGGGGGTCTCGACTCGTCCTCGCTGGCGCTCGGACGGCTCGACCACCGAGGTGCGGCGGTGGGCCTACTTCGTGGCTTCCAGCATCTGGCGCAGCTCCTTCTTGAGGTCGTTGACCTCGTCGCGGAGGCGGGCGGCGAGCTCGAACTGCAGCTCGGCCGCGGCCTGACGCATCTGGTCGGTGAGGTCCTGGACGAGCTGGGCGAGCTCGGAGCTCGGCAGGCCGGAGAGGTCCTTGGCGTGGTGGCCGGCGGCCTTGTCGCCGAGGACCGGGACGGTCTGGCGGGCCTTGGCCCCGCCGGCGCGCCCCTTGGCCGCCGTGCCCGCCCAGGTCTGCAGCAGGGCCTCGGTGTCCTCGCTGTCGCGCTGCAGCATCTCGGTGATGTCGGCGATCTTCTTGCGCAGCGGCTGCGGGTCGACGCCGTGGAAGGTGTTGTAGGCGACCTGCTTGGCCCGGCGACGGTTGGTCTCGTCGATCGCCTTCTCCATCGAGGGCGTGATCTTGTCGGCGTACATGTGCACCTGGCCCGACACGTTGCGCGCCGCGCGGCCGATGGTCTGGATCAGGGACTTGTCGGAGCGCAGGAAGCCCTCCTTGTCGGCGTCGAGGATCGACACCAGTGACACCTCGGGCAGGTCGAGGCCCTCGCGGAGCAGGTTGATGCCGACGAGCACGTCGTACTCGCCCATCCGCAGCTCGCGGAGCAGCTCGATGCGGCGCAGCGTGTCGACCTCGGAGTGGAGGTAGCGGGTGCGGATGCCGGCGTCGAGGAGGTAGTCGGTGAGGTCCTCCGACATCTTCTTGGTCAGGGTCGTGACGAGGACCCGCTCGTTCTTGTCGGCGCGGGTGCGGATCTCGTGGATCAGGTCGTCGATCTGGCCCTTGGTCGGCTTGATGACGACCTCGGGGTCGATCAGGCCGGTGGGGCGGATGATCTGCTCGACCACGTCGATCTCGACCTTGTCGAGCTCGTAGTTGCCCGGGGTCGCGGAGAGGTAGATGGTCTGGCCGATGCGCTCGAGGAACTCCTCCCAGCGCAGCGGCCGGTTGTCCATCGCGCTCGGCAGCCGGAACCCGTGGTCGACCAGGTTGCGCTTGCGGGACATGTCGCCCTCGTACATGCCGCCGATCTGGGGCACCGCCACGTGCGACTCGTCGATGACCACCATGTAGTCCTCGGGGAAGTAGTCGAGCAGGCAGTTGGGCGCCGAGCCGGGGGTGCGGCCGTCCATGTGCATCGAGTAGTTCTCGATGCCGGCGCAGGACCCGACCTGGCGCATCATCTCGATGTCGTAGGTCGTGCGCATCCGCAGCCGCTGGGCCTCCAGCATCTTTCCCTGGCGCTCGAAGGTCTTGAGCTGCTCCTCGAGCTCGACCTCGATGCCGTGGATCGCGCGCTCCATGCGCTCCGGCCCGGCGACGTAGTGCGTGGCCGGGAAGACGTAGAGCTCCTTGTCCTCGGTGAGGACCTCGCCAGTGACGGCGTGCAGCGTCATCAGCCGCTCGATCTCGTCGCCGAAGAACTCGATGCGCACGGCGTGCTCCTCGTAGACCGGGAAGATCTCGAGGGTGTCGCCGCGGACCCGGAAGGTGCCGCGGGTGAACGCCATGTCGTTGCGCGTGTACTGGATCTCGACCAGCTGGCGCAGGATCGAGTCACGGTCGCGCTCCTCGCCGACGCGCAGCCGCAGCATCCGGTCGACGTACTCCTGCGGGGTGCCGAGACCGTAGATGCACGACACCGTCGACACCACGATCACGTCCCGGCGGGTCAGCAGCGAGTTGGTCGCCGAGTGGCGGAGCCGCTCGACCTCCTCGTTGATCGAGGAGTCCTTCTCGATGTAGGTGTCGGTCTGCGGGACGTAGGCCTCGGGCTGGTAGTAGTCGTAGTAGGAGACGAAGTACTCGACCGCGTTGTTCGGGAACAGCTGGCGCAGCTCGTTGGCGAACTGCGCGGCCAGCGTCTTGTTGGGCTGCAGCACCAGCAGCGGACGCTGCACCTGCTCGGCCACCCACGCCACCGTCGCGGTCTTGCCGGTGCCGGTGGCGCCCAGCAGCACGACGTCCTTGACGCCGCCCTCGACCCGCGCCGTGATCTCCTTGATCGCCGCCGGCTGGTCGCCCGACGGCGAGTAGTCGGAGATGACCTTGAAGGGGGCGACACGGCGCTCGAGGTCGGTGACAGGACGCATGCCTCCAGCGTAGGTGGGACCACCGACAGTGTTGTCTGTGCTTGCTCCGCTGTGCATTCTGTGCTCGCTCCGCTCGCACGGGCGCGCCGCCTTGAGCGGCCGTCTTCCCTCGTCGCGGAGCACCTCCTCCGCTCGTTCCTCGCTCCGGACGCGCCCCGCTCCTCAGTCCAGACGCCCGCGCGGCGCGCCGGCTAGGTAAGGACGAGTTGCCCCGAGCACAGGGGCTACAACGAATGTCTCAAGTGCAGCGCCAGACGGGTGGCGACGCGTCCTGGCGGGGTGGCGAGAAGCAGCTCGACCGGAGCAGTGGGCACGGGCAGCCGCCGCTTGGCGGTCGTCGTACGGACCCGGGCGAAGGTGCGCAGGCCGGCCTCGCCGGCGAACGGCCCGTAGCCGCGGGAGCCGAGGGCGGCGCGGGGCAGGCCGCCCTCACCGTCGGCGGCAGCGGCATCCGGCAGGTTGACGGTCACCTCGGCGGCGGTGAGGAGCTCGGCGAGGTGCTTGCCGTGGCGGGCGGAGTGGACGGCGACCTGGGCGGACGGGTGGGCGCGGAGGCGCTCGAGCAGGACCTCGAAGGCGGGGGCGGTCTCGACGCGGACTGGTACGGCGGGGCCGGCCAGCTCCGCAGGTCCCGAACGCCGGCCCAGCGCCCGGCCGAGCGCCCCGCGTCGCGGCCCGGCGCCGGCCTCGACACGGTC
>JAOPXU010000379.1 GCA_025964985.1 Nocardioides sp.
GCACCCGCGACAGCACGCGGCGGTTCTCCATCGCGTAGCCCAGGCCGGACGGCGCCTGGGCCCGGTCGGCCAGCACCCGCCACTCGCCGCGGTCGTCACGCCCGAGGTCGGTGGCGGCCAGCACCAGCGGGCGCGGGTCGTGGGCCGAGGCGCGGGCCACGACGCGCAGGAAGCCGGGGTGGCCGTGCACGACGGCGGACGGCAGGACGCCCTCGGACAGCAGCCGCTGCGGGCCGTAGAGGTCGGCGAGGACGGCGTTGAGCAGCTCGGCGCGCTGGGCCAGGCCGATCTCCAGCGGCGCCCACTGCGCGGCGTCGATGACCACCGGGATCGGGTCGAGGCGCCACGCGCCGGCCCGGTCGCCGGGACGGGAGTAGGTGACGCCGTCGTCGCTCAGCGCGCGGACGATCTCGTCGTCGACGCGGCGCAGGTCGTCGCCGGTGAGCGACACCGCGAGCTCGGCGAGGCCCTTCCACGACGGGCGCAGCGCACCGTCGGGTCCGACCACCTCGTCGTAGCGCGCCGGGCCGCCGCCGGTGCTGTCGAGCGTGGGCTGCGTGACCCCGGCGGCGTACTCGCGCAGCACCGTCACGCCCACCAGCCTGACACGCGGACGGCGGCCTGGCTGACGGACGGCTCGGGGTGGGCGCCGGCGGGGTTTCCCACGCCGGGTCAGCAGCCCTACCGGCGCGGCGCCCGGCGCAGGTCGAGCGTGTGCGGGTACTCCGGACTAGCGGCGCGCAGACCGGCCTCGCGGACGGCGCCCACGTCGATGCCGCCAGGCGTGTGACCGTGCCGCTCGAAGCGGGCGGCGCGGCGGGCCTCGGCCTCGTGGGCGTTGACCGGCGGGGCGTCGTACGAGCGGCCGCCGGGGTGCACGACGTGGTAGGTCGCGCCGCCCAGGCTGACGGCGTCGGGGACGTCGACGAGGTCGAAGCGCAGCGGGGCGTGCGCCTCGATGCTGGGGTGCAGCGCCGACCAGGGCTGCCAGGCGCGGAACCGGACGCCGGCGTGACGGCCGACGCCGTCGGCGCTCGGGGTGAGCGGCACCGGGACGCCGTTGCAGGTCAGCACGTGGCGGTCGGGGTCGAGGCCGCGGACGGCCACCTGGAGCCGCTCGACCGAGCTGTCGACGTAGCGCGCGGTGCCGGTGCCGGTGGCCTCCTCGCCGAGCACGTGCCACGGCTCGATGGCCTGGCGCAGCTCGAGCTCGACGCCGGCGACGTGGGCGACGCCGATGCGCGGGAACCGGAACTCGGTGAACGGCGCGAACCACGCCTCCTCGAAGGCGATGCCGTGGGCGCGCAGGTCGGCGACGACGGCGGCGAGATCGGCGGTCGCGCCGTGCGGGAGCAGGGCGTCCTCGTGCAGCCGGGTCCCCCAGCGCACCAGCGGCGCGCGCAGCGGCCGCTCCCAGAACATCGCGACGAGGCTGCGCACCAGCAGCGCCTGGACCAGCGCCATCTGCGCGTGCGGCGGCATCTCGAAGCCACGCAGCTCGAGCAGGCCGAGCCGCCCGCGAGAAGAGTCGGGGCTCCACAGCTTGTCGATGCAGAACTCCGACCGGTGCGTGTTGCCGGTCAGGTCGGTGAGCAGGTGGCGCAGCGCGCGGTCGACGAGCCACGGCCGCGGCTCGAGGTCGTGCTCGTCCTGCTCGGCGACCAGGCGCTCGACCTCGGCGAAGGCGATCTCCATCTCGTACGTCGCCTCGGGCCGGCCCTCGTCGAAGCGCGGCGCCTGGCTCGTGGGTCCGATGAAGCGCCCGGAGAACAGGTAGGACAGCGCGGGGTGGCGCTGCCAGTAGGTGATCAGGCTGACCAGCAGGTCGGGGCGGCGCAGCAGCGGCGAGTCGACGGGCTGCCGGCCGCCGAGCGTGAGGTGGTTGCCGCCGCCGGTGCCGGTGTGCAGGCCGTCGAGGTCGAACTTCTCGGTGGTCAGGCCGGCCTTGCGGGCCTCGTCGTAGAGCGTGGTCGTGAGGTCGCGCTGCTCGGCCCAGCTGGCCGTCGGCTGCACGTTGACCTCGATGACACCGGGGTCGGGCGTGACGACGAGCTGCGTCAGGCGCGCGTCGGGCGGCGGGCCGTAGCCCTCGAGCACGACCGGGCAGCCGATCTTGCGGGCGGCCACCTCGACCAGGCGCAGCAGGTCGGCGTAGTCGTCGAGGCGGTCGGTCGGCGGCAGGAAGACGTGCACGTGGCCGTCGCGCGCCTCGAAGGCCAGCGCGGTGGTGCCGGCGCCCTCGGGGTCGACGACCGTCACCACGGGGACCGCCGGCTCGAGCGGCTCGCCCGCGTCGGCGTACGACGGCTCGCCGGGGCACGCCGGGTCGCGCCAGGCGACCGAGTCGAGCGGCAGGCGCAGGCCGGCCGAGGAGGTGCCGGGCAGGAGCACGAGGCGGCCGCGGCGGAAGGTCCACGCGGGGCTGACCCACTCGTCGCCGGCGACGACCGGAAGCACCCAGCCGGTCGGCGTGTCGACCGCCGCGTCGAGCACGCCGAGGCCGTGGGCGTCGAGCTTGTCGGCGGCGCCGTCCGGCTTGTCGCCGGCGGGCTGGCGGACCTCGGACGCCAGGGCAGCGAGCGGGTCCTCGTAGGCCGGGTGCAGCTGGGCCTCCGGCAGCCCGAGCACCTTGGTCACGCGGCGCGCGAGTGCCTCGGCGTCGGCACGCGCGTCGCGGGTGTCGTCGGTGGGCGGCGCCCACGGGTCGGCCAGCAGGGCCGGGTCGCGCCACAGCGTCTCGCCGTCGGTGCGCCACTGCAGGGCGATGTTCCAGCGGGGCAGCGGCTCGCCGGGGTACCACTTGCCCTGGCCACGGTGGACGACGCCGCCCCGGGCGTACGTCTCGCGCAGCCGCTCGGCGAGCGTCGTCGCGAGCGCGCGCTTCTCCGGGCCGTCGGCGTCGGTGCTCCACTGCGGCGTGGTCGCGTCGACCCGGGAGACGAACGTCGGCTCGCCACCCATGGTCAGCCGGACGTCGCCGGCCTCGAGCCGCTCGTCGACCGCCGCGCCGAGCGCGTCGATCCGGTCCCACTGCTCGTCGCTGTAGGGCCGGGTGACGCGCGGGTCCTCGTGGACGCGGCGTACCTCGTTGTGGAAGGAGAACGTCACCTCGACCGGGTCGGTCGCCCCCGAGATCGGGGCGGCGCTGCTCGGGTGGGGCGTGGCGCTCAACGGGATGTGGCCCTCGCCGGCGAACAGGCTCGACGTCGGGTCCATGCCGACCCAGCCGGCGCCGGGCAGGTAGACCTCGGCCCACGCGTGCAGGTCGGTGAAGTCCTGCTCGGGCCCGCGGGGGCCGTCGAGGCCGATCATCGCGTCGGGGTCGGTGGCGAGCTGCACGAGGTAGCCGGAGACGAACCGCGCCGCCAGCCCGTGCTGGCGCAGCAGGGCGACCAGCAGCCAGGCGCTGTCGCGACAGCTGCCGATGCCGCGCGCCAGCGTCTCGTCCGGCGTCTGGACGCCGGCCTCCATCCGCACCGAGTAGGCCACCGCGCGGTTGACCGCGGCGTTGAGACCCGCGAGGAACGTGATGATCGGCGTCCGCTCCCCCGGCGCCGGCTGCGGCAGGTCGCGGCGGAACGCGTCCGCGGCCTCGGCGTGGTCGACCGTGCGCAGGTAGGGGAACAGGTCGGCGTGCAGGTCGGGGGCGTAGGCGAACGGGTGGTGCTCGGCGTACTCCTCGACGAAGAAGTCGAACGGGTTGATCACCATCAGGTCGGCGACCAGGCCCAC
>JAOPXU010000397.1 GCA_025964985.1 Nocardioides sp.
CGCAGGACGAGGCCGAGCGCGACGCCCGCCGGCGCCGGCCGGCCGAGCCCACTGCGGCCGGCGCCGCCGCGGAGCCGGCCCATGCCGACCGCCCGTCAGACGGGTCCCCGTCGACGCGGTCCGCCACGGCTGGTCGGGCTGACGACCGGGCCGACGCCCAGGCGCCCGACGACCGGGACTCCGAGCGCGGTCGCCCCGCCAAGCAGGCCCGTCGGGTGGGGAAGTCCGGCTGAGTCCGGCACGTCCTCGAGACCTGGATCACACTCCGGGCCGATGATCTGCGACGATGGCGTCGCACCACTCGTCCCACCCCCGGCGCCGTCCGCTCCGCCCACCCCGTGGCGCGGCGGCACCTTCCCGCCCCCGCGGCGGCCCGGTGACCCCGGACCGGCGCCGAGCGTCCCGAGGAGAACCGTGTCCGTGACGGAGCTGCCGCTGCAGCCAGACCAGACCGCCCCGACGAGCAGCACCGCCGGGCCCGAGCTGGTCCAGCTGCTCACCCCCGAGGGCGAGCGGGTGCACCACCCCGACTACGACGTCGACCTCACCGACGACGAGTACCGCGAGCTCTACCGCGACCTCGTCCTGGTCCGGCGCATCGACGTCGAGGCGACCGCCCTGCAGCGCCAGGGCGAGCTCGGCATCTGGGCCGCGCTGCTCGGCCAGGAGGCCGCCCAGGTCGGCAGCGGCCGGGCCCTGCGCGAAAAGGACTTCGCCTTCCCCACCTACCGCGAGCACGGCGTCGCGTGGTGCAAGGGCGTCGACCCCCTCACGCTGCTCGGGCTGTTCCGCGGCGCCAGCAACGGCGGCTGGGACCCGCAGGAGAAGCGCTTCAATCTCTACACGATCGTCATCGGCAGCCAGACGCTGCACGCCACCGGCTACGCCATGGGCATCACCAAGGACGGCGGTGTCGGTCCGCAGGCCGACGGCTCGGACGGCGAGGCCGTCATCGCCTACTTCGGCGACGGCGCCAGCAGCCAGGGCGACGTCAACGAGGCCTTCGTGTGGGCCAGCGTCTACAACTCCCCGGTGGTCTTCTTCTGCCAGAACAACCAGTGGGGCATCTCGACGCCGACGGCGGCGCAGACCCGGATCCCGCTCTACCAGCGCGCCCTCGGGTTCGGCTTCCCGGGTGTGCGGGTCGACGGCAACGACGTGCTCGCGTCGTACGCCGTGACCCGGGCGGCGCTCGACAACGCCCGCAGCGGCGGCGGTCCGACGCTGGTCGAGGCGTTCACCTACCGCATGGGCGCGCACACCACCTCCGACGACCCGAGCCGCTACCGGCTCGCCAGCGAGCTCGAGGCGTGGAAGCTCAAGGACCCGCTGGAGCGGATGAAGTCCTTCCTGTACAAGCAGCAGCTCGTCGACAGCGACTTCTTCGGCCAGCTCGAGGCCGACGCCGACGCCCTCGCCGCCCGCATCCGCAAGGGCTGCCTCGAGATGCCCGACCCCGACCCGCTGTCGATCTTCGACGACGTGTACGACGAGATCACCCCGCTGCTGCTCGAGCAGAAGGCCGAGTTCGGCGCCTACCTCGAGGGCTTCGCCGAGAAGGGCGACCACTGATGGCACAGCTGACGATGGCCAAGGCCCTCAACGAGGGCCTGCGCACGGCGATGGAGAACGACCCCAAGGTGCTGCTGATGGGTGAGGACATCGGCAAGCTCGGAGGCGTCTTCCGCGTCACCGACGGCCTGCAGAAGGACTTCGGCGAGGACCGCGTCTTCGACACCCCCCTCGCCGAGTCCGGCATCGTGGGCACGGCGATCGGCCTGGCCATCCGCGGCTACCGGCCGGTGTGCGAGATCCAGTTCGACGGCTTCATCTACCCGGCGTACGACCAGATCGTCAGCCAGCTGGCGAAGATCCACGCGCGCAGCAGAGGCCAGGTGAAGATGCCGGTGACGATCCGGGTGCCGTTCGGCGGCGGGATCGGCGCGGTCGAGCACCACAGCGAGAGCCCCGAGGCCTACTTCGCGCACACCGCCGGCCTCAAGGTCGTGTCGTGCTCGAACCCGGTCGACGCGCACTTCATGATCCAGCAGGCGATCGCCTCGGACGACCCGGTGCTGTTCTTCGAGCCCAAGCGGCGCTACTGGGAGAAGGCCGAGGTCGACACCACCATGACGCCCGACCCGCTGTGGTCGGCGCGGGTGGTGCGACCCGGCACCGACGTCACGCTGGTCGCCTACGGCCCGATGGTGAAGACCTGCCTGGACGCCGCCACGGCGGCCGAGGAGGACGGCCGCTCGCTCGAGGTCGTCGACCTGCGCTCGATCAGCCCACTGGACTTCCCGAGCGTCTTCGAGTCGGTGCGGCGCACGCGCCGCGCGGTCGTCGTGCACGAGGCGGCGAGCTTCGCCGGCATGGGCGCCGAAATCTCGGCCCGGCTGTCGGAGGAGCTCTACTACGAGATGGAGGCGCCGGTCCTGCGCGTCACCGGCTTCGACACCCCCTACCCGCCGTCGCGGGTCGAGGAGGACTACCTGCCCGACCTCGACCGGGTCCTGCACGCGGTCGACCGATCGCTGGCGTTCTGATGAGCCGGCTCAAGGCCTTCACGCTCCCCGACCTCGGCGAGGGCCTCACCGAGGGCGAGATCCTGCAGTGGCTGGTGGAGGTCGGTGACACCGTCACCCTCAACCAGCCGATCGTCGAGGTGGAGACCGCGAAGGCGGCGGTCGAGGTGCCCTCGCCGTACGCCGGGGTCGTCACGCAGATCCACCACCGGGCGGGCGAGACGGTCGACGTCGGCGCGCCGATCATCACCTTCGACACCGACCCGTCGGCGGGACCGCTGGAGGCGGCCGCGGGGAACGCCGCCGCCGGGGCGGCTGCCAACCCCGTGGAGTCGGCTGCCCCCAAGCGGGTCTCGGTCGTCGGCGACCCGACCGAGGGCGACCTGGTCCCGGGCGAGTCGGCCCCGTCCCGGCGCGAGCCCGGCCAGGAGGAGGGCGCGATGATCGGCGAGGTCGGCGCCAACGGGCGCACCGCGACGCTCGTCGGCTACGGACCCAGGTCGGTGACGGCCAAGCGCCGGGCCCGGACCGCGCCGCCCGCACCCGCCGCGCGATCGTCGTGCACGAGGCGCCGTCGTTCGTCGGCCTGGGCGCCGAGATCGCG
>JAOPXU010000418.1 GCA_025964985.1 Nocardioides sp.
TGATCGTGACGCTGCTGCGTCCGTTCATCCTGCTCCTCAACATCACCTCCAACGGCATCCTGCGTCTCCTGGGCATCGAGCCGAAGGACGAGGTGAGCTCGAGCTTCACCCGCGAGGAGGTCGCCGCCCTGGTGGAGGAGTCGCGCGGCGAGGGGATGATCGAGGCCGACGAGTACGACCGCCTCGCCGGCGCGCTCGGCTTCACCGAGAAGTCCGTCGAGCTGGTCTGCCTGCCCTCCGGCGGCCTCACCACGATCCCGCGCGGGGCGACACCGGCCGACGTCGAGGCGCTGTGCGCGAGCACCGGCTTCAGCCGGTTCCCGGTCGAGGCCGGCGACGGCGAGCTGATCGGCTACCTGCACATCAAGGACGTGCTCGAGCCCGACGCTGAGCGCCGCGAGCGGCCCATCGACGACAAGTGGGTGCGCCCGTTCGCGACCGTCACCCAGGAGTCGCCGCTGCACGAGGCGCTCGAGGTGCTGCAGCGCCGCGGGTCCCACATGGCGCGCGTCGTCGACGACGCCGGGACCAC
Source organism: Nocardioides sp. (assembly GCA_025964985.1). GTDB lineage: Bacteria > Actinomycetota > Actinomycetes > Propionibacteriales > Nocardioidaceae > Nocardioides. The sequence continues at coordinate 533 of JAOPXU010000418.1, forward strand.
CCTCGGCGTGGCCACCCTGGAGGACGTCATCGAGGAGCTCGTCGGCGAGATCCGCGACGCGGCCCACCTCGAGGACAGCACATCCTGACGGCCCGGCCCGGCGGTGCCGGGCGCGGCCGCCTGCGCCGTTAGGCTCTGTCACCGTGACGGGTGAGGCGGTGGACAGTGCCGGTGCTGTCGCGCGTGCCAAGCCCCTCGTCTGGACGGTGCCCAACGCCCTGAGCATGCTCCGGCTGCTCGGTGTACCGCTGTTCCTCTGGCTCGTCCTGGGGCCCGAGGAGGACGCCTGGGCGCTCGCGCTGCTGGTCGTCTCCGGCATCACCGACTACCTCGACGGCTGGCTGGCCCGCAAGCTCGACCAGCAGTCGGTGGTCGGCCAGATCCTCGACCCGGTCGCCGACCGCCTCTACATCCTCGCCGTCGTGGTGGGGCTGCTGCTGCGCGACATCATCCCGTGGTGGCTGGCGCTCTCGCTGCCGCTGCGCGACCTGCTCATGTGGGGCCTGGTGCCGCTGCTGCGCACCCGCGGCTACAGCGCGCTGCCGGTCCACTTCCTCGGCAAGGCCGCGACGTTCAACCTGCTCTACGCCTTCCCGCTGCTCCTCCTCGGCGACGGCGAGGGATCGGTCGCGACCCTGGCCCAGGTCTTCGGCTGGGCGTTCGCGATCTGGGGCGTCGGGCTCTACTGGTGGGCCGGAGTCCTCTACGCCTGGCAGGTCAAGAAGCTGATGGCCACCACCGAACGACGACCCGGCCGGGACCGGGACCGCAGTGCTCGGGGCACCGCGCGCGATGGCTGACGACCACCGCCAATCCTCGCGCCCGGCGCGTCCCGACGCGGCGCCGGTGCCCGAGCGCGTCACCATGCCGCTGCTCACCCTGATCACCCAGCAGTCGCTCGACGAGGACTACCAGCACGCCGCCGACCGCAAGGCCGCCGGGGCGCCCCGCCCGCCCGAGGGACGCCCGCTGCGCGTGGCCGCCGTCGTCGTCATGGTCTTCGGGGTGCTGGCCGCGACCGCCTTCGTGCAGACCAACCGCAACGCCGACGTCAACTCCGCCAGCCGCGCCACCCTGATCGCCCGCGTCGAGGCCGCCAGCGACCGGCGCGCCCGGCAGGAGGAGCGGATCGCTGCGCTGCGCTCACGCGTCGCCCAGCTCGAGCGCGGCGTGCGCCGGGTCGCCGACGACGAGCAGACCGCCGCCCTCGAGCTGCGCCGGCTCCAGGTCCGCACCGGCTTCATCGCCGTACGGGGCGAGGGTGTGCGCTTCACCATCACCGAGGCCCCTGGGGCCGACGACGCCCAGGAGGTCAAGGACCTCGACCTGCGGCTGCTCGTCAACGGCCTGTTCGCCGCCGGGGCCGAGGCGGTGGCCGTCAACGGCCAACGGATCACGGCGACCACCGCCATCCGCACCAGCGGCGACGCGATCGGCGTCAACCTGATCGGCATCGCCCCGCCCTACACCGTCGAGGCGATCGGCGACAACCGCACGCTGCCCGCCCGTTTCGCCGACAGCGCGACGGGACAGAGCTTCGCCTCCAACTCCGAGTTCTACGGCTTCGACTACGACGTGGACAATGTCGACGACCTGCGCCTGCCGGCGGCCCCGGCGGCGCGCATGGTGCTCAAGTCGGCGCGCCAGCCCGACCTGGACTACGAGACCATCGAGAAGGGAGGCGAGGCGCCGTGATCGCTGCGCTCGGACTCCTCATCGGCGTCGCACTCGGGCTGTTCTTCCGCCCCGACGTGCCGCTCAGCGTCGAGCCCTACCTCCCGATCGCCGTGGTGGCGGCCCTCGACGCCGTCTTCGGCGGGCTGCGCGCCTACCTCGACGGCATCTTCGACGACAAGGTCTTCGTCGTCTCCTTCCTCAGCAACGTCGTCATCGCGGCCGGCATCGTCTACCTGGGCGACCGGCTCGGCGTCGGCGGGCAGCTCTCGACCGGCGTCATCGTCGTGCTCGGGATCCGCATCTTCTCCAACGTGGCCGCCATCCGCCGCCACCTCTTCCACGCGTGAGCCGGCGGTGAGACGACGGTGAGCGACGAGCAGGCGACCGGCCGGGCCCGGCTGGCGAAGGCGCTGCGCACCCCGGCCCGCAGCCAGCTCGTGGTGGCGGTGCTGCTGGCCGTCGTCGGGTTCGCCGGGGTCACCCAGATCCGCACGACCGAGGAGGACTCCACCTACTCCGGGCTGCGCCAGCAGGACCTCATCGACGTGCTCAACGGCCTGGCCGGCACGACCCAGCGCACCCAGGCCGAGATCGACCGGCTCTCCAACGAGCGCCAGGAGTTGCTCACCGACTCCACCCAGCGCGAGGCCGCCCTCGAGCGCACCCGGCGCGAGGTCGACGCCCTCAACGTGCTCGCGGGCCTGGTCCCGGTGACCGGACCCGGTGTGCGCGTCACGATCGTCGAGGAGACCGGACCGGTGCTGGTCTCGACCTTTCTCGACGTCGTCCAGGAGCTGCGCTCGGTCGGCGCCGAGGCGATCCAGGTCAACGGCGAGGTGCGACTGGTCGCCCAGTCGTCGTTCGAGCCCGGCGTCGGCGGCACGGTCATCGACGGCACGCTCGTCGAGCCGCCCTACGTGATCGACGCGATCGGCGACGCCAACACCCTGGCCGGCGCGATGGTCTTCGCGCTCGGGCCCGCGCGTCAGGTGCGCCTCGACGGCGGCGACCTCACCGCCGAGGAGCTGGCCTCCATCGACATCGACACCACCCGTCGCCGGGTGGACCCCGAGTTCTCCGAGCCCGACCCGTGACCCGATAGCCTGCCGGAGCCTGCTCGAGACCGCATGGCGACCCGGACCGCACTGATGAGGAGCCCCGTGTACCCCGAGGACCTGAAGTACACCGTCGAGCACGAGTGGGTGCGCACCCCCGGCGAGCACGAGGGGTCGGTGCGCATCGGCATCACCGACTACGCCCAGGACGCGCTCGGGGAGATGGTCTACGTCTCCCTGCCCGAGATCGGCGACACCGTCGAGGCCGGCAGCACCTGCTGCGAGCTCGAGTCGACCACGTCGGTCATCGACGTCTTAGCCCCGATCAGCGGCGAGATCGTGGCCCGCAACGAGGCGCTCGACGCCACCCCCGAGCTCGTCAACAACGACCCCTACGGCGGTGGCTGGCTCTTCGAGGTCGTGCCGTCCGCGACGGGCGACCTCGACGCGCTGCTCACGTCCGAGGCCTACGTCGCGACGCTCGAGGGCTGAGCAGCCCGACCAGCCGGTCCCGACCCGCGCGGCGTCGTACGACGTCCGGCGGGTCGGCCGGAAGCCTTCGGGCGCCAGGCACCAACTGATAGGTTCGACCAACCGTCAACCTCACCCGCGTGGTGAGGGTTGAGGCACCAGGTCGAACCCGGAGGGGAAGCACGCAATGCCGTTCTGCACCAACTGTGGCAGGCAGAATCCCGACGACGCCCGATTCTGCGCCCAGTGCGGCACCCGCCTGCTGAGCGCCTCGCCGGCCACGCCGTCGTTCGGTTCCGACCCGGTGGGGGAGACGACCGCCACGATCCAGATCGGGGTCGGCGCCGACAAGACCGAGACGTCCGACCGGGCGCTCAACCCGGTCGACGCCGCCGCCGTCGACGCGCTGCCGACTGGGCACGCGCTGCTCGTCGTGCAGAAGGGCCCGGGCTCGGGCAGCCGGTTCCTCCTCGACGCCGACGAGGTCCACGCCGGACGCCACCCCGACAGCGAGATCTTCCTCGACGACGTGACCGTCTCGCGCCAGCACGCGGTCTTCCACCGTGCCGGTGACACCTTCACCGTGAGCGACGCCGGCAGCCTCAACGGCACCTACGTCAACCGCGACCGGATCGAGAAGGTGCACCTCAAGGACAGCGACGAGGTCCAGATCGGCAAGTACCGCCTGGTGTTCTTCGCCGGGCACGAGACCCTCTGAGGCCGGGGCGTGGCCGACGCGATGCCGGGCCCCGACCGCGCCGACCGGACCGACGTCCGGGGTGACGGAGCCCGGATGAACATCGGGCAGGTCCTCGACCTGCTCCGACCCGACTTCCCGGCCATCTCCATCCCCAAGATCCGCTACTGGGAGGAGGAGGGCCTGATCCGCCCCGAGCGGACCCCGTCGGGCTACCGCAAGTTCAGCACCTCCGACGTCGACCGGCTGCGCTACGCGCTCACCATGCAACGCGACCACTACCTGCCGCTCAAGGTGATCGCCGAGCACCTCGACGCCATCGACCGCGGCCTCGAGCCGCCGCCCATCGAGCCCGTCGTCCCCGTCGTCCCGCAGGTCGCCCTCACCGGCGACGGGACCCCCTCGGCCGCGTCGTTCGCCCGCCGCGACCAGCTGCGCCTCTCGCGCCGCGAGCTGGTCAAGATCGCCGAGATCACCGACGAGCTGCTCGACCAGCTCGAGCAGTTCGGCCTGATCGTCCCGCGCACCGGCACCGGCCACTACGACACCGACGCCCTGGTCATCGCCCGCACCGCCCGCGAGCTCGCCGAGTTCGGCCTCGAGCCCCGCCACCTGCGCGCCTTCCGCGCCGCCGCCGACCGCGAGGTCGGCCTCGTCGAGCAGGTCGTCGCCCCGCTGCGCGGCGGCCGCGACGCCGGCGCCCGCGCCCGCGCCGACGAGGCG
>JAOPXU010000365.1 GCA_025964985.1 Nocardioides sp.
CGGGGCGGCCGACGAGCACGACGGCACCGGGACCGTCGACGCGCCGGGCCAGCGTCGCGACGAGCGCGTCGACCAGGTGCGGGTCGAGCGCTGCGGGCGTCGCGTGGACCACGACGTCGGCGCCGCCGAGGTCGCGCAGCCGGGCGGTCAGCAGGGCCAGGTCGTCGCCGTCGCCGACGTCGGCCTGCACGACCCAGGTGCCGACGCGGTGCTCCCGCACCAGCGCGGCCACCTCGTGGGCCGACGCAGCGTCCGGGTCGACGACCACGACGCCGGCACCGGCCCGCGCGAAGCGCAGCGCGACCTCGCGACCCAGACCGGTCCCCGCGGCGGTGACGACCACCGTGCGCCAGCGCAGCTGCATGCCTCGACCGTACGGGTGGCCGTGCCGGCCCCGTCGGCTCGACATGATGGTGGGGTGCCGGAGGGAGACAGCGTCTGGAAGCTCGCGCGCCGCCTCGACCGCACCCTGCTCGGCCGCACGGTCGTGCGCAGCGACCTGCGGGTCCCCCGGCTCGCGACCCGCGACCTGGCCGGACGCCGGATGGTCGAGCACGCGACGTACGGCAAGCACCTGCTGACGCGGCTCTCGGCCCGCGCCGACGAGCCGGACGGCGTACCGGTGACGCTGCACAGCCACCTGCGGATGGACGGCGAGTGGTCGGTGACCGGGCCGGGCAAGGTGCTGCCGCGCCGGATGATGCACGAGGTGCGCCTCGTGCTCGGCCTCGACTCGGGCTCCACGGCCTGGGGTCTGCGCCTGCACGACCTCGACCTGGTCGCCACCGCCGACGAGGCGCAGCTCGTCGGGCACCTCGGGCCCGACCCGCTGCGCGACGACTGGGACCCCGCCGAGGCCGTCCGCCGGCTGCGCGCGACGCCGTCGACGCCGTTCGTCTCGGCGCTGCTCGACCAGACGCTGATCTGCGGGCTCGGCAACCTGTGGGTCAACGAGCTGGCGTTCCTCATGGGCGTGAGCCCGTGGACGCCGATCGGTGACGTCGACGTCGAGCGGCTGGTCACCCGGGCCGCGACCGCGCTCAAGCACTCCGCCACCGTGCCGGGCGCCTACCAGGTCACCACCGGGCTGTCGCGGCGCGGCGAGGACCACTGGGTCACCGGCCGCGCCGGGCGACGCTGCCTGCGGTGCGGCACCGAGGTGCAGGTCGTCGCCGAGCTGCCCAACGACGCCGCCCACCGCCGCACCTGGTGGTGCCCGCACTGCCAGCCCGGGCCCGGGCCCGAGGTGCGGGTGGCCAGCCGGCAGCGGTAGTCCCTGCCGAAGTGGCCCCTCTGGGCGCCGTTGAGGGGCCACGTCGTCAGGGACTACCCCAAATGGTCAGGCCGACCGGTGCCGCAGGAAGCGGCGACGCTGCTCCACAGTGAGCGCGCGGCGTTGCGCCACCGTCTCGGTCGGCGTCCACCAGGCGGGTGGCTCCACCGTCCATCCGCGGCCGGCCGCTGGACGCCGGCGCGCCCGCGCGTACGCCGATCGGAGGCGGGTCACGAACCTCGACGGGTCGATGCGGTCGGCGGCCGTCATCACGGCTCCCTCGAGTCCCAGGTCTCGGAGCGCGGCCTCGCGGCGCAGGTCTCGGTCCCGGGTCTCGCGGTCGAGGTGCACTTCGCCGTCGTACTCGCCGAACACCCCGGTCTCGGGATCGAGCAGGTCGGGCGTGGCGACGTGGGTCCCGCTGAGAAGGAACACCGGGGCGTTGCACCGGGGGCGCGGCAACCCGGCCTCGACCTCCCACACCCACCGAAGGTGCACCTCCTGCGGGGACCAACTGTTCTCCTGCGCCCATGGCATCGCGTCCCGGGCTCGCGGGATGCCGGTCCAGCCGTTCTGGGTCGCGAGGAACTCCTCCATCTCCGCGATCGAGACCAGGTCGTCGTCGACCGCCTTCTCTAGCTCGACCAGCGCGAGCCGCACGGACGCGGCGTACCGCATCTCGAAGCTGACGGCAGCACGTGCGTCCATGACCGGGACGCCGTCGACGAGCCGGACGAGTGCGCTGCTGGGCCCTTCGCCGCTCACCTCGATGCCGGGCTGGCGGCGGATGTCGTGGGTTCCGACGCAGATCGTGATCGGCAGGCGGCGGCCGCTCGGGCTGAGGCCGCCGAACCAGCGACCGCCCTGCCACCTGAGCGCCGCCCACCCCGTGACGGCGTGCCTGGGTGGCACGAGAACGGAGGCCTCGACGATGCGCTGGTCGACGTCGTCGGAAGACACCGAGCTCGGTACGTAGAAGCCGTGGCTCGTACGCCGCCACCGCGGCCCGCGCGCCTGCTTGCGGGACGGTCCGCCGTCGCGTCCGGCCCGCACGGGCAGCACGAAGCCCTGGCGCAGCACAGGCTCCTCGTCCGACATGCCCGGAAGGATGCACCGGTCCGGTCGTCGGCGGGCTCGTCCTCCACAGCCCCTCGTCCGGACCGGGTCGCACGGGCCGCATGGGCGCGGTAGTCCCTGACGAAATGGCCCCTCTGGACGCCGTTCAGGGGCCACTTCGTCAGGGACTACCGCTCAGCGGCCCCCAGCGGCCATGACGGCCGCGACCCGCGCGACCTCGACGCGCAGCTCCCCGGGCGACTCGACGACGAACGGCGCACCGACCTGGGCGAGCACCATCACCGGCCACTCGAGCGCGTCGACGCGCATCTCGAGCAGGCAGCCGCCGCCATCGGGTGTCACGTCGCCGTAGCGGCCGACCGCGCGCTGCACGACGTTGACGGAGGCCTCGATCCGCACGCGCACCGCGTGACGCTGCGGGATCTGCTTGAAGCCGGCCTGGACGAAGGCCAGCGCGCTCTCGGCGGGCAGGTCGCGCGGGCGGAACCGCTGGCCGGTCGCGGACGGCGCGGTGATCCGGTCGACGCGGAACGAGCGCCAGTCGTGGCGGTCGCGGTCGTAGGAGACGAGGTACCAGCGGCGCCCGAGCGAGACCAGCCGGTGCGGCTCGACGCGGCGGTGGGTGACCTCTGCGCCGCGGGCCTCGTAGTCGAAGGTCACCAGCTCGTCGTCGCGGCAGGCCTGGGCGAGCGTCGTGAGGACGACGGCCGGCACGCTCGGTCCGCCGCCCCACGGCGTGGGCGTCTCGGTCTGCGAGGTGAGCGCGTCCATCCGTCGGCGCAGCGGCGGCGGCATCAGGCCGAGCACCTTGGTCAGCGCCTGGACGGCGGTCTCCTCCAGCCCGCCGACCGAGCCGGCGGCCGCGCTGCGCAGGCCGACCGCGATCGCGACCGCCTCCTCGTCCTCGAGCAGCAGCGGCGGAAGCTGCCCGCCCGCGCGCAGCTGGTAGCCGCCGGCGACCCCGCGGGTCGCGTCGACGGCGTACCCGAGGTCGCGCAGGCGCTCGATGTCGCGCCGCAGGGTGCGGCCACTGACCTCGAGGCGCTGGGCCAGCTCGTCGCCGGGCCAGTAGCGGTGGGTCTGCAGCAGCGAGAGCAGCGACAGCATCCGGGCGCTGGTGGACATGGCCGCAGACTAGGTCGCCCTGAGGTCACGACCTGACCTGAGGCGCCCGCTCGGCTACATCATCGAGGCCGCCTCGGCCGCGGTCGTCGCCGCCCTCGGCCTCGTCGTCGGCCTGCGGGCGATGCGCCGCTCGAGCTGACCCTCGCTCCGTCGTACGCCGGCCCGTCGCCTGGAGGCGACGGGTCGACGTGCGTCTGGCCCTAGATTGACCCCGTGCCCGACCTCGACCGCCTCGCCGCGAGCGAGGTGCGGCTGACGGTCGACCGGCTGCAGGAGCGCATCGAGGCCCGCTTCCCCGGCCGCGGGATCACGCAGCTCGCCACCCGGCTCGGCACGCTCGTCGACGAGGTCGAGGGCACGGCGCCGGGCATCAACCGCCAGCTGCGCCGGGCCCGCGTCGTCTCGCGGGTGCTGGCGGCGCTGGTGCTCCTGGCCACCGTCACGGCGATGGGGCTCGCCCTGCGCGACGCGCTCGACGAAGGCGTGCGGAGCAGCGTCGACTGGCTGCCGCTGATCGAGACCACGATCAACGACCTCGTCTACGCCGCGATCGCGCTGTTCTTCCTCTACTCGATCCCCGAGCGGCTGCAGCGCGGCCGCTCGCTGACCCTGCTGCACCGCCTCCGCTCGCTCGCCCACGTCGTCGACATGCACCAGCTCACCAAGGACCCCGAGCGGTTCCGGCCCGACTTCGTCGCGACGCCGCGCACCGCCGACCCGCGGCTGTCGCCGCCGGAGATGGAGCGCTACCTCGAGTACTGCTCCGAGATGCTCAGCCTCGTCGGCAAGGCCGCGGCCCTGGTCGCCGAGGAGTCGCGCGACGCCGTGGTGCTCGACGCGGTGACCGGCATCGAGACGCTGACCACGAGCATGAGCCGCAAGATCTGGCAGAAGATCACCCTGCTGTCGCGGCTCTAGCCGTCACGCCCGGATCTCAGGCGATCGAGTCGATGACCTCCATGGTCCGCGTCCAGGCCGCGGACTCCACGTCGATGACGACGAAGTGGTCGCCCTCGACCTCGACGACCTCCGCCGTCGCGCCGGCCCCCGTCGCCCGCTCGACGTACGACGTGGACTGGGCGAGCGGGACGATGTCGTCGTCGCGGCCGTGGACGCACCACACCGGCACGTCGAGCGGCACCTGCTGGGCGGGGTCGTAGCGCTCGTCGGCGACGGTGGGCTGGCGGCCGAGCAACGCACGCGCCGCGCCGCCGCCGAGCCCCGCCTCCTCGGAGGCGACCAGGTCGAGGACGCCGGCCTGGCTGATGACGTGGGTGACCGGCACCTGCTCGGGCCAGTCGTAGCGTCCGCGCGCGGCCGCCCAGGTCGCGAGGTGCCCGCCGGCGCTGTGGCCCAGGGTGACGACGGTCGAGGTGTCGAGGCCGAGCCCGGCGAGGTGGTCGATGCCCGCGGCGACGTCGTCGAACGTCTCGGGGGCGCCACCTCCGCCGCCCGCGTCGTCACCGACCCGGCGGTACTCCAGGTTCCAGGCCGCCCAGCCGGCGCTCGCCAGCGCCACGGCGAGTGGGGTGCCGAGGTCGTCGGCGTTGTAGCCGGTGCGCCAGAAGCCGCCGTGGATCACGACCACGACACCGCGCGGCTCACCGACCGGTCGGTGGAGGACGCCGTACTGGCTCGGGTCGTCGCCGTACGCCGACCGCGTCGGCTCGGGCAGGTCGGCGTCGACCACGGGGGCGTCCTCTCCACAGGCGGTCAGGGCGGGACCGAGCGCCAC
>JAOPXU010000366.1 GCA_025964985.1 Nocardioides sp.
TCCCGGGGCGTCTCCCCGGGATCGATCGAGCCACCCGGGAACGACACCTGGCCCGGGTGGGAGCGCATGTGGTGGGCGCGCTCGGTGAGCAGCAGGTCGGGGCCGTCGGGGCCCTCCCCGAAGAGCATCAGCACGGCACCGCGTCGGGCGTCGGAGCCCTCCGGCGGCATGAAGCGGGTCAGGTCGTGGACGGTGATCCGGCCGGCCGCCTCGACGACCGGGAGCAGCCACTCGGGCGGGCCGGCGGCCTCCCTGTCGCTCACAGGCCGACACCCAGATGCTTGTCGACCAGGTCCACGAGCTCGTCGGCCGAGTCGACGCCGCCCGCCTGGGCGAAGATCGAGCCGTCGGCGCCGACGAAGACCAGGTAGGGGAGCCCGAGGACCGGCGGGAAGCCGTCGCGGCGGTCGAGGTCGCCGCCCGGGTCGGCCAGGAGCGGGTAGGTGACGCCGGACTTCTGCACGAGTTTGAGGGCGGCCTCCGGTTGCACGTCGAGGTAGTCGATGCCGACCACGGGCACCGTGTCGCCGTACCGCTCGTAGAAGTCCTGGAGTGCGGGCATCTCGGTGCGGCAGGGTCCGCAGTAGGCCTGCCAGAGGTTGATGACCATCGGCCCCTTCAGGGTCGCGAGGTCGACCGCCGTGCCGCCGCCCAGGCAGGGCAGGGTCAGCGCGGGCAGGCCGCCGTCGACGTGCGAGGCGCTGCCGGGCGAGCAGGCCTCGACCCCGGCCGCCTGCTTCATCTCGCGCAGCCGGGGAGTGTCGACGTCGACCTTGGCCTGGCCCGGGGCGGGGACGTCGGCGGGGCCACAGCCGGTGAGCACGAGGAGGGCGGCGGCCAGCACCAGCGCGCCGGCGCCCTTCATGCCCTGCCCTCGGTCTTGACGAGCTTGGCGGCCGCGACCGGGTCGATCGGGCCCTCGCCGTACGCCGGGCAGAGCCGCGCGAGCGGACACGCGCCGCAGGCCGGCTTCTGGGAGTGGCAGACCCGGCGTCCGTGCCAGATGAGGTGGTGGCTCAGCATCGTCCAGTCGCGCCTGGGGAACAGCGCCCCGACGGCGTGCTCGACCTTCACCGGGTCGGTCTCGTCGGTCCAGGCGAAGCGCCGCGCGAGCCGGCCGAAGTGGGTGTCGACGGTGATGCCGGGGACGTCGAAGGCGTTGCCGAGCACCACGTTGGCGGTCTTCCGGCCGACGCCCGGCAGCGTGACGAGGTCGACGAGGCGCCGGGGCACCTCGCCGTCGTAGCGCTCGACGAGCGCCTGACTGAGCTTGAGCAGCGACTCGGTCTTGGCGCGGAAGAAGCCGAGCGGGCCGATGATCCGCTCGAGGTCCTCGCGGGCGGCGGCCGCCATCGACGGAGGGTCGGGGTAGGCCGCGAAGAGCGTCGGGCGGACCGCGTTGACCCGCTTGTCGGTCGTCTGCGCCGACAGCACCGTCACGACGAGGAGCTGGAACGGGCTGTCGAAGTCGAGCTCGCAGCGCGCGTCGGGGTAGGTTTCGGCCAGCACGCGGTCGATCTTGCGGGCCCGGCGGACGAGGCCGGTCCTGGTTTCGGCGTGAGGCACGGGAGTAGCCTACGGCGCCACGCCGACGCCGCTTTCGCCGCCAACGGGGACCAGCCGGTCCCGACTTCCGGCACTCGGTGGTTCCTGTGACCTTTCACACTGGTTAGGATCGGTCGACGCCCGCGTGGGGTGGCGACCTTACAAGGAGGACTCGTGGACAACGACGTACTGCGTCAGGCTCCGCTGTTCAGCGCGCTCGACGACGAGGCGGCCTCGGCGCTGCGGTCGTCGATGTCGGACAGCCGACTGCGCCGCGGCGACGTGCTGTTCCACGAGGGAGACTCCGGCGACAAGCTGTACGTCGTCCTCGACGGCAAGGTGAAGCTCGGCCGCACCTCTGCCGACGGGCGCGAGAACCTCCTAGCGATCCTCGGGCCGGGTCAGATGTTCGGCGAGCTCTCGCTCTTCGATCCCGGTCCGCGCTCCGCGACCGTCACCGCCGTCACGGACGCCTCCTTCGCGTCGCTGTCGCACGAGGACCTGCTCCGCTGGCTCGACGGCCGGCCGATGGTCGCCCGCGGCCTGCTCGCCCAGCTCGCCGGCCGGCTGCGCAAGGCGAACGACGTCGTGGCCGACCTGGTCTTCTCCGACGTCCCCGGTCGCGTCGCGAAGGCGCTGCTCGACCTCGCCGACCGTTTCGGCCGCACCGCCGACGACGGCGTCCACGTCCACCACGACCTCACGCAGGAGGAGCTCGCCCAGCTGGTCGGCGCCTCCCGCGAGACCGTCAACAAGGCGCTCGCCGACTTCGCCTCCCGCGGCTGGCTGCGCCTCGAGCCGAGTTCAGACGTGATCATGGACGTCGAGCGCCTGGCCCGCCGCGCACGCTGACCTGAATCCCACCAGCCTCGGGTTTCACCGGCCGGCCGGTGAATCCCTGGCTGGGCCGATGAAACTTCGTCGGCCCGGCAGAAGTTTCGTCGGCCCAGTACGACCCACCGGGCGGCGGTGACGCACGCACCGGGACCCCGACGCGGAAGCGCACCGCTCCCACGGGCGGCCCGGCCGCGCCAGTCAGCCCGCGGACTCCCGCAGGTAGGCCAGCTGCGCCTGCACGGACAGCTCGGCAGCGTCCCACAGCGACTCGTCGACGTCGGCGTAGACGATCTCGACGACGCGGCGCGGGATCTCGTCCTCGGCGATGCCCTCGGGGAACGGGCCCTCGCCGAGCTGGGCGAAGGCCGCACGGACCTGCTCCAGGCGCTCGCGGCGGTGGGCCAGGTAGAAGTCGAGGACGCCGCCGGCCTCGTCGAGCACCGGGCCGTGGGCCGGCCAGATGGTGGCGACGTCGCCGGCGGTGACCAGGGCGCGCATCCGCTCGATCGAGTCGAAGTAGGGGCCGAGTCGGCCGTCGGGGTGGGCGACGACGGTCGTGCCGCGCCCGAGCACCATGTCGCCGGACAGCAGCACGCGCTCGGCGGGCAGCAGGAACGAGACCGAGTCGGCGGTGTGGCCGGGGGTGGCGACGACCTGCAGCTGCAACCCGCCGACGTCGATGACCTCGTCGTCGGTGAGCGGGTCGGCGCCGACGCAGTAGGCCGGGTCGAAGGCGCGCACGGCGCAGCCCTTGCGCTCGGCTAGTTCGGCGGCGACCTCGGAGTGGTCGAAGTGGTGGTGGGTCAGCAGGATGACGCCGACGTCGCCGGTGGCCTCGTCGAGCAGGTCGAGGTGGCCGTCCTCGATCGGGCCCGGGTCGACCACGACCGAGGCCGAGGCGCCGGGCTCGCGCAGCACCCAGGTGTTGGTGCCGTCGAGGGTCATGATGCCGGGGTTGGGCGCGAGCAGGCAGCGTCCGCGCTCGCCGAAGTCGCCGCCGGTCCAGGCGCCGCTCACCGGTGGCGCTCCGCGACGAGAGGCCGCAGCCGGTCGGGCATCGAGAGCGTGAAGCCGTCGTCGAGCGGCTCGACGCTGGGCGTGAACATCGACGCCGACCGCGAGCCGGCCTCGACCAGCACGTCCTCGGGCGAGCCGAAGGTGCCGACCTCGAGGGAGGTCAGGTAGGTGGGCGGCATCATGGCGAGCTCGCCGTTCTCGGCCTGGACGGCGGCCGTGCGCGCCGGCAGCCACACCACCGACGACGACTCCGACGAGACGTCGCGGGTGCGCTGGCCCTCGGGCAGGACGGCGACGAAGAACCAGGTGCGGTAGCGCTTGGGCTCGAACACCGGCGTCAGCCAGGCGTCCCAGACGCCGAGCAGGTCGGTGCGCAGCACGAGGCCGCGACGGTTGAGGAAGTCGGTCATCGACAGCTCGCGCGACTCCAGGGCGACGCGGTCGGCCTCCCAGTCGTCACCGGTCGTGTCGGCGACGACCTCGTCGGCCGACGGGCCCGCGAGCAGGACGCCGGACTCCTCGAAGGTCTCCCGTACGGCGGTGCACACCAGCGCCCGTGCGGTCTCGGCGTCGCAGCCCAGCCGCTCGGCCCAGACGTCCGGGCCGGGTCCGCCCCACGCCACCTCGGTGTCGAAGTCGCGCGGGTCGACGCCGCCGCCGGGGAAGACCGCCATGCCGGCGGCGAAGTCCATCGAGACCTGGCGGCGCATGTAGTAGACGTCGGGACCGTCGGTCGAGGGCCGCATGAGCACGACGGTCGCGGCGTTGCGCGGCTCGACCGGCTCGCGCTCCCCCTGCTCGAAGGCGCGCGCCACCTCGACCAGGTGGTCGGGCATCGGCACCGGCGGGAGGGGGATCACACCTCCACCAGGAGCTCGACCTCGACCGGTGCGTCGAGCGGCAGGACGGTGACGCCGACCGCGGAGCGGGCGTGCACGCCGCCGTCGCCGAACACCTCGCCGAGCAGCTCGGAGACGCCGTTGGCGACGCCCGGCTGACCGGTGAAGTCGGGCGCGGAGGCGACGAAGACGACGACCTTGACCACCCGCTTGACCAGCGCGAGGTCGCCGATCTCGGCCCGTACGGCGGCGATCGCGTTGAGCGCGCACTGCTGGGCGCAGGCGTAGGCCTCCTCGGCTGTGACCTCGGCACCGACCTTGCCGGTGGTGATGAGCTCGCCGGAGCGCATCGGCAGCTGGCCGGAGGTGTAGACGTGGTCGCCGCTGCGCACGGCGGGCACGTAGACCGCCACGGGCTTGGCGACCTCCGGGACCGCCAGGCCCATCGCGGCCAGGCGCTCCTCCGGACCGGTCATGCCTTGGGCCGCTTGAGGAACGCGATCAGCCCGCCCTGGGCGTTGGTGTGGATCGCGACCAGCTCCCATCCGTCCTGGCCGAAGTTGTTGAGCATCAGCGCCTCGTTGTGGAGCGGGATGGGCGCCACCTGGTACTCCCACGTCGTCATGCTCGGCACCTTACTCACGCCCGGCGCCCGCCGACCACGACGGGCGGGGTGGACGCCCCCGCGGAGCCAATCCGCCGGAAGAGGGGCGGACGATCAGAGAGGGCCCTACTCTCATGAGGCCGACACACGCATCTCCGATGGGGCGACAGCCGCACGGCGACCCAGTCAGCACCCCCACACGGCCCGCTCACCGCCGAGCGTGCCGGGGACAGCGCCAGGAGCCCCCCGTGACCCGACCGCCCGTCTCGGCCACCGACCACCCGCCCACGCTGGGGGAGCTGCTCGACCGCGCCGCCCACGGCGACCACGCAGCGTTCGCCCGTCTCTACGACGACACGGCGCCCCGCGTCTACGGGCTGGTCCTGCGCATCGTCCGCGACCCGGCCCTGGCCGAGCGGATCACGCTCGAGGTCTTCCTCGCCGCCTGGCGCACGTCCGGCACCTTTGACCGTTTCTCCGGCGAGGCGATGGCCTGGCTGATGAGCGCGGCGCACCGCGAGGCGGTCGACGCCGCCCGCACGGCCGAGTCGTCCGCACCGGGCCGCTACGTCGCCGCCGTCGCCGCCGGGGTCACCACTCTCGTCCCGCTCGAGCCGACCGCCCTCGCCGAGCGCGTGCTCACGGCGCTCGCCCAGCTGTCCCGCGCCCAGCGCGAGATGCTCGAGCTCGTCTACTTCACCGGCTACACCCACGCCGAGACGGCGCTGCTCGTCGGCGGCCGCGCCGACGTGCCGCGGCTGGTCCGCGAGAGTCTCGTGCGCCTGCGCGGCCTGCTCGCCGCCGCCTGACTAGCCCCTCTCGTCGAGCGGCGGGCCGCCGGCCGGCGCGCCCTCGCGACCCAGCCGGCTGTGGCGGCGTCCGTAGGCGAAGTAGACGACGAAGCCGAGCGCCATCCAGATCAGGAACCGCTCCCACGTCTCACCGGTCAGGTTGAGCATCAGGTAGAGGCACATGACGACCGCCAGCCCGGCGACGACCGGGGCGATCGGCGTACGGAAGGCGCGCGGCAGGTCGGGGCGGGTACGGCGCAGCACGAGCACGGCGACCGAGACCAGGATGAACGCGAACAGCGTTCCGATGTTGACCAGGTTGGCCAGCGTCTTGAGGTCGACGAAGCCGGCGATCGCAGCGATCGCGACGCCGGCGATGAGCGTGATGCGGTGCGGGGTGCCGTACTTCGGGTGCACCCGGGCCAGGCTCTGCGGCAGCAGCCCGTCGCGGGCCATGGCGAAGGCGACGCGGCTCTGCCCGAGCATCAGGATCATGGCCACGACGACGAGGCCGATGCAGGCGCCGACCGAGATCAGGTCGCCCATCCAGGAGACGCCGGCGGCGTCGAAGGCGGTGGCGAGCGGGGCGCCGTCGTCGGGGTCGATGTCGCGGTAGTCCTGCACGCCGGTCACGACCAGGCTGACGGCGGCGTAGAGGAGGGTGACGACGGCGAGCGAGCCGAGGATGCCGATCGGTACGTCGCGCTGCGGGTTGCGCGCCTCCTCGGCGGTGGTGGCGACGATGTCGAAGCCGATGAAGGCGAAGAACACGACCGCGGCACCGGCGATCACGCCGCCGACGCCGAAGACGGCCGGCTCGTAGCCGAAGATCGAGGTGATCAGCGGGAGGTCGCGGAAGCCGCCCTCGGAGTCGGCGACCGGCTGGGCCTCGGGGATGAATGGCGTCCAGTTGCCGACGTCGACCAGCGTGATGCCGACGACGATGACGGCGGCCACGACGACGAGCTTGATCGCCACGACGACCTGGTTGAAGCGGCTGGAGAACTTCGTGCCGATGATCAGCATCCACATCACCAGCAGCGAGATGACGATGGCCGGCAGGTCGACGAAGCCCTCGGAGGCCGAGGAGATCTCGGTGGGCAGCGTGACGCCGACGATGTCGAGCACCTGGGCCAGGTAGCCCGAGAAGCTCGAGGCCAGCGCGGCCGAGCCGATGGTGAACTCCAGGACGAGGTCCCAGCCGATGATCCACGCGACGAGCTCGCCGAGGGTGGCGTAGCTGAACGTGTAGGCGCTGCCGGCGACCGGCACCGTCGAGGCGAACTCGGCGTAGCAGAGCCCGGCCAGCCCGCAGGCCACCGCGGCGATGAAGAAGCTCAGCGCCAGCGCCGGGCCCGAGTTGGTCGCGGCGACCGTCCCGGTGAGGACGAAGATGCCGGCACCGATGATGACGCCGACCCCGAAGACCATGAGGTCGAGCGCGCCGAGGTCCTTGCGCAGCTTGGTGTCGGGGTCGTCGGTGTCACGGATCGACTGCTCGATCGACTTCGTGCGGAACACGCTCATGACACCGAACCTGCACCCGGCAGGCCGCGTTCGTCAAACAAGGGAACGGACCAGCTTGTCGGGCGCCAGGACGATGTCGATGCGTCGCACCAGCCCGTCGTCGACGGTGAACGACAGCACCGCCCAGGCGCGCCCGTCGCTGACCGCGGCCAGGCCGAGGCGGCCGTTGACCTCCACCGGCACGTACGCCGCCGCGCCCGCCTTGGCCGCGATCCCGGCCATGAAGCGGGAGACGCGGTCGGGTCCGAGCACCGGGCGGCGCGCGGCGCTGACGACGCCGCCGCCGTCGCTGGTCAGCACGACCGCGGGGTCGAGCAGCGACACCAGACCGGCGAGGTCGCCGCCGGCCGCGGCCAGCAGGAAAGCCCCGACGACCTGCTCGTGGGTCGTCGCGTCGACGTCGACGCGCGGGGTGCTAGCGGCGACGTGGGCGCGGGCGCGACTCGCCAGCTGGCGCACGGCGGCGGGTGAGCGGCCGACCGCGCGGGCGACGTCGTCGAACGGCATCTCGAACAGGTCGTGCAGCACCCAGGCGGTCCGCTCGGCCGGGGTCAGCTGCTCGAGCACGACGAGCAGCGCGTAGCGGACCGTGTCGTCGAGCGTGACCCGCTCAGCCGGGTCGGGCGCGACCGCGCCGAGGTCGCGCACCACCGGCTCGGGCAGCCACGGGCCGACGTAGGCCTCACGGCGCACGCGCGCCGAGCGGAGCACGTCGATCGAGGCCCGCGACACCGCGACGGTCGTCCAGCCGAGCACGTCGCGCACGGGCTCGCGCTCGTGGGCCGCGACGAGCCGCAGCCAGCAGTCGCCGACGACGTCCTCGGCCTCCGCGCGGCTGCCGAGGATCGCGTAGGCCACGCGCACCAGCCGGTCGCGGTGCTCGGCGTACTCCTCGGCGAGGGCGTCGGCGCTCACGCCCCGAGCCACTCGTCGAACGTCGTGCGCCCGCGCGCACCGGCGTCGCCGGGCGTCAGCGAGCCGTCGCGCATGCCCCGGCCGGCCTTCCCGGGCACGGGTACGACGACCACGCGGCGCCCTAGACCGCGCGCCTTCGACACGCGGCGGGCCAGCCGGTGCATGGGCAGCACCTCGGGTCCGGCCAGGTCGGGCACGCGGCCCGACGGTCCGGCCTCGACCAGGTCGACCAGCGCCTCGGCGACCTCGCGGGCCGCCACCGGCTGGCTCGTCATCCGCGGCACGACAGACACCGGCCCCAGGCGCACGAAGTGCAGCACCTGCTCGGCGAACTCGTGGAACTGCGTCGCGCGCAGCACGCTCCACGGCTGGTCGCCCTCAGCCAGCAGCCGCTCCTGCAGCACCTTGCCGGCGTAGTAGCCGCCGGGCACGTCGTCGATGCCGACGATCGACAGCACGACGTGGTGACCCACGCCCGCCGCCTGCTCCGCCGCGACCAGCGACCGGGTCACGCCGCCGAAGAACGCCTCGGACCCGGCCCGGTCCTGCGTCCGCACGCTCGTCACGTCGACGACCGCGTCGACGCCGGCGAGCCGCTGCTCGAGCCCCGCGCCGGTCGTCAGGTCGACCCCGACCGAGCGCGCCAGCGGCACGACCTCGTGCCCGCGCTCCCCGGCGACCGCCACCACGTGGCGACCTACCACCCCGGTGGCCCCGGCGACGGCGATCCTCATGGTCCTCATCATGTCGTCCATGGAGGGTGGACGAAGCAGCTCTGCGGGATGTGACACCCGCGGGACCCTCAGTCGACGAGCACCTCAGGCCCGGTCTTCTCCCGCACCTCGTCGAGGGTGACGTCGGGCGCCAGCTCGACGAGCCGCAGCCCCCCTCCATCGGCGGCGGGCGTGACGTCGAGGACGCACAGGTCGGTGATGATGCGCTGCACGACGCCGCGGCCGGTGTAGGGCAGCGAGCACTCCTGCACGATCTTGTGGCCGCCGTCCTTGGCGACGTGCTCCATCAGGACGATGACGCGCTTGGCGCCGTGGACCAGGTCCATCGCGCCGCCCATGCCCTTGACCATCTTGCCGGGGATCATCCAGTTGGCGATGTCACCGGCACGCGAGACCTGCATGGCGCCCAGGATCGCCGCGTCGATCTTGCCGCCGCGGATCATCCCGAACGACGTCGCGGAGTCGAAGAACGACGCCCCCGGTCGCAGCGTGACGGTCTCCTTGCCGGCGTTGATGAGGTCGGCGTCCTCCTCGCCCTCGAACGGGTAGGCGCCCGTGCCCAGCACGCCGTTCTCGGACTGCAGCACCAGCTCGACACCGTCGGGCACGTAGTTGGGCACCAACGTCGGCAGGCCGATGCCGAGGTTGACGTAGGACCCGTCGGTCAGCTCGGACGCCGCCCGCGCGGCCATCTCCTCGCGCGTCCAGCTCATGCCCTGCTCCTGACCGTGCGCTTCTCGATCCGCTTGTCGGCGGCCTGCTCGGGCGTCAGCTCGACCACGCGCTGCACGAACGCACCCGGGGTGTGCACGAGGTTGGGGTCGAGCTCGCCGGGCTCGACGAGCTCCTCGACCTCGGCGATCGTGACCCGCCCGCACATCGCGGCGAGCGGGTTGAAGTTGCGCGCGGAGTCGCGGTAGACGAGGTTGCCGTGCCGGTCGCCCCGCCAGGCCCGCACCAGCCCGAAGTCGGCGACGATCGCCTCCTCCAGCACGTGCTCGAGACCACCGAAGACCTGCGTCTGCTTGGGCGGCGACGCCACCGTGACGTTGCCCTCGGTGTCGTAGCGCCAGGGCAGGCCGCCCTCGGCGACCTGCGTGCCGACGCCGGTGCGGGTGAAGAACGCCGCGATGCCCGAGCCGCCGGCGCGCATCCGCTCGGCCAGCGTGCCCTGCGGGGTCAGCTCGACCTCGAGCTCGCCGGAGAGGTACTGCCGGGCGAACTCCTTGTTCTCCCCCACGTACGACGCCACCATCCGTCGCAGCCGGCCGTCGGCCAGCAGGATGCCGAGACCCCAGCCGTCGACGCCGGCGTTGTTGGAGACCGCCTCGAGGTCGGTGGCGCCCGAGGCGTGCAGCGCCCCGATCAGCACCGAGGGGATGCCGCACAACCCGAAGCCGCCCACGGCGACCGTGGAGCCCGACGCGATGTCGGCCACGGCGTCCGCGGCCGACGAGACCACCTTGTCCATGCGCGCACAGTAGCCCCAGCGGACCCGCCGCCGACGCCGCCCACGAGGCGAGCGTCACGTCCCCGGCCACCGGCTGGGGCGATGCCAAGCGGCCCGGCAGTCGTTAGTGTCGCTCGGCATGACCGACTGGCCGAAGGTGCGTCTCCACGTCGTCACCGGCAAGGGCGGCACCGGCAAGTCGACCGTGGCGGCGGCGCTCGCGCTGGCCCTGGCCACCCGCGGCAAGAACGTCCTGCTGTGCGAAGTCGAGGGCCGCCAGGGCATCGCCCGGATGTTCGACGTCGACCCGCTGCCGTTCGAGGAGCGCCGGCTCACCACGGGCCTGCCCGGCCCCGACGGCGAGCCCGGGACCGTCCACGCCCTGCACATCGACCCCGAGTCGGCCCTGCTCGAGTACCTCGCCCTCTACTACAAGCTCGGGCGCGCCGGCCGCGCGCTCGACAAGTTCGGCGTCATCGAGTTCGCCACCACGATCGCCCCCGGCGTGCGCGACGTGCTGCTCACCGGCAAGCTCTTCGAGGCCGTCGAGCGCAACAGCCGCAACAAGGGCGCGATCCACTACGACGCCGTCGTGCTCGACGCCCCGCCCACCGGTCGGATCGTGCAGTTCCTCAACGTCAGCAACGAGCTGGCCGGCCTGGCGAAGGTCGGTCCGATCAAGTCGCAGTCCGACACGATGATGACCCTGTTCCGCTCCCCACGGACCGCGGTGCACCTGGTCACCGTGCTCGAGGAGATGCCCGTGCAGGAGACCGCCGACGGCATCGGCGAGCTGCACGCCGTCGACCTCCCGGTCGGCGGGGTCGTGGTCAACCTGGTCCGCCCGCAGGACCTCACGCCCGAGCAACTCACGTCCGCCGACGCCGGGGCGGTCGCCGACGACCTGGCGCGCGCCGGGGTCGAGCCCGACCCTGCGCTGGTCGGGAGCCTGCTCACCGAGGGACGCGAGCACGCCGAGCGGCGGGCTCTCGAGACCTCCCAGCGCGAGCTGGTCGCCGGGCTCGGCGTCCCGACGTACGAGCTGCCTCGGCTGCCGCAGGGCGTCGACCTCGGCGCCCTCTACGAGCTCGCCGCCTCCCTCCGGAAGCAGGGCTTGGCATGAACCAGCCTCCCCGCGTGGGCCCGACGAGCGACCAGCCGGCCCCGCCCCTCGACGTCGACGCGCTCCTCGACGACCGCGGCGTCGGCATCATCGTGTGCTGCGGCTCCGGTGGCGTCGGCAAGACGACGACCTCCGCGGCCCTCGCGCTGCGCGCCGCCGAACGCGGCCGCAGGGTCGTCGTCCTGACGATCGACCCGGCGCGCCGACTGGCTCAGTCGATGGGCATCGAGGCCCTCGACAACACCCCGCGCCCGGTGACCGACGTCGACGGGTCGGCCGGCGGCCACCTCGACGCGATGATGCTCGACATGAAGCGCACCTTTGACGAGGTGGTGGAGAGTCAGGCCAGCCCCGAGAAGGCGCAGCAGATCCTGGTCAACCCCTTCTACGTCGCGCTGTCGAGCTCGTTCGCCGGCACCCAGGAGTACATGGCGATGGAGAAGCTCGGCCAGATCCACGCCGACTCCGTCGCGCCCGGGGGCGACGGCCGCTACGACCTGATCGTCGTCGACACCCCGCCCTCGCGCTCGGCGCTCGACTTCCTCGACGCCCCCGAGCGGCTCTCGAGCTTCCTCGACGGGCGCTTCATCAAGCTGATGCTCGCCCCGGCCCGTGGGCCGATGAAGCTGGTGGGCGCCGGCTTCGGGCTCATCACCAACGCGCTGACCAAGATCCTGGGCGCGCAGGTGCTGCGCGACCTGCAGACGTTCGTCGCGGCGATCGACACCGTCTTCGGTGGCTTCCGGCAGCGAGCCATGAAGACCTACGCGCTGCTCCAGGCCGGCGGTACGGCGTTCGTGGTGGTCGCCTCGCCCGAGCCCGACGCGCTGCGCGAGGCGGCGTACTTCGTCGAGCGGCTCAGCGCCGACCGGATGCCGCTCGCGGGCCTCGTGGTCAACCGCGCCGGGGTGGCCCCCTCGGGCACCCTCAGCGCCGACGAGGCGATGGTGGCCGCCGAGCGGCTGCGGCGCGACGACCCGACGTCGGTGACGGCCGGCCTGCTGCGGCTGCACGCCGACCAGGTGCGCCTGGTCGAGCGCGAGGCCCGGCTGCGCAGCCGGT
>JAOPXU010000003.1 GCA_025964985.1 Nocardioides sp.
CTGCCGGAGCGGCAGTTCGAGAGCCCGCAGCCCGACCAGCTCGACACGCCGGGGCAGCTGCTCTCGGAGCTCCTGCTCACCGGCTACTACCCGGCGCTCGGCTGGTTGACCTACCTCCTGCTCGGGATGGCGCTGGGGCGGATGGACCTCCGCTCACGCCGCGTGGCTGTCCGCGTGGCGGCCGCCGGCGCGGTGGTCGCGGTCGCGGCGACCCTCGTCTCCGACGCGCTCACGCGCAGCCGGTTCGCCGTCGCGGAGCTCGACCAGGCGGCCGGCGGCATGTTCGGCCAGACGCCGGTCGAGGGACCCGACGCCGGCTGGCGCTGGCTGCTGGTGGTGGCCCCGCACTCCACGACGCCGTTCGACCTGGCCCAGACCGCCGGCAGCGCCGCCCTGGTGATCGGGCTGTGCCTGCTGCTGGTGGGGTGGGTCGGCGACGTCTCGCGCACCGGCGAGCGCTTCGTGCAGGTCGCGTTCGGCGCGGGCACGATGACGCTCACGCTCTACACCGTGCACCTGGTGATGAAGACCGAGCGGGTGTGGCCGGTCGAGGAGCCGTCGTCGTACGTCCTGCACGTGGTGGTCGTGCTGTGGACCGGCAGCGTCTTCGCCGCGCTGGGGCGGCGAGGGCCGCTCGAGCAGCTCGTCGGCTGGCTGCCGTCGCGGATCAGGCGCGGCTAGGTGTACTCGGCCGGGAGGTTCATGACAGTCGGCTGGTTGGGGGTTGGCCTCCGAGTGCGGTGTGGCGGCGTTGAGTGTTGTAGTGCTCGATCCAGGGCGCAAGGGCGTCGAGTCGGTCCTGGTTGGTGGCGTAGGCGCGGACGTAGGCCCACTCCGCTGCCAGGGTGCGGTTGTAGCGCTCGACCTTGCCGTTCTGCCAGGGACAGTGCGGCTTGATGAACTTCTGGCGTGCTCCGATCGCGGCGACGGCTTCGATGAAGTCGGCCGACTTGCGGTAGGAGAAGTGGTTGTCGCTCAGGACGCGTTCAATCGCCACGCCGTGGGTGGCGAAGTAGGCCGCGGCACGGATGAGGAATCCGGCGCAGGTGGCGCCTTTCTCGTCGTCGTGGGCTTCGGAGTAAGCCAGGCGGGAGTGGTCATCGACCATCGAGTGGATGTAGTCATAACCGATCTTGGTCTTTTTGTGACGGTGCTCGGAGGTCGCTGCGCGGCCCAGGGCGCGCCACCCGCCGCCATCGGGTATCCGGCCGACCTTCTTGACGTCGACGTGGACCAGCTCGCCGGGTCGCTCGCGTTCGTAGCGGACCGCGGTCGTCTTCGAGGCCCGGATAACCTCGCCGGTCATCGGGTCGCACTCGGCCAGGTAAGGCACGTCGTTGCGGCGCAGGATGCGTGAGACGGTCCGCGGCGCCACGTCGAGCTCGGCGCCGATCCAGTCCTGCCCGCGACGCTTCTCGCGGCGCAGAGTCAGGACTTTCTCCTCGACCTCGGGCGGGGTCTGGTGCGGCATGTGGTGCGGGCGTGAGGAACGGTCGCGCAGGACATCGACACCCCCGTCGGGGCCGGCTTCGCGGTAGCGATTGATCCACCTGTGCGCGCATTGCCGCGAGATGCCCATGGCCTTCGCGGCGTGGGCGACCGGCCAGTGCTGGTCGATGACGCGCTCGATGAGCAGCAGCCGGCCGCGGGGGTTCAGCCGAGCGTTAGCGTGGGGCATGGAGGACCTCCTGTGGTGGGTGAAGACGTCAGACATCTCCAACCGCACCGGGAGGTCCTTCCCACGTCAACGACCCACGCCGGGTGTCACCAACCTCATGGCCGAGTACAGCTAGGAGATCAGCTCGTCGATGCGCGAGTAGGCCCCGGCGTCGCCGCGCAGGACCCGGCTGCGCCGGCCGTCGGTGCCGACCGGCACGTCGCCGGCGACGGTGATGCGCCGCATCTCGCGGTACTCGGTGCCGAAGTCGGCGACGGCGTAGTGCTGGGTGGCGCGGTTGTCCCACATCGCCACGTCGCCGCTCTGCCAGGTCCAGCGGATCGTGTTCTCGAGCCGGGTGATCCGGTTCTGCAGCAGGTTGAACAGCGCCGCTGACTCGCGCGTGTCGAGACCGGTGAAGCCCTTGACGAAGTGGCCGAGCACGAACGCCCGCTCACCGGTCTCGGGGTGCACGCGCACGACCGGGTGCTCGGTCTCGAAGAGCTGCGAGGTGAAGTCGGCCCGGCTGTAGTGGGCGTCCGGCTCGTCGCTGTCCTCGTCCTGCAGCCGCGCGTAGTCGTAGCTGTTGGTGTGCACCGCCCACAGCTCGTCGACCAGCGCCTTGAGCGGCACCGGCAGCGACTCGTAGGCCTCGACCGCGTTGGCCCACACCGTGTTGCCGCCGTACGACGGCAGCGCGACGGCCCGCAGGACGCTGATCGCCGGCACCCGGTCGACGAAGGTCACGTCGGTGTGCCAGGCGTTGGCGGCCATCCCCTTGTCGGCGGTCACCTTGAACACCCGCGGCGAGCCGGTGCTGACCGTCGGGTGCGCGGTCGTCAGGGGACCCATCAGCTCGGCGAAGGCCTGGTGGGCGTCGTCGTCGAGGTGGTCCTGGCCCCGGAAGAACACCACCTTGTGCCGCAGCAGCGCCTCGCGCACCGCCCGCACCGTGCCGGCGTCCAGGTCGCCGCCGAGGCGCACGCCGTCGACCTGCGCGCCGATCCGGCCGCCGAGCTGCTGCACGTGCACGGAGGACCCGGCGCCGAGGTCGGGCCGCTCGAGGGTGCTGGTCATGTGGTCCTCCGGTGTCGAATAATAAGTCGATCGACACACTACAGTTCGGGAGGTGTCACGCAAGCCCGTGCTCGTGCGCGTAGACGACGATCTGCACGCGGTCGCGCAGCGTGAGCTTGCGCAGGATCGCGCCGACGTGGGTCTTGACCGTCGACTCGCCGGCGAAGACGAGAGCCGCGATCTCGGTGTTGGACAGACCGCGCGCGACGGCGGCGAAGACCTCGCGCTCCTTGTCGGTCAGCTGCAGGTACGCCGGCGGGGTGGGGACCGGGGCGACGAAGCTGCCGGCCATCAGCGCGGTGAGGTCGTCGGGCGCGAGCACAGCGTTGCCGGCGTGCACGGTGCGGATCGCGTCGGCCAGCTGCACCGGCGTCGTGTCCTTGAGCAGGAAGCCGCTGGCCCCGTGGCGGATCGCCGTCGCGGCCCGATCGTCGAGGTTGAACGTGGTGAGCACGACGACGCGCACGGGCCCGGCCCCGGCCGCCGTACGACGTGCGACGCGGTCGGGCGCGAACACCTGGCGGGTGGCCTCGACGCCGTCCATCTCGGGCATCCGGATGTCCATCAGCACGACGTCGGGGGTCAGCTCGTCGACGAGCCGCACGGCCTCGAGGCCGTCGCCGGCGGTGCCGACGACCTCCATGCCGTCCTGGGCGTCGACGATGACCTTCACGCCCTCGCGGAACAGGTCCTGGTCGTCGACCAGCAGCACCCGGATGTTCATCGCGGGCCCAACGGTAGCCACGCGGTCGCCGTGAACGTCGTACCGGCGTCCTCCTCGCGGCGGCGCACGTCGAGCCGCCCACCGACCGCGGCCAGCCGCTGCCGCATCCCGTCGAGCCCCTGCCCGGCCGCGTCCCCGCCGCTGGCGGCGACGTTGCGGACCTCGATGCGCAGCTCGTCGGACAGCGAGTCCTCGGGCCAGTGCCGCTCGACGAACACCGGCTCGTCGCGGCGGCCGTGCTTGACGGCGTTGGTGAGCATCTCCTGCAGCACCCGGTACGCCGTCACCTCGAGCTCCGGGGGCAGCGGGCGCACCGTGCCGAGCTCGCGCAGGACGACCTCGTGGCCGCCGGCGCGCACGCCGTCGACGAGCGTGTCGAGGGGGCGCGTGGTCGCCGGCGTTCCGGAGGCCGAGAGCACCTGGCGCACGTCCTGCAGCGACGAGCGGGCCGAGCTCGCGATCGTGGCCATCGTCTGCTTGAGCCGGGCGGGGTCGTCGGCGGGCAGGTACTGCGCCGACTCGGCCTGCGCCAGGATCACCGCCAGCGAGTGGCCGACGACGTCGTGGACGTCGCGCGCCAGGCGGGCCTGCTCGTCGCGCAGGCGCGCGATCTCGCGGGCCTGCTCGGTGGCGCGCACCGCGGCCGCGGTCTCCTCCTCGGCGATGGTCTGCGACGCCTGCGAGTCGCGCGCCCGCAGCGCGAAGCGGACCGTCAGCCCGGCCAGCCAGGGTGCGGCGAGCACGGTGCCGGCCGCCACCAGCCCGGTCGCGACGCCACCGGTGCTGCTGGCGTAGTAGAGGTCGCTGATGCGCTGGCCGATCGGGGAGACCGCAAAGGTGTCGTAGCCCTGGCCGACCAGGACCGCCACGCCGACCACGACGACCAGCGGCACCGAGAGCCCGCCGGCGAGCACCGTCGGCACCCGGCCCCAGCGAGCGGTGCCGAACATGACCGCGACCAGCGACAGCTCGACGAACATCGGCTGCACGCCCCACAGCAGGTGCATGCCGGCGAGGAGCCAGGCGATCGCCAGCGACGCCGAGGGCGCGCGACGGCACAGCAGGACGGCGAGCGCCGTCAGCAGCGCGGCTCCGGCGAGCTCGGGGCGCTCGCCGGCGTAGACGCTCGTCGTCGCGGCCTCGTAGGCACCCACCAGGAGCACGGCCGCCGCGACACCCGCCTCGGGCGCCCACGTCGCCGCGAGGTCCGGGACGTCGTCACCGGTTCGCCGTTGGACCACCGGCGCGACCCTACCGAGCCGCGGCGAGCGCGTCGTGCACCAGCAGGTCGAGCAGGGCGGCGTACGGCAGCCCGGCGGCGGCGAACATCTTGGGCACCTGCGACTGCTCGGTGAAGCCGGGCATGGTGTTGACCTCGTTGAGCACCGGCCCGTCGGCAGTCCAGAAGAAGTCCACGCGCGCGACGCCGGCGCACCCGAGGGCGTCGTAGACCGCGGTGGCGGCGTCGTCCAGCGTCTTGGTGTCGGTCTCGTCGAGCGCCGCGGGGATCCGGAAATCGGCCGTGCCGCCGTACTTGTCCTCGAAGCCGAAGACGCCATCGACCACGACCTCCAGCGTCGGGGCGACGACCCGGCTGCCGTCGGGACGGCCGAGCACCGCCACGTCGACCTCGCGGCCGACGACGACGTCCTCGACCAGCACCCGGTCGTCGAGCGCGAACGCCGCGGCCAGGGCCGCGTCGAGGCCGGCGGCGTCGGCGACCAGGCTGACGCCGTGGCTCGAGCCGGCCGCGACCGGCTTGACCACCACCGGGTGGGTCCACGCGTACGCCGCCCGCGAGGCCGGGGTGAGCAGCACCCCCGGCGCGGTGGCCACGCAGACGGCGCCGGCGACCAGCTTGGTCGTCCACTTGTCCATGGCCAGCGCCCCGGCGCGCACGCCGGAGCCGACGAACGGCAGGCCGGCCAGGTCGCAGAGCGCGGCGAGCGTGCCGTCCTCGCCGTGGGGCCCGTGGACGACGGGCAGCACGACGTCGCAGCGGCGCAGCAGGAACGTCGCGCCGGTCAGGCCGACCGGGCGGCCGCCGCCGTCGAGCCAGGTGCCGTGCGGGTCGATGGTGAGCCGCACGACGTCGTAGCGCTCGGGGTCGAGGGCCGCGGCCACTGACGCCGCGCTGGCCAGCGACACGTCGTGCTCGCAGTTCGCGCCGCCGCCGACGACCGCGACGCGGGTCCGCGCGTTCACGACCGGGCCACCCGGGCGCCGATGCCGGTGACGATCTCGTGCTCGATGGTTCCGGCCCACGCCGCCCACTCGGCGACCGTCGGCTCGCCGTGGCGGCCGGGACCGAAGACGGTCGCCAGCGCCCCGGGCAGCACGGCGTCGTCGCCGAGGTCGACGACGACCTGGTCCATCGACACCCGACCGACGACCGGACGCCGCCGCCCGGCCAGCCACACCTCGGCGCGGCCACCGACGGAGCGGGGCAGGCCGTCGGCGTACCCGAGGGGGAGCAGGGCCAGCGTCGTGGGGCGCTCGGCACGCCAGTCGTGGCCGTAGCCGACCGAGGTGTCGGCGGCGACGCGGCGGGTGCCGATGACGGGAGCGGTGAGGGTCAGGGCGGGGGACAGGGGGGTGGTGCCGCTGGGGTCGATCCCGACCAGGCCGGCGCCGACCCGCGTCATCGTGTGCAGCGACGCGGGGTCGGTGAGCGTGGCGGCGCTCGCGGCGAGGTGGCGCAGCGGCGGCCGGAGCCCGGCGGCCCGGGCGACCTGGACGCCCCACGCGAACGTCGTACGACCGGCGGCGTTGGCCGGGTCTGCCGGCACGTCGGCGCAGCCGAGGTGGCCCATCACGCCGACCACGCGCAGCACGCCGTCGCGCTCGGCCTGCCGGGCCGCGCGGCACAGGGCGGGCCACTCGGCGGGGGACGCGCCGTCGCGGGCCATGCCGGTGTC
>JAOPXU010000012.1 GCA_025964985.1 Nocardioides sp.
GCACCTGGGACCTCTTCCGCTACCCCGGCATCCGCTCCGACTCCGACATGTTCACGTTCGGCTACAAGTGGCGTCCGTGGCCCAGCGACACCGCGCTGGCCGACGGCGAGCTGATCCTCGACTACGTTCGCACCGTCGCCCAGGAGTACGGCGTCGACAAGCTCATCCGCTACCGCTACAAGGTCACGGCCGCCGCGTGGGACAGCGAGACCGCCCGTTGGACGGTCACGATCGACCACGACGGCGCCGAGCTCACCATGACCGCCGGCTTCCTGTGGGGCGCGACCGGTTACTACGACTACGAGACCGGCCACGCCCCGGTGTTCCCCGGGCGCGAGGACTTCGAGGCCGCGGGCGGCCAGGTCGTCTACCCGCAGTTCTGGCCCGAGGACCTCGACTACACCGGCAAGAAGGTCGTCGTGATCGGCTCCGGCGCGACCGCCGTGACGCTCGTGCCGTCGATGGCACCCAAGGCCGCCAAGGTCACGATGCTGCAGCGCACCCCGACCTACATCCTCCCGCAGCCCGGCAAGGACCCCCTCGCCGTCGCGCTGCGCCGCCTGCCGACCAAGGTCAGCTACCCGATCGTCCGCACGGCCAACATCGCCAAGCTGGTCGCCAACTACCAGCTCGCCCAGCGCCTGCCCGACGTGTCGAAGAAGATGGTGCGCCGCTTCACCGAGCGCCAGCTGCCCGAGCACCTCTCCTACGACGAGCACTTCCAGCCGCCCTACAACGTCTGGGACCAGCGGCTGTGCGTCGTCCCCAACAGCGACCTGTTCCGCGCGCTGCGCTCGGGCGACGCCGACATCGTCACCGACGCCATCGAGACCTTCACGCCCACGGGCATCAAGCTCGCCTCGGGCAAGGAGCTCGAGGCCGACATCATCGTCAGCGCCACCGGCCTCAAGCTCAAGCTGTTCGGCGGCATCGACGTCTCGGTCGACGGCAAGGCGTTCGTGCCCAGCGAGACCATGACCTACAAGGGCCTGATGGTCAGCGGCATCCCCAACTTCGTCTTCACCATCGGCTACACCAACGCGTCCTGGACCCTCAAGGCCGACCTCGTCGGCGAGTACGTCGTCCGGCTGCTCGAGCACATGGCCACGACCGGCAAGCGCGCCGTCGTGCCCGTCAAGGACGAGACCGTGGGCGAGCGCCCGTTCATGGACCTGGCCTCCGGCTACGTCCAGCGCGCCCTCGACGGGCTGCCCCGCCAGGGCGACCGCGCCCCCTGGGCGCTGAAGCAGAACTACTACGTCGACGTGCGCACGATCCGCAGCGGCAAGCTCGAGGACGGCGTGCTCCAGTTCACCTGAGGCCCATCTCCGGGGGTGGTCCCCACCCCCGGGGCAGGTGCTTGTGTGGTCGTGATCGCGCCGTACGGCGAGTCACCGACCGAGAAGGAGCATTCCTGTGGGACTGGGAGACAAGATCAGCAACAAGGCCGAGGACCTGAAGGGTCACGGCAAGGAGCACGCCGGCAAGGCCACGGGCGACGAGAGCCTCGAGGCCGAGGGCAAGGGCGACCAGGCCTCTGCCTCCATCAAGGACGGCGTCGAGCACGTCAAGGACGCCGCTGGTGACATCAAGGACGGACTGACCAAGTAAGCCCGTCACACGCCTCCTCACCCCTCGTCAGTAACGTGGTCGAACACGCGGACGAGGGGTGAGTGCTGTGGTCAGGCAGTGGGTCCAGCGGTCGTTGTGGGACGTCGTCCCGCGCGACCACCGCATGAGCGACGGCGAGCTGCGCCGCCGCCAGATCGTCACCGCCGCCTTCGTGGTCGCGGGTGCCGTCGTCCTCGGGATCCTGCTGCGGCTCGAGCAGGGCAGCACCGAGTTCGTGCTGATGTCGCTGGTGCTCGCCGGGGTCTGGACCGTCGGGGCCTTCGCCAGCGGCCGCATCCACCTCGGGCGCATCCAGGTCAGGGACGTGCCCGCCCGGCCCGTGATCCAGCCGCTGCTGATCGGTGCCGTCCTGGCCGGCATCTTCGTGGCCGGGGCCCTCGTGGTCCGGGAGATCGACCCGCTCGCCGACCAGATCCGCAACGTCCTCGGCTACGCCAGCGAGGGCTACCTCCCCGTGCTGGTGATCGTCACCGCCGTCAACGGCGTCGCCGAGGAGCTCTTCTTCCGCGGCGCGGCCTACGCCGCCATCCCCAAGCACCCGGTGCTGTGGACGACGCTGGCCTACACCATCGCCACCGCTGCCACCGGCAACGTGATGCTCGCCTTCGCCGCGATCATCCTCGGCGTCATCGTCGGCCTGCAGCGCCGCGCGTCCGGCGGCATCCTCGCCCCGATCCTCACGCACTGCACCTGGTCGCTCACCATGCTCTTCGCCCTCCCGGCCATCTTCGGCGTCTGATCTCCTCGGTCGTCTCCGGCCGCTCCCGCGGGCCGTCGCCCGCGGCCGCCTGGTAGCGCTGCCGCCGGGCTGGTCGGCGGGCGCCCGGCCGCTGGGTCGCACCCTCCGGCTCCGTGCGCACGGTGGTCGGCCCCAGCGAGGGACGTCATACGCATCGGCGGTCATGGCGACCGCGTCGTATGACGCAGCGCCCAGGCCGGGACTAGCCCGCAGCGGCGGCCTTCGACTCCTCGATCGCCTGCCGCACCGCGTCCTGGTAGGGCACGGTCGGCCCCGGGACCAGCTCGAGGATCGCGTCGTCGGTGACGACGACCTCGGTGGCCATGGAGTCGATGAGGTTCTTGGCGGTCGTGGTGTCGACGTCGGTCACGAACGCGATCCAGTGCGACGACAACGACGGCGTGAGCACCGGGATCGTGATGATCGGGACCTTGCGGCCCAGCATCACCAGCGCGGCCTGCTGCATCATCTCGAGGTAGGTGAGCTTCTCGGGCCCGCCGATCTCGAGCACCCGCCCGTAGGCCGCCTCGTTGCCGAGGACGCCGTCGAGGTAGCGGACGACGTCGTCGATCGCGATCGGCTGGGTGCGGGTGTTGACCCACTTGGGCACGACCATCGCGGGCAGGTTCTTGACGAGCTGGCGGGTGATCTCCCAGGAGATGCCGCCGGCGCCGACGACGATCGCGGCGCGCAGCACGGTGACCGGCACCCCGCCCTCGGCGAGCTTGGCCTCGACCTCGCGGCGCGAGCGCAGGTGCGGCGAGAGGTCGTCGTCCTCGGCGCCGAGGCCGCCGAGGTAGACGATCTGGGTGACGCCGCACTCGGCAGCGACCCGTCCGAAGGCGGCAGCCGCCTCGGCGTCCTTGCGCTCGAAGTCGTCGTCGTCGAGGGAGTGCACCAGGTAGACGGCGGCGTCGACGCCCTCGAGGGCGGCCCGCAGCGTCTCGGGCTCGAACACGTCGGCACCGACGGCGGTGCCGGGCCCGTCGTAGTCGTCGGGACGCCGCGTCATCGCTCGTACGTCGAGCCCGCGCTCCACCAGGACAGGGGTCAGGCGCTTGCCGACGAAGCCGGTCGCACCGGTCACCAGGACGCGCATGGCCCCCACCCTAGGGACCTCCCCACCCCGTCCGCTCACCCCGAAGGCCGCACGGCGCGCCGCCAGGCTCCCGCGCGGCGGCCCGTCGCAGGCACCGGGGTGAGAGCGGGGTCACCCCCGACAATGCCGCGTCTGTCGGCCCCGGCCGATAGAGTGGTGTCAACAGCCCGTCCAGTCTTGCCTCGGGCTCCCGCGTCGTCCGCACGGACCGCGCCCCTCCTCGTGAGGCACCGCTTCTCCATCCCGCCGCCGGCGGGACAGCTTGGTGAGACACACCAACGTGAGTGACTTCTCTGTGACTTCCTCCTCTGTTCCTTCCTTCTCCGACCTCCTCGTGCCGGACGAGCTCGTCTCGATCCTGACCGCACGCGGCATCACCACCCCGACGCCCATCCAGGCAGCCACGCTGCCCGACTCGCTGGCCGGACGTGACGTCCTCGGCCGCGGTCGCACCGGCTCGGGCAAGACCTACGCCTTTCTCCTCCCGCTCGTCACCCGGCTCACGCAGTCGGGCAAGCGGGCCTCCGCCGGCAAGCCGCGCGCGCTGATCCTGGCGCCGACGCGTGAGCTCGTCGGTCAGATCCAGGAGGCGCTGATCCCGCTGGCCGAGGCCACCGGGCTCACCACCCAGACCGTCTTCGGCGGCGTCGGCCAGAACCCGCAGGTCGCCGGCCTGCGTCGCGGTGTCGACATCGTGCTCGCCTGCCCCGGCCGGCTCGAGGACCTCATCCAGCAGGGCCACTGCTCGCTGGCCAACATCGAGGTCACCATCCTCGACGAGGCCGACCACATGGCCGACCTGGGCTTCCTGCCCGCCGTGCGCCGCCTGCTCGAGGCGACGCCCCGCTCGGGCCAGCGCCTGCTCTTCTCGGCCACGCTCGACAACGCGATCGACGTGCTGGTCAAGAAGTTCCTGCAGCAGCCCGTCGTCCACGAGGCCGACTCGGCGCAGTCGCCGGTCTCCACGATGGACCACCACGTCCTCCACCTCGCCCGCGAGCACCGCGTGCAGGTGCTGGTCGACCTGACCTCGGCCCCCGGCCGCACGGTCGTGTTCACCCGCACCAAGCACGGTGCCAAGGCCCTGGCCCGCCAGCTCAACAAGTCCGGCGTCCCCGCCGTCGACCTGCACGGCAACCTGAGCCAGAACGCCCGCACCCGCAACATGGAGGCGTTCCACTCCGGCAAGGCCACCACGCTGGTCGCGACCGACATCGCTGCGCGCGGCATCCACGTCGACGACGTGGCGCTCGTCGTCCACGCCGACCCGCCCACCGAGCACAAGGCCTACCTGCACCGCTCCGGTCGCACGGCCCGCGCCGGCGCCTCGGGCACCGTCGTCACCCTGATGACCGACGACCAGGTGCGCGACGTCCGCCAGCTCACCCGAGCGGCCGGCATCAAGCCCACGATGACCAAGCTCACCGGCGCCACCCACCCGGTCCTCGTCCAGCTCGCCCCCGGCGAGCGGGTGCTGGTCCCCGGTGGCCTCGAGCTCACCGCCTCGGGCCAGGACATCCAGTCCAGCTCGGCCGGCGGCGGTCGCGGCAACGGCCGCAACCGCACCGGTGGCGGCGGCGGTGGCGGACGTCGCTCCGGCGGCGGCGCCCCCAAGCAGGGCGGCGGCCAGGCCAAGCAGTCCTCCTGCCGCGGCGGCTGCGCCAAGCCCGCCGGCAA
>JAOPXU010000023.1 GCA_025964985.1 Nocardioides sp.
GCTGACGACGAGCGGGTCGCGGCCCAGGTCCGCCGCCAGTACAAGTGGTTCGTCGTCGACGAGTTCCAGGACGTCTCGCCGCTGCAGTCGGCCCTCCTCGACCTCTGGCTCGGCGGGCGTGACGAGATCTGCGTCGTCGGGGACCCCGCCCAGACCATCTACTCGTTCGCCGGCGCCAACGCCGACTACCTGCGCGACTTCCCGGCCAAGCACGACGGCACCACCTCGATCGAGCTGGTGCGCAACTACCGCTCGACCCCGCAGGTCGTGACCGCCGCCAACACCCTGCTGGCCGGCACCGGTTCGACCAGCGTCGAGCTGCGTGCCCAGCGCCCGGCCGGACCCGCGGTCACCTACACCGGCCACCCCGACGAGGTGGCCGAGGCGGGCGCGGTGGCCCGCGAGATCGCGCGGCAGCGTGCCACGGGCCGCCCGCTGTCCGAGATGGCGGTGCTCTTCCGCATCAACGCCCAGTCCGAGGCCTACGAGGAGGCCCTCACCTCGGCCGCCATTCCCTACGTCATCCGCGGTGCGGCGCGGTTCTTCGACCGTCCCGAGGTCCGCGAGGCCGTGACCCGCCTGCGTGGCGCGGCCCGCGGGGGAGTGAGCCCCGCCGACGACGACACCTGGGTCGACCTGGTCCGCGACACCCTCGCCGGGCAGGGCTGGACGCCCGACCCGCCCGAGGCGCGCGGCCAGACCCGCGACCGGTGGGAGTCGTGGCAGGCCCTGGTCAGCCAGGCCGAGGCCTACGCCGCCGAGGCGGCCCACCACGACCTCAACTCCTTCGTCGACGACCTCGACCGCCGCGCCTCCGAGCAGCACGCCCCGGTCGCCGAGGGCGTCACCCTGGCGACGTTCCACGCCGCCAAGGGCCTCGAGTGGGACAGCGTCTTCCTCGTCGGCCTGCAGGACGGCACCCTGCCGATCACCTACGCCCAGACGCCCGAGGCCATCGAGGAGGAGCGCCGGCTCCTCTACGTCGGCATGACCCGGGCGCGCGCCGACCTCGCCCTGTCGTGGGCGCAGGCCCGCAACCCCGGCCAGGCCGCCCGCCGCAAGCCGTCGCGCTTCCTCGACCCGCTCCTGCCCGACGCCGACCGCGCGCCGGCCAAGGCCAAGACCTCCCGCGGCGCCCGCACGTGCGTCGAGTGCGGCAAGCCGCTGGCCGGGTCCGACAAGACCCGCCGCCGCTGCGCCGAGTGCCCCACGCCCTACGACGAGGCGCTGTTCGAGCGCCTGCGCGGCTGGCGGCTCGAGCGGGCCCGCGCCGAGGAGATCGCGCCGTTCATGGTCTTCAGCAACGCCACCCTCGAGGCGGTCGCCGAGCACCGGCCCCAGACACCCACGGCACTGCTCGCGATCAGCGGGATCGGCCCCGAGAAGCTCGACCGCTACGGCGCCGAGGTGCTCGAGATGTTGGTCGACTAGCGGGTCCGCGAAAGATTTCAAGACAAAGTCATTAAATAGTTTGCTCCTTACATCGGGGAGCAACTAACGTTCCCGTCACAGCAACCGTCCGCGCACCAGGGCCCTGACAAGGCCCGCGCCAGAAGATCCGAAGGAGGTGACCACCGTGGAGATCACCAACACCGTCCAGACGCCGTTCGCCCTCATCAGCGTTCGCCCCGCGTCCGGCTTCGGCATGCCCAACGGTGGCCTGTCCTGCTTCGGCGTCCTCGCCGACACGCGCACCCCGTCGATCACCACCGGTCTCATCGTCTCCTCGATGACCGCCGGCACGGTCGTCGTCGACCGCAAGGACCAGGTTGCCCAGGGACACGTGGCTTTCGCCGCCTACCGCCCGGGTCACCCCGCCTGGAGTCCGCCGATCTGCTGAGCACCAGCAGATCAGCAGCCTCCAGGCCGCGGAACCCGAACACCGGGATCCGCGGCCTTTCTGTTTCTCTCACGCTCCTCCGCACAGGAAGCCCCGAGATGACCTGCACCGTCAGCACCACCCAGCAGCACCGCAGTACCTGTACCCGCACCATCCGCGATCACGAAGAAAGAGGTGACACGATGACCACCAGCGTTCTCGAGCGCAGCGACGGCAAGCTGGTCGAGTTCCAGGCCACTTCTGGCCCGAGCCTCGGCGGCCTGCACGACGAGGCGGGCAAGGTCGACGAGACCCTGCTCCCCTGCCGCGCCAACGACCCGGAGCTGTGGTTCGCCGAGCTCCCGGCCGACGTGGAGTTCGCCAAGGCGCTCTGCCAGACCTGCCCGGTCCGTCAGCTGTGCCTCGGCGGCGCCCTCGAGCGTCGCGAGCCGTGGGGCGTCTGGGGAGGCGAGCTGTTCCTCCAGGGAACCGTCATCCCCCGCAAGCGCCCCCGCGGCCGGCCGCGCAAGGACGCCGTGGCATGAGCCAGCTCATGTCCGGCAGCACCCGCACCACCGCCACTGAACAGACCACCGAACCGAATCGGAGCACCACCATGAACAGCATGCAGGAAGACCTGGCGCGCGCGCAGATGAGCGCGCGCCTGGGAGAGGCGCGTCAGATGCGTGCGGGCCACCAGCTCGCCCGCTCTCGCCGCTTGAGCCGCAAGGCCGAGCGCGCAGCGCAGCAGGCCCGTCTCGCCCTCGCCCGCGCTCTGTAGGACCTCCCGGAGCCGTCACCTCCAGGACACCCCTTGATCGCGGGTGAGCACCACCAACTACACAGGTACGACACGACCGGGAAGCCGGGTCCGACTCACGTCGGGCCCGGCTCTCCTGGTTCTCCGCAGCCTCCGACGCCCCGGGCCGCCTAGGGTCGGACCATGACGCTGACCTGCGACGTCTGCGGACTCCGGGCCGAGGAGGCCGAGACGCTCGCGTGGACCACCAGCCGCGAGGACGGGCGGCTCCGGCGCTGCTGCGACACCTGCTCGCGCGAGCACCTGCGCTCGATGGAGGCCAAGCTCGACCCAGAGCACTGGTGAGCAGCCGGGGTCGGAGTCGGGGTCAGTAGGGCAGCACGTCCCACGCGCAGCCGCAGTGCGGGTGGCGCTGCCAGGACCGCACCACGGGCTCCGCGCCGCCGAGGTCGACGGTGCCCGACCAGGTCGGCGGCCGCGCGCCGGCGACGTACGCCGCCGCCTCGCGTGCCGCCCAGGCCAGGCCGATCGCGACCACGGCCGGGTCGAGCGCCGGGGTCGGCAGGGCCGCCAGCTGCTCGACGACGAGGGTGCGGCGGGGGTCGTGGACGGCCTCGGCGGCGTCGACGCAGCGCTGGCAGGCGCTCACGCCCGGCTCGACGAGCGGGCCCAGGCGCAGGCTGCCGGGCGTACCGGTGCCGGCGAGCACCAGGTGCGGGGCGCCCTCGCACAGCCACCCGTCGAGGGCGGAGCGCGGCACGGGACCGGGGGAGCCGACGACGTAGAGGTCGGGTGGGCGCTCGTCGCGCGGCGGGCCGATGCCGCTCGACGCGAGCAGCCGGGTCAGCGGACCCAGACCGAGGCCGCGGTCGACGACGGTGACCGTGCCGGGGCGATCATCCCGGGCGGGGGGCGCCAGGAGCCCGGCGTGGTCGAGCGAGCCGAGCAGGGTCAGCGCGGCCGGACCGGTCGGTGCGGTGGGCCGGCCGTGGGCCAGGTCGTCGAGCAGCGCGAGCAGCTCGCGGTCACGGCGTACGACGACCCGGCCGGGCGGGTCGAGGCCCACCTGCACGTGGTCGTCGTCGCGGGCCACGACGTGGACCCCGGGCGCCAGTCGCGTCGCGCTGCTCATCGCCCGAGCGTGGCACGGCCGGCCGGTGGGCTGCGGCGCTCATCCACAGGGCCTAAAAGGCAACGAAGGCCCGCCGCGCAGCGCGCGACGGGCCTTCGAGGTGGATCAGGCCTTGCCGAGGATCCGGTTGAGGTTGGTGCTGCAGACGGGGCACACGGCCTTCGCCATGCGGGTGCCCTTGTCGTTGACCTTCACCTCGCCCTCCGCCTCGCGCTTCTCCTTGCACTTC
>JAOPXU010000034.1 GCA_025964985.1 Nocardioides sp.
CCTCTCCCCCGGCCGCGACGACCGCGCCGAGCACGAGCAGCCGGGCTGCCTGCACGCCGGCATGGACCTCTACAAGCACGCGTTCCGGCTCTCGCCGATGGTGCCGTCGGAGCTCGTCGCCGACTGCTTCGAGCTGGCCCGCGACATCCGCGTGCTCGACATGCGCGCCTCCCCCTACGACCTGTCCGGCCTCGACGACGGCGTCTTCGAGCCGGTGCAGATCGAGACCGCCGCCGGCAAGGCCGAGTACGCCGCCGCCCAGCGTGGGTTCGCCGAGCGCGGGGCCCCGCTGCGGGCGCGGCTCGTGGAGGAGTGCGACCGGCTGCTGGCCTCGCTCGACGCCCCGGCTGGCCGGTGAACGACGCCGCGCCGATCCCCCTCACCGAGCGGTACGTCGTCCCGCCCGACGGGCGCCGCCGGCTCGCCTGGGCGTCGGTGCGGTTCACGCTGCTGGTCGCACCGGGCCAGCGGGTGTTCTACGGCCTGGTCGTGGCGTTCGCGCTGGTGGTGCAGAGCCTCGAGGGGTGGAGCCCGCTCGGAACGGCCGTGGCCAGCGCGCTCGAGATCGTGGTGGTCGGTCTGGTGCTGTCGTTCGTCTGGGCCACGACCGTCGGGTTCTCGCAGACCTACCACTCGACGCGCCACCGCTTCCCCGAGGGAGCGGTGCTCGGGTCGGGCTTCGGCGAGGACGCGTTCGTGCTGCGCGTGCCGACCGGCGACGTCCGCGTCCCGGTGGAGGGACTGCGCCGGCTCCGGCCGCGCGGCGACTTCGTCTTCATCAGCACCGACGGACTCGGCGGGCACGCGATCTTCCCGCGGGCACTGTTCCCCGACGACCAGGTCACCCGGCTCAACGCCCGCCACGACGCCTGAGGCTGCGGGAGGAGCCTCAGAAGTCGCGGTCCGCGGTGCCGGTCTCGGTCGCCGGGGTGGCGGAGACGGCGCGACCGTTGACGTCGAGGGCCGTCGTCGTCGGGCTCCACACCATCGCCGCGGCCACCGAGGCCGTGGGCAGGCCCGAGCCGCTGGTCTGGACGCCCAGGACGATCGTCACCTGGGTGGCGCTGACGCCGTTGACGGTCACCGTGGTGGCGGTCATCGTGGCGGCGAGCTGGGCGGTGCGCAGGGACTTGATGAAGTTCTGCCGCAGGTTGACCGAGCCCAGGGCGACCGTCGCCCCGCCGCGCGAGACGTCGAGCGTGTCGCCGTTGCTGCCGAGGCCGAGCAGGTTGCCGTCGCGCAGCCGCACGGTGACCGGTGTGGCCGCGCCGGTCCAGCCGGCGGAGATGCTGGTGGTGCGCACGAGCCCTGAGTAGGTCAGCACGAGGCGGTCGCCCTGGTCGACGCGGCCGGCGACGGCGCCGCCCTGGACGGTCTGCACGTCGGCCGCCCGGACCGGGCTGTTGTCGACGCGGCGGGCGGTGAGGACCGCCGACGTCGTGAGGCGGCCTGCGGTGTCGGTGAGGACGGCGCGCAGGTCGTAGAGGCCGTTGACGACCGTGGTGGTGTCCCAGGCGCAGGCGTAGGGGCTCGTCGGGTCGGTGCAGATGTCGGTCCAGGCGGTGCCGCCGGAGGGGGCCCGCTGCAGCCGCACCGAGGCCACCCCGGCCGGCGCGTACGCCGACGCACCGAGCTGCACGGTGCCGCTGAGGAAGGCGCCGGGGTCGGTGACCGAGACCGAGGCGACCCGGTTGTCGACGGTGCGGCCGCCGACGACGTTGGAGGTCGTGGCGTTGCCGGCGGCGTCGGTCGCGACCGCCCGGAGGGCGTAGCTCCCGTCGGGGATCGTGGTGGTGTCGAGGCGGCAGGTCGCGGGCTCGTCCTCGCTGGTGCAGACGTCGCGCCAGGTGGTGGTCCCGGTGGCGGCGTACTGGACGACGACGCGGTCGACGCCGGAGTGGGCGTCCGCGGCGCTCGCGGTCAGCGTGACCACCCCGCGCAGCGGGCTGCCGGGGTCCTGCATGACGACGCTCGGCGCGGCGTTGTCGACCAGGACGTCCTCGACCAGGTCGGAGACGAGGCTGGTGGTGCCCGAGACGGCGACGGCCCGCAGGTCGTAGGCCTGGTTGGTGAGCGCCGTGGTCGACCAGTCGCACGTGAAGGGAGCAGTGGCGCGGGTGCAGACGGTGCGCCACGTGGTGGTGCCGGCGGGGGCGTAGTCGATCCGCACGCTGTAGCCGGTGCCCGCGCCGGTGAGGCTGGCGGTCAGCGGCACGGTGCCGCGGACGGCGTCGGCGGGCGGGGCCAGCGAGACACGGGTGGCGAGGCTCGTCGAGACGGTCCACGACGAGTCGCGGCTGGCCGTGGTCGCCGTGAACGCGGCGTTGGCCGTCGCACCCGTCGCGACGGCGGCACCGCCCAGGAGACCGAGGGCCAGCACCGGCGCGATGGCCACGCGCAGGGCCGCCTCGACCGTCGTGACCCGGCGGTGTCGGCGGGTCGCGCGGCGGGCGAGGCGCTTCAGGGGACGGCCGCGCGGGTCCTTGCCGTAGGGGTCCCTGCGGGCGGTGACCGCGAACGCGAGGGCAGTGAGCACGAGCCAGAGCAGGAGCGGGACGACGTCACCGTCGGTGAACCAGACGACCGGCTGGCCCACGTAGGGGACGAGGATCATCGCCCGGGAGCGGAAGTCGTCGCGGGTGACCGGGGTGCTGTCGAGGGAGGCGTTGGCGTCGCCGGCGGTGGTCCAGCCACCGTCGTCGGCCGCACCGACCACCCGGTGCACGAGCAGCCGCTCGCGGGCGGGGTCGGCCGGGTCGGCGAAGACCATCACGCGGCCGACCGGCACGTCCTCGGCGCTGGTGAACGGCCGGGCCACCACCACGTCTCCGACACCGATGGAGGGCTCCATCGAGCCGGTGCGCACGACCTGGGTCGTCCAGCTCCACAGCAGCGGCAGGGTCGCGACGACCACGAGGCTGATGAGCAGGGCCCGGTAGGCGCGCGCGCCGACGAGGAGGACCAGCCGGCCCCACGCGAGTGCGAGCGCAGGACGGCCGGTCCTCCTCACTAGGACGTCGTGCTGAGGGCGCGGTCCAGCGGCAGGCGCAGCAGGCGCGACGGCGTCGACCACAGGTGCTCCAGACCGCTCGTAGGGGCGTGCGCGGGGTCAGGCAGACGTCAGTTGCTCTGCAGCTCCCGCTGGAAGTCGATGCCGGTGTGGGCACCCTGGAGCTGGTCGACCTGGGCCTGGTTCAGTCCGGTCGTGTCGAACGTCCAGGTGATCTGGTAGGTCCGCGACGAGGTGCCGGCACCGACGACCCAGCCGCCGGCACCCGAGGCGTAGTCGTCGAAGCCGGCGAGGAGCTCCAGGCTGGTCCCGGCGGGGATGACCGGGTTCTCGGAGACGTAGCCGGTGCAACTGCCGAACCCACCGCCGGTCCCGGAGGTCACCTCGACCTCGACGTACTTCTCCAGGCCCTGGGGCGAGGTCACCGGATTGACGGCGTAGCCCTTGACGGTGCCGGGGCCGCTCGCGTTGGCCGTGACCTTGATGCACTTGGTGTCGGACTGCATGGGGACCATCGCCGGGACCTGGAAGCGGGCGGTACCGGCGTCGTCGTCGGTGAGCGAGACCGCGCCGGTGGCCCAGTCGTTGCCCGAGTTGCGGGTGGTGCCGCTGAAGGCGGCGTACGACGACTGCCAGACGAGCGCACCCGCCACGAGGACGGCGACGGGGGTGGCGGCGGCGACGGCGATGCGTCCCGCGCGGACGGTGGGCTTCTTCATGGGATGCCTTCGGTGTGGGGGGAGTGTCCGAGCACTCGTCACCCTCGTCGGTCCGCTCGGTTACCGGCCGGTTGCGCGGGACGAGACCCGTCCGGACGCCAGTTCGACCCGGTCGGTCGGCGGCGCGTTCCACCGGCGCCGCTCCCCCACCTCCGTCCGGGCCATGCCGGGTGGCCGATCGGTCAGGGTCCTGCCGGCGGGCGCATGGGCACCCCGCGATCTGGCACGCGCCCCGGTCCTCCCCACGGGCGCGCCGCGACCGCTGCTGCGACGCGCGAGGGTCTGCACCCTCAGATGTGAGTAAGGTAAGCCTTACCTCATCTCGGAAGGACCTCCTATGGCAGTCCCCACCCCGCCCCACCCGCTCTCGCACCTCTTCCACCCCCACCACGCCGCCGACTACGCCGACACCATGCGCCGCGGCGTCGACCACCTGGTGGCGGCCCTCGACCGGGTCGGCGGCCCGTCGACCGGCGTCGCCCCCGGCCCCGCCGCCAAGCCGGTCGCCGACGTCGACCTCGACCGCCCGCTGCTCGACGTGGACGCCGCGCTCGAAGAGATGAGCCGGCTCTACCTCGACGACGCCGTGTGGTTCCACGAGCCGACGTACGCCGCCCACCTCAACTGCCCGGTCGTCATCCCGGCGCTGCTCGCCGAGGTGTTCGTCAGCGGGGTCAACTCCAGCCTCGACACGTTCGACCAGAGCGTCGGCGGCACGTTCATCGAGCGCCGCCTCGTCGAGTGGACGGCGGCGCGCATCGGCTTCGGCCCGGCAGCCGACGGCGTCTTCACCAGCGGCGGCACCCAGTCCAACCTCCAGGCCCTGCTCCTCGCCCGCGACCAGGCGCTCGCCACCGGCGCCCGTCCCGAGGACCTGCGGGTCGTGGCCTCGACCGACGGCCACTTCAGCGTGCAGAAGGCCGCCCGCCTGCTCGGCCTCGGCGACGCGGCCGTGCGGACCGTCGCCGTCGACGCTCGGCGCCGGATGGACCCGACGGCTCTGTCCGACGCCCTCGCCACGATCGCGGCCGACGGGCACCACGCGATGGCCGTGGTCGCCACCGCCGGCACCACCGACTTCGGCGCCATCGACCCGCTCGAGGACGTCGCCCGGCTGGCGCACGCCCACGGCGCGTGGCTCCACGTCGACGCGGCGTACGGCGGCGGGCTGCTCGCCTCGACCACCCGACGCGGCTGGCTGGCCGGGATCGAGCGGGCCGACTCGGTCACCGTCGACTACCACAAGACGTGGTTCCAGCCGGTGAGCTCGAGCGCGCTCCTGGTCGCCGACGGCGCCCACCTGGGCCACGTCACCTGGCACGCCGACTACCTCAACCCGCACGACCCGACGGGTGCCGGGCACCCCAACCAGGTCGACAAGAGCCTGCAGACCACGCGCCGCTTCGACGCGCTCAAGCTCTGGATGACGCTGCGGATCATGGGGCCCGACACCATCGGCGGCTACGTCGACGACGTCGTCGACCTGGCCACCGAGGTCGGTGCCGCGCTGCTCCGGCGCGACGACGTCGAGCTCGCCGCCGACCCGCAGCTGAGCACCGTCGTGTTCCGCTACCGGCCGCCCGGGCTGTCCGTCGAGGAGGCGCACCGCCTGGCGCCGCTCATCCGCTCGGCCCTGCACGCACGCGGCGCGGCGATGGTCGCCGGCACCAAGGTCGCCGGCCGGTCCTGGCTCAAGCTCACCCTGCTCAACCCGATGGCCACCGCCGCCGACATCCTCGGCATCGTCGACGAGGTCGTCGCGATCGGTGACGAGCTGCTCGCGGCCGAGGACGTCGCGTGAGCGCCGTGCACGACGTCGTCGGCATCGGCGTCGGACCCTTCAACCTCGGCCTGGCCTGCCTGGCCGACCCCGTCGAGGACCTCGACTGCGTCTTCCTCGAGGCCCGCGACGAGCTGGCCTGGCACCCCGGGATGATGCTCGACGACGCGACGCTGCAGGTGCCGTTCCTCGCCGACCTGGTGACGATGGCCGACCCGACCTCGCGCTGGTCGTTCCTCAGCTGGCTCAAGGAGACCGGCACCCTCTACCCGTTCTACATCCGCGAGTCGTTCTACCCCCTGCGCCGCGAGTACGACGACTACTGCCGCTGGGCGGCCGAGGGCGTCGGCTCGGTGCGGTTCGGGCAGGCCGCGACCGCCGTCGAGCACGACGGGTCGGCGTACGTCGTGACGACGGCGACCGGCGACGTCGTGCGCGGACGCCGGCTCGTGCTGGGCGTCGGGACCCGTCCGCGGGTGCCGGCACCGTTGGTCGACCTCGTCGGTCGTGACGGCGTCTGCCACTCCGCCGACTACCTCGGGCACAAGACAGCGATGCAGCAGCGCCGCTCGATCACCGTCGTCGGCAGTGGGCAGAGCGCGGCGGAGATCTATCACGACCTGCTCTCGGAGAGCCCCGACCACGACTACACGCTGACGTGGCTCACGCGCAGCCCGCGGTTCTTCCCGATGGAGTACACCAAGCTCACGCTGGAGATGACGTCGCCGGAGTACACCTCCTACTTTCAGGGCCTCCCCGCCGACGTGCGCACCGATCTCCTCCGCGAGCAGCGCTCTCTCTACAAGGGCATCAGCGGCGACCTGGTCGACGCGATCTTCGACCTCCACTACCGGCTGCGGGTCTCTGGCCACGGTCCGCGCACGACGCTGGTCACCAACACCGAGGTCGTCGACGCCCGGCCGACCGCCGACGGGGTCCGGCTCGACCTGCACCACACCGAGACCGACGAGGCCTTCGGGCTCACCACCGACGGCCTGGTCCTCGCCACCGGCTACACCTCGCAGGTGCCGGCGTTCCTCGACGGCATCCGCGACCGTCTCGTGCTCGACGACGACGGCCGCTTCCTCGCGTCCTCGTCGTACGCCGTCGACCGCACCGGCCACGAGGTCTTCGTGCAGAACGCCGAGGAGCACACCCACGGCTTCGTCGCCGCCGACCTCGGCATGGGCGCCTTCCGCAACTCCGTGATCATCGCCGCGCTCACCGGCCGCGAGGTCTACCCGGTCGAGAAGCGGATCGCGGTGCAGAGCTTCGGGGTCCCCGACCACCTGAGGGGGGCCGACGCGTGATCACCCTCGAGCCGCTCGACGTCGACGCCCACGCCGAGCGCCTGCACGGCTGGGTGACGCACCCGCGATCGTCGTTCTGGATGATGCAGGACGCCACGCCCGAGGAGGTCGCCGCCGACTACCGCAACATCGCCGCGGACCCCCACCACGACGCGTGGCTGGGCACCGTCGACGGGGAGCCGGCGTTCCTGGCCGAGACCTAC
Source organism: Nocardioides sp. (assembly GCA_025964985.1). Taxonomy (GTDB): domain Bacteria; phylum Actinomycetota; class Actinomycetes; order Propionibacteriales; family Nocardioidaceae; genus Nocardioides. Next base: position 7,023 of record JAOPXU010000034.1, read on the forward strand.
GACCCGGTGCTGGCGCCGGCGGTCGGCCTGGCCGGGCTTGCCGAGCTGCGGCCGGGCGACCTCGGCATGCACCTCCTGGTCGGGCCCGGCACCCGCGTCCGGCACGGCTTCACCCGCCGGGTCTTCGCCGCCGTGATGGAGCACTGCTTCTCCGACCCGGCCGTGCACCGGGTCGTGGTCGAGCCCGACGTGCGCAACGACCGGGTCGCCGTCCTCAACAGGGAGGCCGGCTTCGTCGTCGAGCGGGTCGTCGACCTGCCCGGCAAGCAGGCGGCGCTGTCGTTCTGCACCCGCTCCGACTGGGAGGCCCACCGGTGAACGCCGACCACCTGCACCCTGACGCCCTCGCCGCCGTCCAGCGCCACCTGGTCGCCAAGGCCATCAGCGAGCTCACCCACGAGCGGCTGCTCGCGCCCGAGCCGGGCTGGGTGCTCGTCTCCCCCGACGGGCGCACGCGGTACAGCTTCGAGGCGCAGCGGCTGCCGCTCGAGCACTGGGCCGTCGACGAGGCCACCCTGACCCGCACCGTCGACGGGCGACCGGCCGACCTCGACGTGCAGGAGCTGGTCGTCGAGATGGCGCCGCTGCTCGGCATCCCCGACGCCCTGCTCCCGGTCTACCTCGAGGAGCTGGCCGCCACCGTCGCGTCGTCGGCCTGGAAGTGGACGCACAGCCGCACGCCGGTCGCCGACCTCGTCGAGGCCGGCTACCAGGAGGTCGAGGCGGCGATGACCGAGGGCCACCCGGGCTTCGTGGCCAACAACGGGCGCATCGGCTACAGCCTCGACGACTACCTCGCCTACGCCCCCGAGACCTCGTCGCGGGTGCGGCTCGTCTGGGTCGCCGTACGCCGCTCGCTCGGCCGGCTCTCCCTCGGAGCCGGGCTCACCGAGGACGACCTCTACGCCGGCGAGCTCGACGCCGACGTGCGGGCGGCGTTCGACGCGCGGCTGTGCGGGCTGGGCCTGCACCCGGCCGACTACCTGCTGATGCCGCTGCACCCGTGGCAGTGGACAGACAAGGTGGCGGTCACGTTCGCCCCCGACCTCGCGCGCCGCGACCTGGTCGGGCTCGGCGAGGGGCCGGACGACTACCAGGCGCAGCAGTCGATCCGGACGTTCTTCAACCTCGACCACCCGCAGCGCCACTACGTGAAGACGGCGCTGGCGGTCCAGAACATGGGCTTCCTGCGCGGCCTCTCCCCTGCCTACATGGGCCCGACACCGGCGATCAACGACTTCGTCCACGACGTCGTGGCCGCCGACCCCACGCTGGTCGGCTGCGGCTTCTCGGTGCTGCGCGAGCGGGCCGCGATCGGCTACACCGGCGACGTCTTCCACCGGCTCGCCGAGAGCCACGGCGTGCGGTCACCGCAGCAGAAGATGCTCGCCGCCCTGTGGCGCGAGAGCCCGGTCGCGCGGCTCGGTGACGGGGAGTCCCTGGCGACCATGGCGTCGCTGCTGCACCGCGACGCCGACGGCCGCTCGTTCGCCGTGGCGCTCGTCGAGGCCTCGCGCCTGGCGCCGCGGGCGTGGCTCGCGGCCTACCTGGACGCCTACGTGCGCCCGGTCGTGCACTGCCTGCTCGCCCACGACCTGGCGTTCATGCCGCACGGCGAGAACCTGGTGCTCGTGCTGCGCGACCACGTGCCGGTGCGGGCGCTGATGAAGGACATCGGCGAGGAGGTCGCGGTGATGGGCGACCAACCGCTGCCGCCCGACGTCGAGCGCGTGCGGATCAAGGTCAGCGACGACGTCAAGGCGCTCGCGCTGCACACCGACGTCTTCGACGGCGTCCTGCGCCACCTGGCCGCGATCCTGCACGTCGACGGCCTGCTGGACGCCCAGGACTTCTGGGCCGAGGTGGCCGCCTGCCTGCACCGCCACGCCGAGGACCACCCCCACCTGGCCGCCCAGGCGGCGGCGTACGACCTGTTCCGCGACGAGTTCGACCACTCCTGCCTCAACCGGCTGCAGCTGCGCAACACGCTGCAGATGGTCGACCTCACCGACCAGGCCGAGTCGCTGATGTACGCCGGAACCCTCGCCAACCCGGTCGCGCCCTACCGCTGATGAGCCCCACGTCGCCGGCGGACGACGAGCACGCGCACGCCCAGCGGGACCGTGACGGCGGTGAGGACCAGCAGCACCACGCCTCCGTAGAACTGGTACTTCCAGATGTCGGCGCCGGTGGTGAGGTCGTGCGCGACCTCGGGGCGCTCGGGGTCGTAGGAGATCCGCACCTGCGCACCCACGCGCGGCTCCTCGTCGCCGGCGGAGCTGCGCGTCGTGTGGCGTCGGCCGCGGTCGTCGACGTACTCGGCGACGGCGAACCAGACCGGGCCCTTCCCTGACTGCTCCTGCTCGACCGCGGTGACGGTCCCCGTGGTGGTCACCCCGCCCGGCACCGGTCTGCTCTCGTGGCGACGGTCGATCCCGGTCGACACGAGCACGGCAGCCATCCCGCAGACCAGGGTCGACACCGCAGCGACGACGACGAGGAGCATCCAGCCGCGCGGTCCGTCGGCGTCAGGGGCTCGCACCCCGGCACCATACGAGGGATGATCAGCCGATGGCGGGGGCGCAGACGATCACGGGCGAGGACTGGTACGGCGAGGACCTCGGGGCGGTGCGCCACGTCGGGGTCACGTTCGTCGACGTCGACCTCACCGAGGTGAGGACCAGCGGCGCGGTGTTCGAGGCCTGCGTGTTCCGGGCGTGCCGCTTCAACGCCTCGACGCACGTCCACTCCGCGTTCGTGGGGTGCACCTTTGACGGCGTCAACTTCTTCGACGCGACCTTCGAGGGGTGCAAGATGACCGGATCGGAGTTCCGCCGGTGCACCACGCGGCCGATGAAGGTCTCCGACGGCGTCTGGCAGGGCATCACCGCCCGCGGTGCCGACCTCGGCCGCCTCGACCTCAGCGACAGCGACCTGCGCGACGCCGACCTGTCCATGGCGAGCCTGGCGGGCTCCGACCTGCGCGGCGCCCACCTGGAGGGCGCGCTGCTGCGCGGCGCCGACCTGACCGGAACCGACCTGCGCGGCGCCCAGCTCGGCGGGGCCGACCTGACCGGCGCCAGGCTGCGCGACGCGCGCATCGACCTGGCCGGCGCCCTGGTGCTGGCCGAGCAGACCGGGGCCGTCGTCGACCTCGAGAGCGACGCGCACCACCTCTCCTGACCCGTGGACCCGTGACCGGGCGGGAGCAGCGGATCGGCATACTGGCGGGCATGACTGCGCGGACGTCCTTCGACCAGCTGGCCAGCTCGATCCTCGACGGCAAGCCGGCCACCGAGGACGACGCCCTCGCCGTCCTGCGAGCCCACGACGACGAGCTGCTCGACGTCGTGGCGGCGGCCGGGCGCCTGCGGCGCCGCTTCTTCGGCAACACCGTCAAGGTCAACTACCTGGTCAACCTCAAGTCGGGCCTGTGCCCCGAGAACTGCAACTACTGCTCCCAGGCGCTCGGCTCGCAGGCCGACATCCTGAAGTACAAGTGGCTGCAGACCGGCGAGGCCCTCGAGGCCGCCGGGGCCGGCCTCAAGGGCGGCGCCACCCGCGTCTGCATGGTCTCCAGCGGCCGCGGCCCGACCAACAAGGACATCGACCGCGTCACCGACATGGTCGGCGCGATCAAGGCCGAGCACCCCCAGGTCGAGGTGTGCGCGTGCCTCGGGCTGCTCAAGGACGGCCAGGCCGAGCGGCTGCGCGAGGCCGGCGTCGACGCCTACAACCACAACATCAACACCGCCGAGTCCCACCACGACACGATCGTGCAGACCCACACCTACGCCGACCGCGTCGACACCGTGGGCAAGGCCAAGGCCGCCGGGCTCTCCCCCTGCAGCGGCCTGATCGCCGGTCTCGGCGAGAGCGACGAGCAGCTGGTCGAGGCCCTGTTCGCGCTGCGCGAGCTCGAGTCCGACTCGATCCCGATCAACTTCCTGATGCCCTTCGACGGCACCCCCTACGAGAACACGTGGGAGCTCGACCCCACCCGCTGCCTCAAGATCCTCGCGATGGCCCGCTTCGTGTGCCCCGACCGCGAGGTGCGCATCGCCGCCGGCCGCGAGATGCACCTGCGCTCCCTGCAGGGCCTGGCGCTCCACGTCGCCAACTCGATCTTCCTCGGCGACTACCTCACGTCCGAGGGCCAGGCCGCCGAGGCCGACCTCGAGCTCATCCGCGACAACGGGTTCGTCGTGCTCGGCGCGGCCCCCGAGGTGCCGGAGACCTCCGCCGAGCGCGACCCGGCCAAGCGCCGCCGCGGCGCCGGCACCACGGTCGCGCCCAACGCCTGACCGTGACAGCCCCATGACTCCCGTGATCGACCATGTCTGAGCACCTGCTCGCCTACGACCGAGAGCACGTCTGGCACCCCTACACGTCGATGACCGACCCCACGCCGGTGCGGATGGTGACCGGGGCGAGCGGCGTACGGCTGCGGCTCGACGACGGCACCGAGCTGGTCGACGGGATGTCGTCGTGGTGGGCCGCGATCCACGGGTACGGGCGGCCCGAGCTCGACGCGGCGGTACGCTCGGTCGACCTGGCCCACGTCATGTTCGGCGGGCTGACCAACGCCCCGGCGGTGCGGCTGGCCGAGCGGCTCGTGTCGCTGGCCCCGGCCGGCCTGGAGCGGGTCTTCCTCGCCGACTCGGGCTCGGTGTCGGTCGAGGTGGCGCTCAAGATGGCCCTGCAGTGGCAGCGCGGACGCGGCCGGCCCGAGCGCCGGCGGATGCTCACGGTGCGCGGCGGCTACCACGGCGACACGTTCGGCTGCATGAGCGTGTGCGATCCCGACGGCGGGATGCACTCGATGTGGGCCGGGCTGCTGCCCGAGCAGGTCTTCGCCCCGCGACCGCCCGCACCCGGCGGCGACGTGGAGGGCTGGGCGGCGGACTTCCGGCGCCTGGCCGCCGAGCACCGCGACGAGGTGGCGGCGGTCATCGTCGAGCCGGTGCTCCAGGGCGCCGGCGGCATGTGGGTCTACGACCCGGCCTGCCTGCGCGTGATGCGCGAGGTCACCGACGAGCACGGGTTCCTGCTGGTCCTCGACGAGATCGCCACGGGCTTCGGGCGCACCGGCGAGCTGTGGGCCGCCGACCACGCCGGCGTCGTGCCCGACGTGATGTGCGTCGGCAAGGCGCTGTCCGGCGGCTACCTGACGCTGGCCGCGGCGATGTGCACCGACGAGGTCGCCCGTGGCATCTCCGACTCCGACTCCGGCGTGCTGATGCACGGCCCGACGTTCATGGGCAACGCCTTGGCCTGCACCGTCGCGCTGGCCTCGCTCGACCTGCTCGTCACCGACGGCGGCGGCTGGGCGGCCCAGGTCGCCCGCGTCGGTGCGCGCCTCACCGCCGGCCTGGCCGGGCTGCCCGGCGTGCGCACGCTCGGCGCGGTCGGCGTCGTCCAGCTCGACCACCCCGTCGACGTGGTCAAGGCGACGCAGGCGGCGGCCGAGGAGGGTGTGTGGCTGCGACCGTTCCGCGACCTCGTCTACACGATGCCTCCCTACGTCGCCACCGACGCCGACGTCGACCAGATCTGCCGGGCCGTGGCCCGCGCGGCCGAGGTCGGCTGATGGGCTGGGAGCGGTGGCTGGCCGAGCAGGCCGCCGAGCGTGACACGTCCGCGCTGCAGCGGGTGCTCCGTCCGCGCCGGTCCGACGACCCGACCATCGACCTGGCCGGCAACGACTACCTCGGCCTGGCCCGCGACCCGCGGGTGGTGGCCGGTGCGGTCGCCGCGGCAGAGCAGTGGGGCGGCGGCGCCGGCGCCTCGCGCCTGGTGACCGGCTCGCTCGAGCTGCACGCCGACCTCGAGCGCGAGCTCGCCGACTACCTCGGCCAGCCGGCCGCGCTGGT
>JAOPXU010000053.1 GCA_025964985.1 Nocardioides sp.
TGGCGCGGGTCGGGCGGCGCCCCGCGCAGCTGCTCGGGGGCGGCGTAGCCGGTGGTGCCGACCGAGGTGCCGGCCGGCTCGGCCCGCCGCCCGAGCAGCGCGGCCACGCCGAAGTCGCCGATGCGCAGGTGCGGACGTCCGCGCCCGGTCGCCTCGAGCAGCAGGTTGGCCGGCTTGAGGTCGCGGTGGACGACGCCCGCGGCGTGCACCGCCGCGAGGCCGTCGAGCAGCTGGTCGAGCAGCTCGGCGACGTACGCCGCCCCGAGCGGCTCGCCCCGCCGGTCGGCCACCAGGTCGGCCAGGGAGCCGCCGCGGCTGAGCTGCATGGCGAACGCGACCCGGTCGTCGTCGGCGACCCAGCCGGTGGGCGCGGTCACGTGGGGGTGGTCGATGCGCACGGCCTGCTCGCGCACGAAGCGGAGCAGGTGGTCGCCGTCGTGGCGGCGCAGCACCTTGACCGCCACGAACCGCTGCTCGCGCAGGTCCCAGGAGCGCCACACCGCGCCCATGCCACCGGTGCCGACCACCTCGAGCAGGTGGTAGCGGCCGGCGAGGGGAGGGTCGGCGTACGGCACGGGCCCGACGGTGCCACGACGGCGCCCGGGGCGCCGGCGCTCCTCCACAGGCACCGGGCCGGGCACCGGTCGGTCCACGGATTGCGCCGGGGTCGCGGCCCGCTGCTAATCTGCCCTGTCCTCGTGCCCGCCCACCGACGGGTCGGAGCAGGGGATGAAGTGCCGAAGCACCCTCCTGCCACGGAGAGACCGTGGCCGCGAAGTCCACAGGAGGTAGGAACGCTGTGCGTGCCTACGAAGTGATGGTCATCCTCGAGCCCAGCCTCGAGGAGCGGACCGTCGAGCCGTCGCTCGACAAGTACCTCAACGTCGTCCGCAACGACGGCGGGACCGTTGACAAGATCGAGGTCTGGGGCCGTCGTCGCCTCGCCTACGAGATCAAGAACGCCGACGGCGTCAAGAACGCCGAGGGCATCTACGCCGTCATCAACCTGCAGGCCGAGCCGGCCACGGTCAAGGAGTTCGACCGGCAGCTCGGGCTCAACGAGTCGATCCTGCGCACCAAGGTGATGCGCCCCGACGCTCACTGAGCGTCGATGCGGCACCGATCGGTGCTCGTCCCCTGTGGATGAGCACTGGTCACTGTCGGTGGGCCGCGCCACGATGGGCGCACCGACAACCAACGGATCACTTACGAGAGCACCCTAGGGAGACCTGACATGGCCGGCGAGACCGTCATCACCGTGGTCGGCAACATCACCGACGACCCGGAGCTGCGCTTCACCCCCTCCGGCGCGGCGGTGGCCAACTTCACCGTCGCCTCCACCCCTCGCACGCTGAACAAGCAGACCAACGAGTGGGAGGACGGCGAGGCCATGTTCCTGCGCTGCTCCATCTGGCGCCAGGCGGCGGAGAACGTCGCCGAGTCGCTCCAGAAGGGCACCAGGGTCATCGTCAACGGACGCATGCGCGCCCGTTCGTGGGAGGACCGCGAGGGCAACAAGCGGACCTCCTTCGAGGTCGACGTCGACGAGATCGGCCCGTCCCTGAAGTTCGCCACGGCCAAGGTCGTGCGCGCGAGTCGCTCCGGCGGCGGCGCGCCCGGCGGCGGTGGCGGCTACTCCGGTGGCGGCGGTGCCCCTGCCGGCGGCGGCGGCGGCTACTCCGGTGGCGGCGGTGGCGGCGGCCAGGCCGACGACCCGTGGGCCACCCCGCCCCCCAGCCAGGGCGGCGGCGGTCAGGGCGGCCAGGGCGGTCAGGGCGGCGGACGTCCGCCGGCCAACGACCCGTGGGCTGCTCCCGGTGTGGGCTCCGACGAGCCCCCGTTCTGATCCTGCTCCACCCGGCCCGCCAGCGGGCCACACATCCATCCACCCCAACCATGCCGACCTCCGCGTCGGGCTTCTAGAAGGGAAGCACCACCATGGCCAAGGCAATCCTGCGCAAGCCGAAGAAGAAGGTCTGCCAGTTCTGCAAGGAGAAGGCGACCGGTGTCGACTACAAGGACACCACCCTGCTCCGCAAGTTCATCTCCGACCGCGGCAAGATCCGCGCCCGGCGCGTGACCGGCAACTGCGTCCAGCACCAGCGCGACGTGGCCATCGCGGTCAAGAACGCCCGCGAGCTGGCGCTCCTGCCCTACACCTCCACCGGTCGCTGAGAGAGGGAGTCGACACCATGAAGCTCATCCTCACCCAAGAGGTCGACGGCCTCGGTTCGCCGGGCGACATCGTCGAGGTCAAGGACGGCTACGGCCGCAACTACCTCATCCCGCGCAACGTCGCGGTCCGCTGGACCCGTGGCGGCCAGAAGCAGGTCGACTCGATCAAGGCCGCTCGTGCGAGCCGCTCGGTGCGCGACCACGACCACGCCGGTCAGATCAAGGCCAAGCTCGAGGCCTCCGCCGTGGACGTCAAGGTCCGCGCCGGTGCCAACGGCCGCCTGTTCGGCACCGTCACCCTCGGTGACCTCGCCGGTGCCCTCTCCGAGGTCTCCGGCGAGAGCGTCGACAAGCGCACGATCGTGGTCACCAACCCGATCAAGTCGCTCGGCGCCCACACCGTGTCGGTCAAGCTCCACGACGACGTCTCGGCGACCGTGTCGCTCAACGTCATCCCCGCCTGACAGCACCGCTCCAGGCTCTCGTCGGCCGCCCCCGGGACTCCCGGTGGGCGGCCGTCGTGCGTCCTGGGCGGCTAGACGTTCCCCGCCGCCGGCGGCGACGGCACGGCCGGCGCTCCGGCCCAGGCCCGGCCGGCGTGGACGAACAGCAGCACGATCGCGATGGTCGGCACCAGGCCGACGAGCAGGCCGGCCAGGGCCTCGAGCCCGTCGAGGCCGCCGCCGAAGATCAGGACCGGCAGCACGAGCACCGCGGCGAAGCCGAGCACCATCGTGCTCCACCACGCCCCGGCCGCCCGGTCGCCGTGCTCCACCGCCGCGCGTGACAGCACCAGGCTGAGCAGCAGGTAGGTGCCGAACTGCGGCAGGTTGAGGGCCCAGGCCAGCGACTCGTCGGCGTCGTCGAGCGCCTCGACGACCGACGGCACGCACAGCGGCAGCGAGACCAGCAGCGCCAGCCCGGCGAGCACGAGCAGGGTGGAGCGCAGGTCGACGTCGGCGGGCAGCTGGCGTACCCCGACGAGCACGAGCACCCAGCCGAACGGGTTGGCCAGCAGGTCGACGTCGCCGGCCTGGACCACGAGCAGGATCACGACCATGCCCATGGCGACGGCCTGGAGCGGCTTCACGCGCCCAGGGTAGAGCCGGTGCGCATCCAGACGTCGCCCCGGGCGCGGTGCAGGAGTGTCGCCAGGCGCCCGGTCATGAAGAGGCCCGCGAACAGCACCCAGACCGTCACGAGCCCGCCCCCGCCCCAGGCGACGGCGGCCAGGGTGAGCGGGGCGTAGAGCAGTGCGACGCCGAGGCCGGCCCAGGCCAGGTAGCGACCGTCCCCGGCCCCGATCAGCACCCCGTCCAGCACGAAGACGACGCCGGCGACGGGCTGCCCGACGGCGGCGACGAGCAGGACGGGCACGAGCAGGCCGGGCACGTCGGGGTCGTCGGTGAACACCGGCGCGAGCAGCGGGCTCACCGCGGCCAGCAGCACGCCGGTGACCAGCCCGCTGGCCCAGCCCCAGGTGACCATCCGGCGGGTCAGCTCGCGGGTGCCGGCGACGTCACCGGCACCGAGCGCACGACCGGTGATGGCCTGCGCGGCGATGGCGATGGCGTCGAGCACGAACGCGAGGAACCCCCACAGCGTCATCGCCAGCTGGTGGGTCGCGACCTCGTCGGGGGAGCCGCCCGAGCCGAGCGCCACGGCGTACGTCGTGACGAGCAGGGCGGCGCGCAGGGTGAGGGTGCGCACCACGAGGGCGACGCCGGCCCGGGCGGCCGCGCGCACGCCGGACAGGTCGGGCCGCAACGACGCGTCGTGGCGGCGGGCGCCGCGGACGACGACCCAGGCCAGTGCGGCGGCCGAGGCCACCTGCGCCACGACCGAGCCCCAGGCCGACCCGGCGATGCCGACGCCGGGCACGGGTCCGGCGCCGTGGACCAGCACGACGTTGAGGACGACGTTGACGAGGTTGCCCCCGACGGCGACGACGAGCGGCGTGCGGGTGTCCTGCAGCCCGCGCAGCACGCCGGTCGCCGCGAGCATGACCAGGAGCGGGGCCGTGCCGAGGAAGGCGATGCGCAGGTAGGTCGTCGCGAACCCCTCGACCTGCTCGTCGACGCCGAAGGCGGCGACCAGCGGGCCGGTCAGCAGGACGCCCAGGACGGTGAGGACCGCACCCAGGCCGACCGCGAGCCAGATGCCGTCGAGCCCGAGGGCGAGCGCACCGCGGCGGTCGCCGGCGCCGAGCAGCCGGGCGACGCCGGCCGTGGTGCCGTAGGCGAGGAAGACACACAGCCCCACGGCGGTCTGCAGGACCACCGCCGCGATGCCCAGGCCGGCCAGCTCGGCGGTGCCGAGGTGGCCGACGACGGCCGCGTCGGTGAGCAGGAACAAGGGCTCCGCGACCAGGGCCAGGAAGGCCGGCCCGGCCAGCCTGATGATCTCCCGGTCGGTCGTTCGCACGGCTAGCACAGTAGTGAGCCGGCTGTCCCGCAGTTCGCCCGGCCGACCGGTGGAAAACCTCGGATTTCTGTGGACAAGCGTCCTGGGGGCCGACGGTGTCGACATCCCGGCGGGACACGCCCGGGTGGACGTCGGGTGAACGAAGAAATGTCGGATCTATTTGGTTCCACACCCTGTGGCTTCGCGTTTGTGCAGGTCAGAGGCTTGTACCACCCGCAAGGGTGACCTCGTTCCACAGGCTGCTCCCCAGGCTGTGCACACCGCTCGGCGTGTCGTCCACGGGGTGGGGCTAGTTATCCACAAGGCCTGTGGACAACGGGCTGTCCCCCGGCGCCCCGGACCCGTAGGTTCACCCGGGTCAGCTCCTCGCGTGCGCACGGTGCCCCCACACCGAGCCGGCCCGCGCCGACCGGAGGTCTGCCCACCGAGCACTGTCGGTGGGCGCCCCTACGGTCGGACCCAGCCTGCCCGTCCACCCGTCCTCCACCACATCGCGGGAGTAGTGCGTGAGCCTCACCGAGTCCGACAGCCGCGGGCTGCCCGAGCCGCCGTCCTACGACGGTCCCGGTGACCCCTGGGGCGACGGTCCGGCGCCCTACGAGCCGGGCAACGCCCCGCGCTCGGCCGGTGACCGCACCCCGCCGCAGGACATGGCGGCCGAGCAGTCGGTGCTGGGCTCGATGCTCATCTCCAAGGACGCCGTCGCCGAGGTCTCCGAGGTCCTGCGCGGCGTCGACTTCTACCGGCCCAGCCACGAGGTCATCCACGACGCGATCATCGACCTGTTCGGCCGCGGTGAGCCGGTCGACATGATCACCGTCGCCGCCGAGCTGCAGCGCCGCGGCGAGCTGGCCAAGGTGGGTGGCGCCTCCTACCTGCACACGCTGGCCGCCAACGTCCCGATCGCCGCCAACGCCGAGTTCTACGCCCAGATCGTCCACGAGAAGGCGATCCTGCGCCGCCTGGTCGACGCCGGCACCCGCATCGCCCAGTACGGCTACGCCGGCGAGGGCCAGGTCGACGACATCGTCGACCGCGCGCAGGCCGAGATCTACCAGATCACCGACAAGCGCAACGCCGAGGACTACGCCCCGCTCAGCGACATCATGGAGGGGGTCCTCGACGAGATCGAGGCCATCAGCAACCGCGAGGCCGGTCTCTACGGCGTCCCGACCGGGTTCGCCGACCTCGACGACCTCACCAACGGTCTGCACTCCGGGCAGATGATCATCGTCGCGGCGCGTCCCGCCATGGGCAAGTCGACCTTCGCGCTCGACCTGTGCCGCTCGGCGTCCATCGCCAACAACCTCACCAGTTGCTTCTTCAGCCTCGAGATGACCCGCTCCGAGATCACGATGCGCCTGCTCTCCGCCGAGGCCAAGATCCCGCTCAACCACATCCGCAACGGCAACATGCAGGAGGGCGACTGGGACAAGCTCGCCCGCCACATGGGCAAGGTCTCGTCAGCGCCGATGTTCATCGACGACAGCCCCAACATGACGATGATGGAGATCCGCGCCAAGGCTCGCCGGCTCAAGCAGCGCCACGACCTCAAGCTCATCGTCATCGACTACATGCAGCTGATGAGCTCGGGCAAGAAGGTCGAGTCGCGCCAGCTCGAGGTCTCCGAGTTCTCCCGTCAGATCAAGCTGCTCGCCAAGGAGCTCGAGCTGCCGATCATCGCGCTGTCCCAGCTCAACCGTGGTCCCGAGCAGCGCGGCGACAAGCGCCCGATGATGAGCGACCTGCGTGAGTCCGGCTCGCTCGAGCAGGACGCCGACATGGTGATCCTGCTGCACCGCGACGACGTCTACGAGAAGGAGTCGACCCGCCCCGGCGAGGCCGACCTGCTCGTGGTCAAGCACCGCAACGGCGCCACCCGCGACATCACGGTGGCCTTCCAGGGCCACTACTCGCGCTTCGTCGACATGGCTCACTGAGCCTGCTGCGTTTGGAAAAGCTGAATGTCATTTCGCGATGTCATGTCGAGTTGACGACCGAACCGGCTGCTGAGATTCTCCGCTTGAATTGAACAGGTGCTTGTTCAGTTGCCTGTGCCGGTGGAATCCCGGACCTTCGAGAGTGTTCCCGGACTGAACTGGAGAATTCCTGGACCGGATTGCCCTAGTCCCGGCTCTGCGATCCCCAGCAGGACGGCTTCTGACGAATGGCCCGTCCTCGGTGACCCGTTCGCCGCCGCTCCCTCGGCTTCAACAAGGCCGTCAGCGGTCGCAGGTCGTCCACAGGGCGCGGCGTGAGCCCGTGGTGTTGTCGGTGGGCTGTGGGAGAATGGACTCACGTCCTTCGGGACGTGTAACTGAACAGCAAACAGGGCGACTCCGCGCCAACGGAGCCGCCCTCTGCCCGAGGTCAGTGACCGTCGGTGAGCCACTTGGTAGCAGGCTGCCGTCGAGCATACGAGTCCTTCAGTCCTCCTCACAACCGGGGAGGGCGCTCAGTCCCGGGCGGGCTGTTCATGGAGATCAAATGTCCAGTAACAGCAACCGTCGGCACGTGGTCCCAAACCCGTCGGGCGGGTGGGATGTCGTCGCGCCCGGCTCGAAGCGCGCCAGTGCGCACACGGATACCCAGAAGGCCGCCCAGAGCCGTGCCGGAGACATCGTTCGTCGTGCCGGTGGCGGGGAGGTCGTCACCCACCGTCCGAACGGTCAGATCCGGGACTCCGACACGGTCGCCCGGGAACGACCCGTTCCCTCCCCGCGACAAGAAGTAAGGCGGAGGCGTCAGCACGACGCCCTTGTGGACCTGAGCCAGAGCGCAATGCCGTTTGCCCCCACACGCGCTGAGGTTCGTCAGGTGGTTCACGTGCATGCTCTACACGGCTAGAACTCAGTCGCATAGCCCGAGCGCCCGATCGCGAATGTCCGAGGCGGCGGCCATAGTCGCGGAATCTGCCC
>JAOPXU010000062.1 GCA_025964985.1 Nocardioides sp.
CAGATCATCTTCTTCTCGTCCGAGAGCTGGCTGCGGTGGTGCACGAGGAAGCAGCTCATGCAGGTGAACTCGTCCTCCTGCTTGGGCATCACCTCGACCGCCAGCTCCTCGTGGGAGAGGTCGGCGCCGGGCAGCTCGAAGGACTCGGCGGCCTCGGTCTCGTCCTCGTCGACCTTGCCGGAGTTCTTGTCGTGCCGACGAGCCTTGAGCTCCTCGATGCTCTCCTCGGACTGCTCTTCCTCGTTCTTGCGCGGTGCGTCGTAGTCAGTCGCCATCGCGTCGCTCACTCCCCTCGAAAATCACTGCCCCTGGATGTCCCGGCCGCCGGTGGCCCCCGGTCCGGCGCGGCAGATCATGCACCATCCCGGCGGGCGGGACCACCCCGGTTCGTCGACGGTGCCCAGAACCACTTCCGATACCGCGCTATTCCGCCCAGAACCCGCACTCACGGGTCGCCGAGCGCAGCTCGTCGAACCCGTGTGAGGGACCGCACAGCAGCAGCGTGAGGCCCGCCGCGCCGGGCGCGGTCTCGGTGCGGGCACCCGCCGCGCGGGCGATCAGACCGCCGGCCGCGTGGTCCCACGGGTTGACGCCCTCCTCGACGTAGCCGTCGAGCAGTCCCTCGGCGACGTGGCACAGGTCGAGGGCGCAGGACCCGAGGCGGCGCACGTCGCGGATCCGCGGCAGCAGCCGGCCGACCGCGGCCACCTGGACCACCTTGACGTCGGTGACGTAGGAGAAGCCGGTGCCGATCAGCCGCTGCGCGAGCGGGCGCGGCTCCCCCACTGAGATCGGTACGCCGTCACGCAGGGCCACGGTGGCGCCGTCGGCACCGGGGCGGGCGAGGTAGACGACCTCCTTGGCGACGTCGACGACCACGCCGGCGACAGCCTCGCCGTCGACCTCCGCGGCCAGGGAGACGGCGTACTGCGGGATGCCGTAGAGGAAGTTGACGGTGCCGTCGATCGGGTCGACGACCCACCGCACGCCGGAGGTGCCGCTGACGTCGTCGCCCTCCTCGCCGAGTACCGCGTCGTCGGGCCGCCGGGCGAGGATCCGCTCGCGCACGAGCGCCTCGGTGGCGCGGTCGGCCTCGGTGACGACGTCGATGGCGCTGGTCTTGGTGGCCGCGACCGTGACGGTCCCGAGCGCACGGTCGCGCACCAGGGCGGCCGCCTCGAGCGCGACCTCGAGGGCGAGGTCGGCGAGCTCCTCGGCCAGCTCCGGGCCGGAGCTCACTCGGGCTCGCCGGTCAGCGCGGGGCGCGAGGCCCGCGGGTTGGGGCAGCAGCCGACCGGGCACCGGTCCCAGCACGCGCCGAAGCTGCCCTCGGCGGCCCGGGCCACCTCCTCGCCGCGCTCGACGGCGGCCCGCTCGAGCAGCAGGTCGCGGACGACGGCGACGAAGCGCGGGTCGTCACCGGCGGTGGCCGCACGTCGGAACGGCAGGCCCAGCTCGTCCGCGGTCTCCTTGGCCTCGGTGTCGAGGTCGTAGATGACCTCCATGTGGTCGGAGACGAAGCCGACCGGGACCACGACGACACCCGGGACGCCGGCGGCGGAGAGTGCCTCGAGGTGGTCGTTGACGTCGGGCTCGAGCCACGGCACGTGCGGCGAGCCGGAGCGGGAGCAGAACACGAGCGCGTGCTCGTGGCGGCGTCCGGTCTGCTCGGCGACCGCGTCGACGACGACCTGGGCGACGTCGCGGTGCTGGGTGACGTAGGTGCCGTCCATCTCGGGCGGCCCACTCGAGTCGTTCATCGCGG
Source organism: Nocardioides sp. (assembly GCA_025964985.1). Lineage (GTDB taxonomy): Bacteria > Actinomycetota > Actinomycetes > Propionibacteriales > Nocardioidaceae > Nocardioides. The sequence goes on from JAOPXU010000062.1 coordinate 1,766, forward strand.
TCGGGATCGAGTGGGTCACGAAGACGATGTGGGAGTCCTCGGGCAGCTCGGCCAGCGCCGCGACGGTGGCGTCGACGACGGGCGCGACGAAGCCCGGGTGGTTGAAGTAGTGCCGCAGCTTGTCGAGCCGCGGCGCGGTGACGTCGTCGGGCAGGGCCTCGACGGCGGCGAAGAGGTTCTCGCGGTACTGCCGGCAGCTCGACCACGACGAGTAGGCGCTGGTGACGAAGCACGCGACGCGGGTGACGCCGTCGGCAGCCATCTGGGCGAGGGTGTCGCGCAGGTAGGGGTCCCAGTTGCGGTTGCCCCAGTAGACCGGCAGGTCGATGCCGTGCTCGTCGAGGTCGGTGCGCAGCGCCGCCAGGAACGACCGGTTCTGGTCGTTGATGGGCGAGCGTCCGCCTAAGAGGTAGTAGTGCTGGCCGACCTCCTCGAGCCGCTCGCGCGGGATGCCGCGACCGCGGGTGACGTTCTCGAGGAACGGCACCACGTCGTCGGGCTTCTCGGGCCCGCCGAAGGAGACCAGCAGCAGGGCGTCGTACGGCGTGACCTCGGGCTTCAGCACGTCGTCATCGTAGGGAGCCGGACCCGGTGGCTCTCACCCCGAGGGTGCGCCCGGCCGCACGACCTCGACGTCGGGCTGGGGCTGCTCCCGTCCTATGCTGCGGCGGAGATGCTCGCCACCTACCGCCGCATCCTGGCGCGACCCGGGACGGCCCTCTTCTCGGCCACCGGTCTGGTGGCCCGCCTGCCGATCGCGATGGTCGGTCTCGGCATCGTGCTGCTCGTCGAGGACCAGTCCGGCTCCTACGGTCTCGCCGGCGCGGTCTCCGGCGTCTCGCTGCTGTCGACCGCGGGGTTCGCGATCATCCAGGCGCGCTGGATCGACCGGCTCGGGCAGTCGCGGGTGCTGCCCGTCGCCATCACCGTGTGGGGCCTGGCCCTGGCCGCGCTGATGTGGTCGGTCGAGTCGGACTGGCCCCTCGCGGCGACGTACGTGCTCGCGGCGGTGACGGGCGCGGCCCTGCCCTCGGTCGGCTCCTGCGTGCGGTCGCGGTGGGCGCACGTGCTGGACAGCGACTCCGAGCGGCAGACGGCGTTCGCGCTCGAGGCGGTCGCCGACGAGACCGTCTACATCGCCGGGCCGATCCTGGTGACGATGCTCGCCACGGCGGTCCACCCGGTGGCCGGGCTGACCGCCGCGCTCGTCTCCGGCGTCACCGGGACGTTGGCCTTCAGCGCCCAGCGGGCCACCGAGCCGCCGCCGCAGCCGCCCCTGGCCGACAAGCGCGACCGGGCGAGGATGCCCTGGGCGACCGTGGTGCCGCTGAGCGTCTGCTCGCTCGCGCTCGGCACCCTGTTCGGGGCCGCGGAGGTCACCACCGTCGCCTTCACCGAGGAGCGCGACGCCAAGGCGCTCGCCGGCGTGCTGCTCGCCTTCTGGGCCGCCGGCAGCCTCATCGCCGGCTTCCTCACCGGTGCCGTCACCTGGCGGCGTCCGGTGCTCTTCCGGCTGCGCGTCGGAGCCGCCGGGATGGCCGTCGCCATGGTGCCGCTGTTCCTCATCGACCAGGTCTGGCTGATGGGCCTGGTCCTCTTCGTCGCCGGCTTCGCGATCGCCCCCACCCTCATCGCCACCATGTCGCTGGCCGAGCAGACGGTGCCGCCGTCGCGCCGCACGGAGGGGATGGCGTTCATCCAGACCGGCATCGTCGCCGGTGTGGCCCCCGGCGCCGCGCTGGCCGGGATCGTCATCGACGCCTCCGGCGCCTCCCCGGCCTACCTGGTCTCCGTGGGCGGCGGGGTGCTCGCGCTGGCCGCCGCGCTCCTGGTCCGGGTCCGGCAGCCGGTGCGCGAGGCGACGAGCCTCTCCCACGCCTGACCGCGCCGGCAGTGCACCCCCGCGGGGTGAGCGAGCAGCTGCGCCGGCCGACCAGGATGCAGTCGTGCCCGAGCTGCCCGAGGTCGAGACCGCACGCGCCGCGATCGAGCGGGCGGCGCTGAACCGCACGATCGCCGACGTCGACGACCGCGACACCTACGTGTGCCGGCCGCACTCCCCCGGCGAGATCCGCGACGCGCTCGTCGGACGACGGCTGACCGCTGCGCACCGTCGCGGCAAGTCGATGTGGGTGACGACGTCGCGCTCGGGACCGGCGCTCGGGCTGCACCTGGGCATGGCCGGGCGGATCTTCATCACCGGCCCCGACGGCACCGTCGTCGAGGGCGGCGACCGGCTGCGCGGGGCGTCGTCCGGCAAGCCGGAGTGGAACCGCTTCACGATCACCTTCGAGAGCGGAGCGGTGCTGCGGCTGTTCGACAAGCGTCGGCTGTCGCGAGCGCGTCTCGACCCCGACGTCGACGCGCTCGGGCCCGACGCGGGCGAGGTGGGGCTGGCCGAGTTCCGGGAGCGGATGACCCGGGGCACGGCGCCGGTCAAGGCCCGCCTGCTCGACCAGGCCGTGCTCGCCGGCGTCGGCAACCTGCTCGCCGACCAGACGCTGTGGCAGGCACGCCTCGACCCGCGCCGTCGCGTCGACACGCTGGACGACGACGAGGTGGGCACCCTGCACGAGGCCCTGCGCAGCGCCACCCGCGCGGCGATCCGCCAGGGCGGGGTCCACACCGGCGAGGTGATCGCCCACCGCGGCAAGGGCGGGCACTGCCCGCGCTGCGGCGCGGAGATGACGCGTGCGACCGTCGGCGGCCGTACGACGTGGTGGTGCCCGGTCGAGCAGGGCTGAGGCCTGCCGGTCGGACGGGTCAGACGCTGGCCGGGCCGGCCGGCATCGGCGCCTGCCAGCCGCGCCACAGCGCCAGCAGCCGCCAGACCAGGCACACGCCCGCGCCGGCGAGCGCGACGGCGACCACGGGAAGGTCGGCCCGGGCCCCGGCCACCGCGACCGCCGCCCCGGCCAGCGCCGGGGTGGCGTAGAGCTCGCCGCGGAAGACGACGGGCACGCGTCCGGCGAGCAGGTCGCGGACCATGCCGCCGCCGATGCCGGTCACCATGCCGAGCAGCGCGGCCGGCAGCGGGCCGAGGCCGTAGTCGAGGGCCTTGAGCGCCCCGGTCACGCAGAAGACGGAGAGCCCGAAGGCGTCGAAGACCGAGACCTGGCGCTCCATCCGGCCGACCGCGCCGTGGAAGGCGAACGTCACCAGACCAGCCGCCACGGGCACCAGCAGGTAGCGCCAGTCGGCCAGCGCCGCCGGCGGGGTCGCGCCGATCAGGACGTCGCGCAGGAAGCCGCCCCCGAGGCCCGTCGTACCGGCGAGGACGAGGACTCCGAACACGTCGAGGTCCTTGCGCACCGCGACCAGCGCACCCGAGATGGCGAAGACGAAGATGCCGACGAGGTCGAGCGTGACGAGGGTGCCGGGCACGGCCCGAGCCTAGGGCGCGCCGTCCCCGGCAAGAGGGGGCCTCTGGCGTAGGGTCGACAGGAACACGACGGCGCAGGAGATGGGGCACGAGATGGAGAGGGCCGAACAGGTCACCGACCCGGCCGTCCCCGTCGTCCCCGCGCCCGTGACGGCCGAGGAGCAGCCGCCCCACGAGCAGCCGCTCACCCTCGCCGGCGTGAGCGAGGACCGCACGCAGCTCCTGCTCGCCGACGACCGCGGCGGCACCTTCACCGTGGCCGTCACCCCCGGTCTGCAGGCCGCGCTGCGCGGCGCCCCACGCCCCCGCCAGTTGGAGACCCCCATGGAGAGTTCCCTGCGCCCGCGCGACATCCAGGCCCGGATCCGGTCCGGCGAGAGCGCCGAGTCCGTCGCCGAGGCCGCCCGGACGAGCGTCGACAAGATCATGGCCTTCGTCGGCCCGGTGCTCGCCGAGCGCCAGCACGTCGCCGAGCGGGCCCAGCGCTCCAACGTGCGCCGCTCGACCGGCGAGTCCGGTCCCACCGGCGGTGGCCGCACCCTCGGCGACGCCGTCGAGGGCCACCTCCGCTCGCTCAACGTCGACCCCGACGGTGTCGAGTGGGACTCGTGGCGCCGTGAGGACGGCCGCTGGACCCTCACCGCCGGCTTCGCGCTGCCCGCGCGCACCGGCACCGCCCACTTCACCTTTGACATGCCCGGCAACTACGTCGTCCTCGACGACGCCGACGCCCGCTGGCTGGTGGGCGAGGCCGTCGCCTCGCCCGCCCCGTCGCGCGACGACCTCCACTCCGTGCGCGAACGCCGCCTCAGTGCGGTCTCGCAGGACGAGCTGCCGCTCGGCGACGACGCGATCGAGCTGGTCGCCGACCCGGCACCCGTCGAGCCGGAGCCGGAGCCCGAGGTCGAGGTCGAGCGGCAGCAGGACATGCCGCTCGAGGCGTTCCTCGACGAGAGCCCCGAGTCCGACGACCCCGAGCTGCGCGAGGAGGCCGCCGACGCGGCGGCCGCGGAGCCCGAGCCGGAGGAGCCGCCGGCCCGTCGTACGGTGCAGAAGAAGAAGGGCCGCGCGTCGGTCCCGAGCTGGGACGAGATCATGTTCGGTGGCCCCGGCTCCGAGTGATCTGGGCCCTGCCCTCGCCGGTGACTCGGCAGTAGGGTGCGCGCATGGCCTACTTCGTGACCGGCGCCACAGGGTTCATCGGTCGTCACCTCGTCCAGGAGCTCGTCGACCACCGCGAGGGTGACGTCTTCGTGCTCTGCCGGGCCGGGTCGATGGGCCGCCTCGAGACGCTGATGCGGCGCTGGGGCTCCGACCGTGTCGTCCCCGTGGTCGGCGACCTGTCCGAGCCCGGGCTGGGCGTCGACGAGGCGTGGGTCGCCGAGCACCGCGGCGACATCGACCACTTCTTCCACCTCGCCGCGATCTACGACATGACCGCCGACGACGCCACCAACGAGGTGATGAACGTCGGCGGCACCCGCGGCGCCGTCGAGCTCGCCGGCGACCTCGAGGCCGGCCGGTTCCACCAGGTGTCCTCGGTCGCCGCCGCCGGTGAGCACCGCGGCCGCTTCGACGAGACGATGTTCGACGAGGGTCAGCACCTGCCGTCGCCCTACCACCGCACCAAGTACGAGTCCGAGCGGATCGTGCGCGAGGAGAGCGCCGTCCCGTGGCGGGTCTACCGCCCCTCGATCGTCGTGGGCCACTCCGAGACCGGCGCCATGGACAAGGTCGACGGGCCCTACTACTTCTTCCCGGTCATGAAGATGCTGCGCGACCGGCTGCCCTCGTGGCTGCCGATGGTCGGCGTCGACCTGGGCCAGACCAACGTCGTCCCGGTCGACTACGTCGCCAAGGCGATGGACCACCTCGCCCACCTGCCGGGCCGCGACGGCGAGGCCTTCCACCTGGTCAACCCCGAGCCGCAGCCCACCGTCGAGATGATCAACCTGTTCTGCAAGGCCGCCGGCGCCCCGCAGTTCGCCACCCCCGCCTCGCGGCTGCCGGTCCCCGCACCGCTGCGCGCGGCCAACATCATCAACGCCGTGGTCAAGACCCGGCCCGCCCAGATCGCGCTCGACCAGACCCTCGGTCGCATCGGCATCCCCGCCGAGGTCCTGGCCCACACCGGCTTCACCGCGGTCTTCGACTCCGTGCGCACCGAGCAGGCGCTCGCGGGCTCGGGCATCGCCGTACCCGACCTCGAGAGCTACGCCGACTCGCTGTGGGGCTACTGGGAGGAGCACCTCGACCAGGCCACCGGCAGCAACGCGCGGATCCGGTCGGCGCTGACCGGCAAGTACGTCCTCATCACCGGGGCGTCGTCCGGCATCGGCCAGGTCACCGCGCTCAAGGTCGCCCAGGCCGGCGGCATCCCGGTGCTGGTGGCCCGCGGCAAGGACAAGCTCGAGGAGACCAAGTCGGTCATCGAGATGCGCGGCGGCACCGCCCACGTCTTCCCGTGCGACCTCTCCGACCTCGAGTCGATCGACCGGCTCTGCGAGCAGGTCTCGGCCGAGCTGCCCACCATCGACTTCGTCATCAACAACGCCGGCCGCTCGATCCGCCGCTCGCTGCGGCTGAGCCACGACCGGTTCCACGACTTCGAGCGCACGATGCAGCTCAACTACTTCGGGGCGATCCGGCTGATCATGGGCCTGATGCCGGCGATGGAGGCCCAGAAGTCCGGCCACATCGTCAACATCTCCTCGATCGGGGTGCAGACCAACCCGCCGCGCTTCTCGGCCTACGTCGCCTCCAAGTCCGCGCTCGACTCGTGGAGCAACGTCGTGGCCAGCGAGGTGGTCGGCAACGGCGTCACCTTCACCAACATCCACATGCCGCTGGTGCGGACGCCGATGATCGCCCCGACCAAGCTCTACGACAAGTTCCCCACCATCTCGCCGGCCCAGGCCGCCGACACCGTCATCACCGCGATGGTCGAGAAGCCCCACGAGATCAACACCCCGCTCGGCAACGTCGGCGCGGTGGCCCACACCGTGGCACCCAAGCTGGCCTTCAGGATCCTCAACATGGCCTACCACGTGTTCCCCGACTCGGCGGCAGCCAAGGGCGAGCCGTCCGCCGGCGGCACCCGCGAGAGCGAGCAGATCATGCTGGCGAAGGTGTTCAAGGGCATCCACTGGTGACCTCCGGGCCGCTGCGGTGACTTTGACATCCGTTCTCAGCACCGTTGAGAATGATTCTCATGCGACGTACTGCGGGGATCCTGGCCTGCGCGGTCGTCCTCTCCGGCTGCACGGCGTTCGCTGACGACACCGCGGGCACCCAGGTGGCCGCCGCCTTCTACCCGCTCGAGTACGTCGCCGAGCGGGTCGCCGGCGAGCACGCCAGCGTCGACGAGCTGACCTCCCCCGGCACCGAGCCGCACGACCTCGAGCTCACCATCCGCGAGACGGCCCTGCTCGCCCGCGCCGACCTCGTCATCCACGAGGCCGGCCTGCAGCCGGCCGTCGACGACGCCGTCGAGCAGAACGCCGCCGGCGACGTCATCGACGCCGCCGAGGTCGTCGGACTCCAGCCGTTCGCGGAGGAGCACGACGAGCACGACGAGCACGGCGACGAGCACGAGGACGAGCACGCCGAGGAGGAAGAGGAGCACACCGCCGACGACGGGCACGACCACGGCGACGACCTCGACCCGCACTTCTGGCTCGACCCGATGAGGATGGCCGAGCTCGGCGACGCCGTGGCCGCCGCGCTCAGCGAGATCGACCCCGAGCACGCCGACGACTTCACCGCCTCGGCCGACGCCCTGCGCACCGACCTCGAGGCCCTCGACGCGTCGTACGTCGCGGGGCTGGCCGACTGCGAGCGCACCACGATCGTGGTCTCGCACGACGCGTTCGGCTACCTCGGCCGCTACGGCATCGAGGTGGCCCCGGTCGCAGGGCTCACCCCCGACGCCGAGCCGACGCCCGCGGTGCTGGCCGAGCTGCAGCAGCTGATCGCCGACGAGGGCATCACCACCGTCTTCTCCGAGCGGCTCGTCAGCAGCCGCCTGACCGACACGCTGGCCGACGACGTCGGCGTCGAGACCGCGCTGCTCGACCCGATCGAGGGCCTGTCCGACGAGACGTCCGACGACGACTACGTGAGCCTGATGCAGGACAACCTCGTCGCCCTGCGGAAGGCCAACGGATGCCGGTGAGCGACTCCTCCCGGCCCGTCGAGCTCGCCGACGGAGCCGTCGCGATCGGCGGTCGGCCCGTGCTGCGCGGGATCGACCTGGTCGTCGAGACCGGCGAGTTCGTGGCGCTGCTGGGGGCCAACGGCTCCGGCAAGTCCACGCTGGTGCGCGCACTCACCGGGCTGCGGCCGCTGGCCCGCGGCGACCTGCGGCTCTTCGGGACGCCGTTCGACCAGTTCCACCAGTGGGAGCGCATCGGGTTCGTGCCGCAGCGCAGCGGCGCGGCGTCCGGCGTACCCGCCTCCGTGCGCGAGGTCGTCAGCTCCGGACGGCTGGCCCGCCGCCGGCTGCTGCGCCCCCTCGGCGCCGCTGACCGCCGCGCCGTCGACGACGCCATCGCGCTGGTCGGCCTGACCGAGCGCGTCGGCGACGGCGTCGGCACCCTGTCGGGCGGCCAGCAGCAGCGCGTGCTCATCGCCCGCGCCCTCGCTGGCGACCCCGAGCTCTTCTTCCTCGACGAGCCGACCGCCGGGGTCGACCTGCACCACCAGCAGGTCCTCGCCGACGCGCTCGCCGCGCTCAAGGCGCGCGGCTCGACAGTCGTCCTGGTCGCCCACGAGCTCGGCCCGCTCGCCCCGCTCGTCGACCGGGCCGTCGTGATGCGCGACGGACGCGTGTCCTACGACGGCCCGCAGGTCGGCGCCGCCGGCGGCGACCACGACCACGGCCACCACCACGACGTACGCCGCCGCGACCACGTCCCCCACGTCGCCTCACCCCTGGATCCCGCATGAGCCCCGCCGAGCTGTTCAGCCTGCCGTTCATGCAGCGCGCCCTCCTGGCCGCGCTGTTCACCGGCCTGGCCGCCCCGGCCGTCGGCACCTACCTGGTGCAACGCCGCCTCGCGCTCATGGGCGACGGCATCGGTCACGTCGCCGTCACCGGCGTCGCGATCGGCCTGCTCACCGGCTGGTCGCCGACCTGGACGGCCGTCGTGGTCGCGGTGCTCGGCGCCGTGGCCATCGAGCTGATCCGCGAGCGCGGCCACACCAACGGCGACGTCGCCCTCGCCCTGCTCTTCTACGGTGGCCTGGCCGGCGGCGTCCTCGTCACCGGCCTCGGCGGCCAGAGCGCGGCCCGGCTGCAGCAGTACCTCTTCGGCTCGATCACGACCATCTCCGCCGGCGACGTCGTCATCACCATGGTGCTGGCGGCCATCGTCATCGTGGTGTGCGTCGGGCTGGCGCCCCAGCTGTTCGCCGTCGCCCAGGACCCGGAGTTCGCTCGCGTCGCCGGCCTCAAGGTCCGCTCCTACAACCTGCTCGTCGCCGTGCTCGCCGCCGTCAGCGTCACCGTCGCGATGCGCACCGTGGGCCTGCTCCTGGTCTCGGCGCTCATGGTCGTGCCCGTCGCGACCTCGCAACAGCTGTCCCGCTCGTTCCGCACGACCCTCGCCGCGGCCATGCTGCTCGGCGCGCTCGCGTCGGTCGGCGGACTCGTGGTAGCGGCCTTTGCGTCGTACGAGGCGACGGTCGCGCCGGGCCCCACGATCGTCCTGCTGTCCCTGCTCGGGTTCATCGTCACCTGGCCGATCGGCGTGTGGCTGCGCCGGCGCGCCAGGCTCCGGACGCCGTTCGTCGACGAGGCGCACGGCCACGAGGTCGGTCACGACGCCGACGACCACGCTCACGGCCCCGAGTGCGGGCACGTCGCGGTGCCCCACGACGACCATGTCGACTACGTGCACGACGGCCACCGCCACGCTCCGCACGGCCAGCACTACGACGAGCACTGAGTCGATCTGTCCGGACTCGTCCGGGCACGTGCCGCCCACCCGCGCCGCCTGGCTACGCTGCCGCCGGTCTGGAATGGCGGGCGGGGCCGGCACGGGAGCCGGACGAGCCGGACGTGCGCCGTGTGGTGCGGTCTGGACCGGGCTGGGGCGCCTGTGCCCGTCGGAGCTGTGGTCCTGATGACCCGCAGGTCCTACTCTCGGAGCATGGGCCGGTTCTCCGAGCTCCCCGAGCCGGTGCGGCTCGAGGACACGATCACGTCCGAGGACGTCGTCCTGCACGACCCGGACAGCGCGCAGGTCGTCGACGACTGGCTGCTGCGCAACGTCGGCGGCTAGACCTCAGGCCTTGCCGTAGCGGCGGTCGCGCTCGGCGTAGATCTCGATCGCACGCCACAGGGCGAGCCGGTCGACGTCGGGCCAGAGCACGTCGGTGAAGACCATCTCGGCGTACGCCGCCTGCCACAGCACGAAGTTGGACAGCCGCTGCTCGCCCGAGGTGCGCCAGATGAGGTCGGCATCGGGGAGCTCCGGCACGTAGAGGTGCTTGGCGAACGTCTTCTCGTCGACCTTGTCGGGGTTGAGGCGGCCGGCGGCGACCTCGCGCGCGATGGAGCGGGCGGCGTCGGCGAGCTCGGCGCGGCCGCCGTAGTTGACGCACATCGTCAGCGTGCACACGTCGTTGTCGCGGGTCATCTCCTCGGCGACCTGCAGCTCGCGGATCACCGACTTCCACAGCCGCGGGGCCCGACCCGCCCAGCGCACCCGCACGCCGAGCTCGTGCATCTCGTCGCGGCGACGGCGGATCACGTCGCGGTTGAAGCCCATGAGGAACTTGACCTCGTCGGGCGAGCGCGTCCAGTTCTCGGTGGAGAAGGAGTAGGCCGAGACGGCCTTGACCCCGATCTCGATCGCGCCCTCGACGACGTCGTACAGCGTCGACTCCCCCGCCTCGTGGCCCCTGGTGAGCGGCAGCCCGCGCTCCTTGGCCCACCGGCCGTTGCCGTCCATCACGATCGCCACGTGCCTGGGCACGAGCTCCTTCGGGATCGCCGGGGGCCGCGCCCCCGACGGGTGCGGGGTGGGTGCTCGGACGGCGCGCTTCACGACGACCACCCTAGGGACCGGCGACGCCCGGTGCTCCTCAGGCTCCTCCGACGCTTCTCAGGCGTTGCAACGGCCGAGAAGCGGATGGATCCCCGGTGCACCGGGGAGTCATCCACCGCCCAGGTCAGCGCTGCACGTGCTCCCACGACCGCAGCTGCCGCTCCAGGTGCCAGGTCATGAACGCCGCGACGAGCGAGCTGGCCTCGCGCAGTTGGCGGTCGGTGGCGGCGTGGACGTGGTCCCAGTCGCCGGCGAGCAGGGCACCGAGGACCAGCAGCGTCTCGGGGGACGGAGAAGCCGACCCGGGGACGCGGCAGGTGGCGCACAGGACGCCGCCCATCGACGGGTTGAACCACCGGTGCGGGCCCTCGATGCCGCAGTGGGCGCAGTGGTCGAAGGTCGGCGCGTAGCCGGCGACCGACAGCGAGCGGAGGATGTAGGAGTCGAGGACCTGCAGGGGCCGGCGGTCGGGCGCGGCGAGGGCGCGCAGGCCGCCCACGAGCAGCAGGAACTGCTGCAGCGACGGCTCCTTCTCCTCGGTCACCAGGCGCTCGGCGGTCTCGAGCATCGCGGTGCCCGACGTGTAGCGGTCGTAGTCGGCGGCGATGCCGGAATGGAACAGCGAGCGCGTCTCGGCCTGGGTGATGATGTCAAAGGTGCGGCCCTCGGCGAGCTGGAGGTCGACGTGGGTGAAGGGCTCGAGCCGCGAGCCGAACTTCGACGTCGTACGACCCACCCCCTAGGCCCCGGCACGGACGCGGCCGTGGTGGCGGGTCAGCAGGGTGAAGATGCGGTCGGCCTCGCCCAGAATGTGGGTGCGCAGCACGACCGCCTCGTCGCGGTAGAGAGGCACCCGACCATCATCCCCCTCAGGCGGTCGAGCCCCTCGCGCGGCGCGCCCGGGTGCGGCCCTGCTGCTTCCAGCAGCCCAGGGCGAAGTCGACGGCCGCACGGTCCAGGCGCTCGGGGCGCACCCGCCACTCGAGGATGCTGTGGGCGCGCACGAAGGTCGCGTGGGGCATTTCCTCGGCCAGCATCGCCGCGTCGGCGGCCGGGTGGACGGGGTCGGAAGGGTGACCGACGACCAGGGCCGGCATGGTCATCGCGCGGCGCAGCGCCGAGGGCGGCGCGATGCGGCCGAAGAACAGGCCGTGCACCACCGCGGCCATCGAGTCGGCGTGCTGGTGGCAGGTGTCGAGGGCGATGCCGGCCCAGAACGGCACGATCCCGCGCGGCACGGCCCGGGTCAGGCGGCGTACGCCGTTGACGGTGAAGGGCAGGAAGCGCGCGGCGAACATCAGCGGGGCGAACGCGAGGATGCCGGCCTCCACGGCGTTGTCGAGCACCGGCATCTCGAGGATCAGCCCGCGCACCCGCTCGGGCGCGAGGGCGGCGACCTCGAGCGACACGTTGGCGCCCAGCGACGTGCCGCCGATGATCGCCTCCGCCGCGCCGAGGTGGTCGAGCAGCGCGACGACCTGCTCGCCGAAGGCGGTGGTGGAGTAGAGCATCGGGTCGGCTGGACGGTCCGAGCGTCCGTGGCCGAGGAGGTCTAGGGTCACGACGTGCAGGCCCTCGCCGGCCAGCGCCCGCGCCAGTGGCTGCTGCATCCGGCGTGGCATGAGCTGGCCGTGGAGCAGGACGACCCAGCTGTCGCCTGCGCCGTACTCGGTGTACTCGAGCCGGTCGCGGCCGGATCCGCCCTCGAGGAAGAACTGACCGATGCGCTCGGAGACCAACATGGCTGCAGGCTATCCGGCACCGCTGGTCTGGACCGGACGGTGCCGTCGTGGGCGAAGTCCCGGAAATAGCAGGTGAACGGACGGACAATGGCAGATGTGCCCCCCGCCCCGGACACCTCGACGAAGCGCGCGCTCGCGCTCCTCGTCGCGATCGCCGTGGTCGACCTCAGCGTGGCGCTCGAGCCGGGGCTCGACCGCGACCTCCGGGTCTGGTGGACCGGCGTCGGGCTCGCGGTGGTGCTGGTCGCCCTGACCCCCGTACGCCGGTGGCCGGCGACGGTCGCCGCGGTCCTGGTGGTCACCACCGCGGTCCGACTGGTGGCGGGCGCCGATCCGGCCGACGCGCTGCGCGGCGGTGCGGTCGAGACGCTGCAGGCCCTGGCCGGGGCTCTCGTGCTGACGCAGGTCGGGCGCCGGTCCGCGCGGCTGCTCCGTCAGCGCGACCTGAGCCTGCTGGTGGGGGCCGCACTGCTGGGCGCAGGCATCACGATCGGCAACGCCGCCCTGGCGGCCGGGGCCCTGGACCGCGGGTCGGCGCTCGTGCTGGGCGCCTCGTCGGCGGTCTCGGTGCTCCTCCTCGGCTCGATCGTCCTGCTGGCCCCGCGGGCACGGGTGCGCTCGGACCAGGTGCCGGAGCTCGCTGCCCAGACGGCCGCGCTGGCCGCGGCCACCACCCTCGCCTGGGGCTTCGACGCGCCGCTGGGCATCCTGCCGCTCCTGCCCCTGGTGTGGGCCGCGCTGCGCTTCGAGCTCGGCGTCGCCGCCCTCGAGCTGGGTGTGGTCTCCTTGGCCGCGACGGTCGCCACGTCACGGGGGCGCGGCCACTTCGCGACCGACCTCGCGGGTGACGAGCTGGGACTCCTGGTCCTCGGCTTCGTGGCTGCCTACGCCCTCATCACGTTGCCCCTGGCGCTCACCGTGCACCACCGCGCCGACCTGCTGGCGCGGGTCACCGCCGACGAGGAGCTCTTCCGGCGCACCTTCACCGCCTCCCCGGTCGGCATGGTCCTCCTGCGCCAGGTCGACGACGGCCTCGTGGTCGACGAGGTCAACCCCTCCGCCACCGCCATCCTGGCCACCACCGACGAGGCGTCCGTCGGACGTCGCTTCCACGACCTCGTCGCCCCCCACGACGGCCCAGACCACGAGCTCGCGGCCCTGCTGCACGGCGAGGTGGACGCCTGGCGCGGCGACGCCGTCGTGCTCTCCCGACCCGGCAGCCGTCTCGAGGTCTCGCTCACCTCCGTGGGCCGCCGCGACGGCGCCCGCCTCTTCTACGCGCAGCTGCTCGACGTGACCCAGGAGCACGACGCCCACCGGCGCCTCGTCGCGGCGCTCCAGCTCAACGACGCCACCCTCGACACCACCGCCTGCATCATCCTGGTCACCGACGCCAGTGGCACGGTCGTGCGCATCAACGCCGCGGCCCGCGACGCCACCGGCTTCGCCGACGCCGACCTGGTCGGGCAGCAGCTGTGGAGCTCGCCGCTGGCCCCCCTCTCGCGCTCGGAGACCGAGGCGATGTTCGTGTGGCCCAACCGCTCCGGCTACCCGATGGTCACCGAGCGGATCGGGCGCACCGCGCTGGGCGAGCCGATGCGCATCGTGTGGAACAACAACGTGGTGCGCGACGAGCTCGGCGACCCGTCGTACGCCGTCCTCACCGGCATCGACGTGACCGCCGAGCGCGCCAGCACCGGACTGGTCTCCCACATGCTCTCCGCCTCGATCGCCACCGCGCTGATCGGCGTCGACGGCAACGGCCGGATCACCCTGGCCAACGCCGGCGCCGGCCACATGCTCGGCTGGTCGGTGGCCGAGCTCGAGGGACGCGCGTTCGTCGAGCTCTTCGACGGACCGCAGCTGCGCCACCGCACCGGCGCGGTGGGCGACCGCGACTCGTTCCTCTGCCTGGCCGGGATGATCGGCGAGACCGACGAGTCGCCGGCGCGCGAGTGGACCTGGCGCACCCGGGAGGGCAGCGCCCTGATCGTGTCGATGACCCTGAGCGTCACCGAGGACCTCGGTGCCGGACGCCTGGGATTCCTCTGCGTGGGCCGCGACGTGACCGCCCAGCGCGAGGGACAGGAGACGCTGGTGGCGGCGCTGGAGAAGGAACGCACCGCCGTCGAGCGGCTGCGCGCCCTCGACCGGGCCAAGGACGAGTTCGTCTCCACGGTGTCCCACGAGCTGCGCACGCCCGTCACGAGCATCATCGGCTACACCGAGATGCTGCGCGACGGCACCGTCACCGAGCCCTCCGACGACCAGCTGCCCGTCCTGGAGCGGATCACCCGCAACAGCGAGCGGCTCATCGCCATGTGCAACGACCTGCTGCTGCTCAGCGGCTTCGACTCCGACGCGGCCATGGGGCCACGCACCCGCGTCGACCTGCGCAGCTGCGTCGCCGCGGCGCACGACTCGTTCGTCGACCCGTCCGGCGCCCGCGACGTCACCGTCCACGTCCATCCCGGTACGTCGCCCCTCGAGGTCGCCGGCGACCGCAGCCAGCTCGACCGCGTCGTCGCCAACCTGCTGGGCAACGCCCTGAAGTTCACCCCGGCCGGCGGCCGGGTCGACGTCGAGCTGACCGACCACGAGGGCCGGGCCGTCCTGGTCGTGCGCGACACCGGGATCGGCATCGCCCCGGCCGACCACGAAGCGGTCTTCCAGCGCTTCTTCCGCACCGCCGAGGCGCAGGACAAGGCCATCCAGGGCACCGGGCTCGGCCTCCCGATCGTCGCCGCCATCGTCGCGGCGCACGACGGCGAGATCTCGCTGGAGTCCGAGCCCGGGCGGGGCGCGTGCTTCCGGGTGGTGCTGCCGCTGATCGACCAGCGGCAGCCCGCGTCGGCCGGGGTCAGCCCACGCGGTTGACGGCGCTGACGACGGCCTTGAGCGAGGCGGTCACGATGTTGGCGTCGAGCCCGACCCCCCACACGACCTGGTCGCCGACGGCGCACTCGACGTAGGCCGCGGCGATCGCGTCACCGCCGGCACTGAGCGCGTGCTCGTGGTAGTCGAGGACCCGGACGTCGAAACCGTTGGGCAGCGTGTTGACGGCGTTGACGAACGCGGCGATCGGGCCGTTGCCGACCGACTCGAGGGTCTTGACCTGGTCGTCGACGAAGACGTTGACCGTGAGGGCGTCCTTCTCCCCCACCGCCGAGCTGGTGTGCACCGAGTCGAGCCGGAGCGGGGCCTCGCGGTCGAGGTACTCGGCACGGAAGGCCGACCAGATCTCGGCGGGGGTGACCTCGCCGCCCTCGGCGTCGGTGCGCTGCTGGATGACGCGGCTGAACTCGATCTGCGCGCGGCGGGGCAGGTCGAGCTTGTGCTCGGTCTTGAGGATGTAGGCCACGCCGCCCTTGCCGGACTGGCTGTTGACCCGGATGACGGCCTCGTAGGAGCGGCCGACGTCCTTGGGGTCGATCGGCAGGTAGGGCACCGCCCAGGCGTGCTCGCCGACGGTGTGGCCGGCCGCGGCGGCGTCGCGCTCGAGGGCCTCGAAGCCCTTCTTGATGGCGTCCTGGTGGCTGCCGGAGAACGCCGTGTAGACGAGGTCGCCGCCGTAGGGGTGGCGCTCGTGGACGGGCAGTTGGTTGCAGTACTCGACCGTGCGGCGGATCTCGTCGATGTCGCTGAAGTCGATCTCGGGGTCGACGCCCTGGGTGAAGAGGTTGAGGCCCAGGGTCACCAGGCACACGTTGCCGGTGCGCTCGCCGTTGCCGAACAGGCAGCCCTCGATGCGGTCGGCCCCGGCCAGGTAGCCGAGCTCGGCCGCGGCGACCGCGGTGCCGCGGTCGTTGTGCGGGTGCAGCGACAGCACGACGTGCTCGCGGTGGTCCAGGTTGCGGTCCATCCACTCGATGGAGTCGGCGTAGACGTTGGGCGTGGCCATCTCGACGGTCGCGGGCAGGTTGATGATGACCGGCTTCTCGGCGGTCGGCTCGAAGACGTCGAGCACCTCGTTGCACACGCGCACGGCGAACTCGAGCTCGGTGCCGGTGTAGGACTCGGGGCTGTACTCGTAGAAGACCTGCGTCCCGGGCACGCCCTCCTCGTACTTCTTGCACAGCCGCGCGCCCTGGACGGCGATGTCGGCGATGCCGTCCTCGTCGAGGCCGAAGACGACACGGCGCTGCAGCGTCGAGGTGGAGTTGTAGAGGTGGACGATCGCCTGCTTGGCGCCGCGGATCGCCTCGTAGGTGCGCTCGATGAGCTCCTCGCGGGCCTGGGTGAGCACCTGGATGACGACGTCGTCGGGGATCAGGTCCTCGTCGATGAGCTGGCGCACGAAGTCGAAGTCGGTCTGGCTCGCGCTCGGGAAGCCGACCTCGATCTCCTTGTAGCCCATCTGCACGAGCAGCTTGAACATCGTCAGCTTGCGGGCCGGGGACATCGGGTCGATGAGCGCCTGGTTGCCGTCGCGCAGGTCGACCGCGCACCAGCGCGGGGCCTTCTCGATGCGCTTGGTCGGCCAGGTCCGGTCGGCGAGGTCGACCGGGATGAAGGGCTCGTAGCGGTGGTGGGGCATCCCGCTCGGCTGCTGGGGGTTGGTGCTGTGCTGCTGGTTGCTGGTGTCGCTGGTCATGTCTGCTGCTCCTGCTGGTGGCTGGGGGCCGGCGCGCACGCTCACTCCGCAGCGAGGAGGTCGGCGGTCAGACCTCGCTGCGGCAGCGAAGGAGGAGTCGGCGCATCATGACCCCGCCACCCTAACGCGTTGTGCGCCCGACGCGCCGGGTACCGGGCCGGATGGTGGACGAGCACCGGGACGAGAGCACGCACGAACAGCTGACCCGCAACTGGAACGAGCTGCTGCAGGAGCTCCGCGTCACCCAGACCGGCTCGCAGATCCTGGCGGGCTTCCTGCTCACGGTCCCGTTCTCCGACCGCTACGACGACCTGAGCGCCGGCCAGGTGCGCGTCTACCTGGCGGTGATCTGCGGAGCAGTGCTCTCGACCGGCTTCGTCATCGCGCCGGTCGCCTTCCACCGTCTGCTGTTCCGTCAGGGCGAGCGCCGCTGGATCGTCGAGGCGGCCGACCGCTCGGCGCGCATCGGTCTCGGCATGCTGGCGCTGACCAGCTCGGGCGTGCTGTTCCTCGTCTTCGACGTGACCGTCGGCCGGACGCCGGCGGTCGTCGCGTTCGGCGTGGCGCTGGTCTTCTTCGCCTCGCTGTGGCTGGCCGTGCCCGTCCTCCGGCGCGACGAGGACTGACGCGGCCAGGGCCGGACGACCACGACGCGGCCCGCGGCGGGGTGCCGCGGACCGCGTCGGTCTCGCCCCCAGGGGGGCCGGGCGGGCCTGTGGGGTCCGGTGCCGAGAGCTAGGCGGCCGGGATGTTGGCGCTGACCTTGGCGACGCCGATCTTGGTGTCGCCGGTGAGGGCCTTGACGCCGAAGGTGTCGTTGAGGAGCTTGGCGGCGCCGTCGGTGAGGAAGACGCCCGAGCCCTCGAGGACGGCCTTGCCGTTGTCGAAGGTCGGGGTCATCAGGGTGCGACCGTCCAGGCGCAGGACCGGGATGCTGGTGGCGACGACCTTGCCGTCGAGCGCGACGTCGCCGTAGACGAGTGAGACGGTCGGGTCGACGTTGAAGTTGCCGACCACGACGGTCTTGCCGCCGGCGGCCAGCGACAGGCCGGAGCCCTCGTGCTGGACCTGGCCCACGACGTAGCGCGGGACGGCGTCCTTCTGGAAGACCGAGACGTTGCCGCCGGTGATCGGGAAGATGATCGAGCCCTTGGTGATCTTGGCGGAGCCGAACGGGCCGGGGGTCACCTTGAGGCTGGTCAGCGCCTCGAGGGTGCCGGCGTCGAGCTTGACGGCCGTCGTGCCGCCGTCGGTGCTGAGGTCCTTGATCGAGGCGATGGGCTGCGGCTGGCTGCCGCTGCCGCCGTCGTCGTCGCTGCCGCACGCGGCGAGCGGACCCAGCAGGAGGGCCATCCCCGCGAGGGCGGCCAGGGTCTTGGTGGAGCGCTTGCGCGTGGAGGTCATCGGGTTCTCTCGATCAGTCGGGCGACGGGGGTGGCGCCTGGTGACGAGTCTTCGTCGACCTGCCCCTGCAGGATTGGATCGGGCGCCGGTGGCTTGGACCGGTCGGCCCTAGCCTGGGTGCATGGCGCGCCTGCTCGTGGTCCAGCACTGCCCGACTCCGGCCGTGCGATCGCTGGGTGACGCGGTCGTGGCCGGCGCCCACGACGACGCGATCGAGGGCATCGAGGTCGTGGTCCGCCAGGCGCTGGAGGCGAGTGCCGAGGACGTGCTGGCGGCCGACGGCTACCTGCTCGGCACGCCGGCCAACTTCGGGTACATGAGCGGTGCTCTCAAGCACTTCTTCGACTCGATCTTCCTGCAGGCAGGCGGCGCGCTGGGCGAGGACGGCTCCGGTGCGCAGACCGGCGGCGGCAAGAAGCCCTACGGCCTGTGGGTGCACGGGCGCTACGACACGACCGGTGCCGTGCGCAGCGTGCAGGCGATCGTGCAGGCGTTGCCGTGGCGCCAGACGGCCGAGGTGCTCGAGGTCCTCGGCGACGTCGACGACGACGCGCTCGGGGCGGCGTACGAGCTGGGCGGGACGCTCGCGGCGGTGCTCAGCGGGGCTTGACAGTTCCGTCCGGGGGGTCTAGACCTGTCCGTCCGGCGGAGGACAGCCGGGGAGTGCGTCCCGCACACTGCCAGCATGTCACTTCTGGGGGGAAGCGGCTCTGACGCACGTCGTCGAGTCCTGATCACACTGTCGCTCGTCGCTGCGCTGCTCGCGCTGCTGCCGTCATCGCCGGCCGCCGCTGCCGACCGCAACTTCGGCATCCGCTTCACCGCCAACGACACCGGCGACATCGACATCGTCGGCAACACGGTGATGACGTGCAACGCCGCGGTGGCCGGCTGCTCCGCCGCGCGCACCGCCGGGCCGACCACCGTGGCCAACCCCGCGCTCAACAACAACAACTTCTCGATGGTCTACGTCGACGTGGACAACGACGCGTCGACGTTCAACTCCAGCCAGTCGACCCTCGACCTGCCCAGCGGCGCAACCGTGCTCTTCGCTGGTCTCTACTGGGGCGGCGAGGTGGTCACGGGCACGGCCGCCTTCAACGCACGCACCTCCATCCGGTTCAAGGCGCCCGGCAATGCGGCCTATGTGGACCTCACCGCGACCACGGTCGACGACGGTGCGCTCATCTACCAGGGGTTCGTCGACGTGACCTCACGCGTCCGGACAGCCGGTCCCGGGACCTACACCGTGGCCAACCTGCAGACAGTCACCGGCAGCGACCGACTCGGCGGCTGGTCGCTCGTGGTCGCCTACCGCGACACCTCCATGCCCGCGCGCAACCTCACGGTGTTCGACGGTCTCAAGTCCATCAACTCCGGAGCCAGCGGCACGATCTCGGCCTCCGGCTTCCAGACGCCTCCCGCCGGCGCGGTCAACGCGACCGTCGGCTTCGTCAACTACGAGGGCGACCTCGGCCTGGTCGGCGACAGCGCCACGCTCAACGGCATCCCGCTGAGCGACGCCCAGCACCCCTCGTCCAACTTCTTCGACTCCCGCAGCAGCCGCAACGGCGTGCTGCGCACCGGCAACAACCCGAGCCACCCCAACAACCTCGGCTTCGAGCAGTCGATGCTGTCGGTCGGCAACACCTACATCGCCAACGGCGCCACGAGCGCGACCATCGGCCTGACCAGCTCAGGCGACGTCTACGCGCCGGGTGTCGTCACGATCGCCACCGAGCTCTACGCCCCGCGCATCGTGCAGACCAAGGGCGTCGTCGACCTCAACGGCGGCCTCGTCGAGCAGGGCGACACCCTGCGCTACACGGTCTCCGGCACCAACAACGGCCAGGACGGCGCCGTCGGCTTCGTGCTGCGCGACCCGGTCCCGGCCGACACCACCTACGTGCCCGGCAGCCTGCGGGTGACCCAGCCCGGCGGCGTGGCCACCGCGCGCACCGACGCGGCCGGCGACGACGTCGCCGAGCTCGACGCAGCCAACGACCGCGTCGTCGCCCGCTTCGGCACCGGTGCCAGCGCCACCGCCGGCGGCACCATCGCGCCCGGCGGCGCCTACGCACTCGTCTTCGACGTCGTCGTCGAGGGCCCGGTCCCGGCCGTGCCCGGCGGGACCCTCGTGCGCAACACGGCGACCGCGAGCTACAACTCGCAGTCGCTCGGCACCCCGCTGACCACCGTGTCCAACGCCGACGTCACCGTCGCCGCCCCCGACCTCGCGGTCACCAAGACCCACTCCGGCACGTTCGTGCAGGGCACCAACGCCACCTTCACCCTGGGCGTCAGCAACGTTGGCAACGCCCGCACCCAGGGCGTCGTCACGGTCACCGACACCCTGCCCGCCGGCCTGACCTTCGTGTCGGCGTCCGGCACCGGCTGGTCCTGCACTGGTACGACGACCGTCACCTGCACCCGCAGCGACAGCCTGGCCGCCGGGGCGGCGTACCCCTCGATCACGCTGACGGTCGCCGTGGCCGACGCCGCGCCCGCGACCGTCGCCAACACCGTCACGGTGTCCGGCGGCGGCGACGCCCCCGACGACAACAACAGCGCGGTCGACAGCGCGCCCACCGTCGCGATCACCGACCTGGCCGTCACCAAGACGCCCGGCGCGGCGACGGTCGCCGTCGGCGGCGACGTCACCTACGCCCTGACGGTCACCAACAACGGTCCGTCCCGCTCGACGGGCTCGACGGTCGTCGACACCCTGCCGGCCGGCATGTCCTTCGTCTCCGCCGACGCCGGCTGCGTGAGCTCGCCGAGCGTCTCGACGGTGACCTGCACGCTCGGCCCGATCGCCAACGGCGCGAGCACGACCGTCCGCGTCACGACGCGCCCCGACATCGGCACCGCCGGCAGCACCCTCACCAACGCGGTGCGCGTGCTCGCCCACGAGACCGACCCGACGCCGGGCAACGACACCGCCACCGCCTCGGTGCAGGTGCGCCCGGTCGACCTCGCCATCACCAGCGGGATCCAGGGCGCCCCGGCCACCCTGGTGCCCGGCCAGGGCTACACCTGGCGCCTCGACGTGACCAACCTCGGCACGTCGCCCGCGGCCGACACCGTCGTCCGCTTCGCGGTGCCCGACGACCTGGTCGTCGACGCGGCTGCGCTCGACCCGCGCTGCGCGGTCGACGGCGGCGACGTCGTCTGCACGCTCGGCACCGTCGGCCCCGGTGCCGTGGTGCCGCCGATCCTCGTCAAGGCGACGGTCGCGGCCGGCAGCGTGTCCGCCACCATCGACACCAACGCGGTGGTCGGCTCCTCCGAGCCGGAGGCCGACCTCAGCAACAACACCGCGCCGACCAGCACGCCGGTGACCAAGGCCGTCGACCTCTCGGTCGCCATCGTGGCCGGCCCGACCAGCGTCGGAGCCGGAGACGCGCTCACGCTGACCTCGACCGTCAGCAACGCCGGCCCCGGCACCCCGACCACCCCGGTCCTGACCGTCGTCATCCCCGACGGCACGACGTTCGTCTCGGCCGACCCCGGCTGCACCTACGCCGCCGCGACCCGCACCGTCACCTGCACCCTGCCGCCGGGCGACCTGCAGCCCGGCGAGAGCCTCGACCGCTCGGTCGTCGTCACGGTGGGCCCCGACCCGGTGGACCCGCTGACGGCCACGGCCACCGTGTCGGCGCCCGACGACACCGACCCCAGCAACGACACCGCGTCGGTCGTCGTCCCCGTCGTCGCCTACGCCGGCGTGTCGATCGTCAAGACCGTCGACAAGACGCAGGCCGCCCCGGGTGACACCGTCACCTACACCCTCACCGTCACCAACGCCGGTCCCGCCGGCGCCCGCGACGTCGTCGTCACCGACGCCCTGCCCGCCGGAACGACGTACGCCGCGGCCTCGGCCGCCGGCGGCGCCTGCACGCAGGCCGGGCCCGACGTCACCTGCGAGCTCGGCACCGTCCCGGCGGGCACCACGCGCGTCGTGACCATCACCGCCACCGTCGACCCGGTGACGGCCGCCCCCAGCGGCACCGGCCACCAGCTCGACGTGACCAAGGTCGAGACCAACGTCGCCGCCCCGGCCGCCACCGCCGCCACCGCGACGGCGACCTGCCCCAGCGGCTACCTCGCCACCGACGGCAGCGTGCGCCTCGACGCCGTCGACCAGGGCACCGGCGGGTTCGCCGACGTCGTGGTGCTGCGCAGCAGCGCCACCGCCGACGGCACCGGCTGGACCGGCACCGTGCGCAACACGACCACGGGCCAGGCCCAGGCCAAGGTCCTGGTCGTCTGCACCTCGACGGCCACCGTCAGCGACGACGGCCACCGGCACGACCTCCTCGTGTCGGACCCGCGCACCACCTCGACCACCTGGACCGCCGGCACCTGGACCGTCGACCTGTCCTGCGGCGCCGGCCAGCTCGCCGTCGCCCCCGGCTCCGCCTTCACCTCCGGCGAGGGCGTCGTGCGCACCAGCCAGCGCAACGACACCGACTGGCGCTTCGTGGTCGACGTCCCGGAGTCGGCGACCGCCGTCTTCGACGTCCGCTGCCTGTCGACGTCGGTCGACACCGCCGCCGGCCACACCCATGACCTCGACCTCGTCCAGCTGCGCGACACCGTCACGGTGCCGCCCGGCCAGACCGTCCAGGCGACGCTGAGCTGCAGCGACCAGGGCAAGGGCATCGTGGCTTCGTACGACGTCGACGCCGGCTCCGTCGCACTCGGCAACGACCCGCAGCCCAAGACCCGCGTCTTCCGGTTCACCAACCCGACGTCGTCGACCCTGACGGCCCGGATCGGCCTGCTCTGCCTGGAGACCCGCACGGGCCCGGCGCTCGCGGTCTCCT
>JAOPXU010000088.1 GCA_025964985.1 Nocardioides sp.
ACGGCGACGGCGTGGTGGGCCTCGTCGCCCTCGACGGCCACGACGTCACCGGCGCGGACCCCCTCGAGCGACGGGACGAGGTGGACGGGCAGCGACATCAGTGGCCGAAGAGACGACCGAAGACCGACTTCTGCTGCGCCTTGACCTGGCCCGACGGCTGCTCCTCGCCGCGCAGGGCGGCGAGCTCGCGGAGCAGCTCCTCCTGGCGGGGGTCGAGGCGCGACGGGGTCTCGACGATGGTGGTGACCACCAGGTCGCCGCGGCCACCGCGCAGGCCGGGGACACCGCGTCCGCGCAGCACCTGCTGCGTGCCGGACTGGGTGCCGGGCTCGACCTCGATCTCGAACGACGTCTCGACGCCCGACTCGGCGCCCTGCTCGACGTCGGCCTCGAGGGTCGGCAGCGTCAGGGTCGTGCCGAGCGCGGCGGCGGTCATCGGCAGCGTGACCGTGCAGTGCAAGTCGTTGCCCTCGCGCGTGAACGTCGGGTGCGACGCGACGTGGATCTCGACGTAGAGGTCGCCGGCGGGGCCGCCGCCAGGGCCGACCTCGCCCTGCTCGCCGAGCTGCACGCGGGTGCCGGTGTCGACGCCGGCGGGGATCTTGACCGTGAGCGTGCGGCGCGAGCGGACTCGGCCGTCACCGGAGCACTCGCGGCACGGCTCGGGGATGATCGTGCCGAAGCCGCGGCAGGCCGCGCACGGGCGCAGCGTGCGCACCTCGCCCAGGAACGAGCGCTGCACGTGGGCGACCTCACCCTGGCCGCGGCACGTCTCGCACGGCACCGGCTGGCTGCCCGGGGCGGCGCCGTCGCCGTGGCAGGTCTCGCAGAGCACGGCGGTGTCGACCTTGAGCTCGCGCGAGACGCCGAACGCGGCCTCGGCGAGGTCGATCTCGATGCGGATCAGGGCGTCCTGGCCCCGGCGCATCCGCGAGCGGGGCCCGCGGCCGCCGCCCGGTCCGCCCTGACCACCGAAGAAGGCGTCCATGATGTCGGTGAACGAGAACCCGGCACCCTGGCCGAAGCCCGCGCCGCCGAACGGGTCGCCGCCACGGTCGAAGGCAGCACGCTTCTGGGGGTCGGTCAGCACCTCGTAGGCGGCCGTGACCTCCTTGAACTTCTCCTGCGACTCCGGGTCGGGGTTGACGTCGGGGTGGAGCTGGCGCGCGAGCCGACGGTAGGCCTTCTTGATCGTGTCGGCGTCCGCGTCGCGGGCGACTCCGAGGAGGTCGTACGGGTCCTGGCTCAACTTCGTTCCTTCGTACGTCGTGACGTGGCTGGTGTGCAGGTGCGTGTCTGGGTGCGGGTGCCGGGGCCGGCGGGGGTCAGGTCTCGTCGAGGATGCGCGAGACGTAGCGCGCGACCGCGCGCACCGCTGCCATGGTGCCCGGGTAGTCCATGCGGGTCGGTCCGACGATGCCCAGAGTCGCCAGGGCGTCGTCGTGCGGGCCGTAGCCGGTGGCGACGACGCTGGTCGACGCGAAGTCCTCGATCGGGCCCTCGGCGCCGATGCGGACGGTGACCGTGCCCGACGGGCTGGCCTCGCCGAGCAGCTTGAGCAGCACGACGTGCTCCTCGAGCGCCTCGAGCACCGGGCGGACCTCGGACTCGAAGCTGTCGCCGTAGCGCGCCAGGTTGGCCGCGCCACCGACGGCGACGCGCGCGTCGGAGCTGTGGTCGCTCATCGCCTCGACCAGCACCCGGGCGACGGTGGACGTGTGGGACGTGGGCGTCGGGCTGTCGGCCGTCGGCTCGTCGTCCAGGCCCTTGAGCGCGGTGACCGCCTCGGAGATGACCTCGCCCGTCGCCGCCAGGTTGAGCCGGCTGCGCAGCCGCGCCAGCTCGTCGTCGGAGATGGGGCCGGTCAGCTCGACCACCCGCTGCTCGACCCGCCCGGTGCTCAGGATGAGAACGACCAGCAGCCGCTCCGGCGCCAGCGCGACCAGCTCGACGTGGCGCACGGTGGAGCGCGACAGCGTGGGGTACTGCACGACGGCGACCTGGCGCGTGAGCTGCGACAGCAGGCGCACGCTGCGCGAGACCACGTCGTCGAGGTCGACGGCACCGTCGAGGAAGCTCGCGATCGCCCGCTTCTCCGCAGCGCTCAGCGGCTTGACCGACCCGAGACGGTCGACGAACAGCCGGTATCCCTTGTCGGTCGGCACCCGCCCGGCGCTCGTGTGGGGCTGGATCAGGTAGCCCTCGTCCTCGAGCGCGGCCATGTCGTTGCGGACCGTGGCCGGCGAGACGTTGAGCTGGTGGCGCTCCACGAGGGCCTTGGAGCCGACGGGCTCCTCGGTCGCGACGTAGTCCTGGACGATCGCCCTGAGCACGGCGATGCGGCGTTCCTCCTGCACGGGGACCTCCCTCGTCGACATCGTGGCGGCGTTGCGGGGACGTTGGCACTCACCCGCTCCGAGTGCCAAGCCTACCGCCCGACCGAACCCACCTGGACGTCGTACGTGGTTGAGGTTAGGCTTGCCTTAGTCCGCCGCACCCGACCCTCCCCAGGAGAGCCGCATGACCAGCCTCGCGCACCAGACCTCCACCGGGGACCCGGCGCTCCTCGCCGCCGCCGCCCGATCGGTGCTGGCCTGCCCCACGGGCGTCAACCTCGTGGTCGACGGCGTCGACGACATCCTGGGCGACCTGGTCGACGACGACGGCGCCCCGGTCGGCCTCGGCATGCAGGACCTCGCCGGCGTCCCCACCTTCTCCTGCCCCACCGGCAGCCGCCTCGTCCAGGCCGCCGCCGACGGACGCCGCGCCCTGCTCACCCTCGACAGCGGCATCGGCCACGCCACCTCGGCCGAGCGCGACACCACCCTCACCCTCGGCGGCCGCCTCGTGCGCCGCGGCCGCGACACCTGCGAGTGCTGCCACGAGGACCGCGAGACCGTCGTCCTCGAGATCGACGTCGTCGTCCTCACCCACGCCACCGACCAGGTCCGCGTCCCGCTCGCCGCCTTCCGCTCCCCCGACCACGTCCTCAACCGCGGCTACCTCCAGCGCTCCGTCGAGCACGCCAACCTCTGTCACCAGCTCGAGCTGCGCCGCGCCGTCGCCACCACCACCGGCACCCGCCTCGCCGAGGTCGTCGGCGTCTCCCTCCACGACCTCACCCCCGACGGCGTCGACGTCCAGTGGGTCGACACCACCGGAGCCCACCAGCGCCGCCTCGCTTTCCCCCACCGCGCCGCCTCCACCGACGAGCTCGGCGACCTCCTCCGCAGCCAGCTCCACGCGGGTCTCTGCTGACCTGTCCCGTCCTTCGGGCTGAGGTGCGTGGCCCGGTTGGTCCGCGCGCCTGTCGGCGCGTTCTCCGCCTGCGGCGGGCTTGGGGTTCCGTCGCCTGGCGTGGGGTTGGGGTGGTCTGGTGGCCTGCGGTCGTCAGGGTCGCGACCTGCAGCTGGCGACGCCGTGTCGCTCACTGCGTTGAGCTGTGGTCGGGTCGTGCTGTGCGCGCCACGCCGCGCTTGACGCTTGCCAGGCCGCGACCCTGCCGGACCTCCGGCCCCCAGCCCACCCCGGTCCCTGTCCCGGCGCCTGTCCCCGGGGAGGACTGAGGGGGTCGGAGCCTCGACCCCAACTCCACCCACGGGACAGCAACCGCGGTGTCGGCTCGGGGTGGTGCGGCGGCGGAGGGGCGGCGGACGCCCCGCGCCGCCAAGCGTCCAGCGCGGCGTGGCGCGCACAGCTCATCTGCACCACGAACCGAGTCAGGGCGCGACACGGCGTCGCCAGCTGCGGCGTGGGGCTCCGCCAACCCGCAGCCGACGCACCACCCCACCACCCAACCAGGCGGGCGCACGGCCCAAGCCCGCCGCAGGCGGAACCCGCGCCGAAGGCGCGCGGACCAACCGCAGCGACGGAGCTCGGCAAGAGCCGACCTAGGGTGGCGACATGCCGTTCACCGAGGTCGCCGACCGGGTCTGGGTCGCGCGTCACGCGTGGTTCGACGTCAACGTCACGCTGGTGGGTGGTGAGCGCGGGTTGGTGCTGGTCGACACGCACGCGTCGGCGCTGGCGGCGCAGGAGGTGGTCGCTGACGTGCGGGCGCTCGGGGTCGGGGAGGTCGTCGAGGTCGTGAACACGCACGAGCACTTCGACCACTGCTTCGGCAACGGGACGGTGCGGGCGGCGTACGGCGAGGTGCCGATCCACGCGCACGAGCACGCGGCGGAGGCGATGCTGGCGGCGGCGGAGCGGGTCAAGGCTCTGTACGACGCCGAGGCGGACGACCCACGTCGGGCGGAGGTGCTGGCGACGGAGGTCGTGGTGCCGGACCACACGTTCTCGTCGGCGCGGGTGATCGACCTGGGTGACCGCTACGTCGAGCTCATCCACCCCGGGCGGGGTCACACGTCGGGGGACCTGGTGGTGCGGGTGCCGGACGTGGACGTGGTGCTGGCCGGGGACCTGATCGAGGAGTCGGCGGAGCGGGACGCGACGCCGGGGTTCGGGCCGGACTGCTGGCCGCTGGAGTGGCCGCTGTCGCTCGACGTGGTGCTGGGGCTGACGACGACGTCGTCGGTCGTGGTGCCGGGTCACGGGGCGGTGGTGGACCGGGAGTTCCTGGAGGTCCAGCGCAACGAGATCGGGATCATGGCGGAGACGCTGCGCGACCTCGCGGGGCGGGGGGTACCGGTGGGTGAGGCGCTCGCCGCCGGCGACTGGCCGTTCCCGGCCGAGCACCTGGGCGACGCCGTACGGCGTGGCTACGAGCAGCTGCCGCGCGCCCAGAAGCGGCTGCCGCTGCTCTGACGTAGGTTCGGGGCATGAGCGAGTCCGAGAACGAGTCCGCGCCCGAGGCGATCAGCGACGAGCAGCTGCCCGAGGACCTGCGGCCCGACGAGAACCCGCTCGCCGGCGGGCTCGAGCCCGGCGAGACGGTCGACGACCTGCTGACCGGCGGCAAGCACGCCGACCAGGACGAGGAGTCGGACGCATCACAGGACGGCGCCGACGGCGCGTCCTGACCGACCGGCCCCCCGCTCGCGCCTAGCGTGGACGGGTGGTTGATCGCTACGGCTCCGACGTGCTCGCCGGCGACTGGCGCGTGCCCAAGCGCGGGCGCGCGACCGAGGCCAGCGCCGACCTCGGCCTCGTGGTCGAGGAGGTCATGACCGACTTCGTCGGCGAGATCGTCGCCGTCGACCGCGACCTCGGCACCCTGACGCTCGAGGACCGCCGCACGCGGCGCCGCACGTTCCCGCTCGGACCGGGCTTCCTGCTCGAGGGCAAGCCGGTGGTCCTCGCGGCGCCGAAGCGGCAGGCCGCTCCGCCCAAGCCGACGCGTACGGCGTCCGGCTCGGTCGCCGTGCACGGTGCCGGTGCCCGCGTCGCGCGGGCCAGCCGGATCTTCGTCGAGGGCCGGCACGACGCCGAGCTCGTCGAGAAGGTCTGGGGCGACGACCTGCGGCTCGAGGGCGTCGTGGTCGAGCTGCTCGACGGTGTCGACCACCTCGAGGAGATCCTTGCGACGTTCGGGCCGGGCCCGACGCGCAAGGTCGGCGTGCTGGTCGACCACCTGGTGCCCGGCTCCAAGGAGCAGCGGATCGCGGCCAAGGTCGAGGGCCCGCACGTGCTGGTCGTCGGCCACCCCTACATCGACATCTGGGCCGCGGTGAAGCCCGAGCGCATCGGCCTCGACCGCTGGCCCGACATCCCCCGCCACACCGAGTGGAAGAAGGGCGTGTGCGCCGCGCTCGGCTGGCCGCACGCCGAGCAGGCCGACATCGCGCGGGCCTGGAAGCAGATCCTGTCGCGCGTCGACTCCTACGCCGACTGCGACCCGGCGCTGCTGGGCCGCGTCGAGGAGCTCATCGACTTCGTCACAACAGACGTCTGACGACCGCGTCGGCCAGCAGCCGGCCGCGCAGCGTCAGCACCAGGCGCTCGCCCTCGAGCGTCGCCAGCCCGTCGGCGACGACGCCCTCGACCTCCGCACGGCCGGTCGCGTCGAGGGTCGCCAGGGGCAGGCCGTCGCGCAGCCGCACCTCGAGCAGCACGCGCTCCACGCGCCGCGTCTCCTCGTCGAGGACCTCGCGGGCGTGGGCCGGGCTGCGGTCGGCGCCCAGGCGGTCGGCGTACGCCGCGGGGTGCTTGACGTTCCACCAGCGGGTGCCGCCGACGTGGGAGTGCGCGCCAGGGCCGACGCCCCACCAGTCGGCGCCGCGCCAGTAGGCCTGGTTGTGGCGGCACGGGTCGCCCCAGTTGGAGACCTCGTACCAGCCGAGCCCGGCGGCAGAGAGCCGCTCCTCAGCGAGCAGGTACTTGTCGGCCAGGTCGTCGTCGTCGGGCGCCGGCAGCTCGCCGCGGCGCACCCGTCGGGCCAGGGCGGTGCCGTCCTCGACGACGAGCGCGTACGCCGAGACGTGGTCGGGGGCGCAGGCGAGTGCCGTCGAGAGCGAGGCCTCCCAGTCGGCGACCGACTCCCCCGGCGTGCCGTAGATGAGGTCGACGCTGACCTGCTCGAAGCCGGCGGCCCGCGCGGCCTCGACCACGAGCGGAACCCGCTCGGGGTCGTGGGTGCGGTCGAGCACCTGCAGCACGTGCGGCACCGAGGACTGCACGCCGAAGGAGATCCGGTTGTAGCCGGCCTCGCGCAGCGCGACCAGGTCGGCGGGGGTGACGGAGTCAGGGTTGGCCTCGGTGGTGACCTCGGCGCCGGGGACCAGGCCGAACTCGCCGTCGATGGCGGTGAGCAGCGACCCGAGGTCGGCGGGGCTCAGCAGGGTCGGGGTGCCGCCGCCGAGGAAGACGGTGTCGACCGGCAGGTCGCGCTCGCCGAGCACGCGGCGGGCCAGGGCGATCTCGGCGACCGCCTGGCCGGCGTACGTGCTGCGCGAGACGCCGGGGCCGAGCTCGTCGGCGGTGTAGGTGTTGAAGTCGCAGTAGCCGCAGCGCACCGAGCAGTAGGGCACGTGGACGTAGAAGGAGAAGCCGTGCTCGCCGACCCGGGCGAGGCTGGCGTCGGGCAGCGCGCCGTCGGCGGGCACCGGGTCGCCTTCGGGCAGGACGGAGGGCACGCCTGACATTGTCCAGGGCCGACGGCAACCGAACGGCATCGCCGGAGCATCAGAGGGGGTAGGAGGCGCTCGCCCGCGCGCCTGTCCGACCCCTGGAGGATCCCCGTGCCGCACACCCGACGTACGCCGGCCCTGGCGGCCGCCGTCGCCGCCCTCGCGATGGCGCTGTCCGTGCTCGCCGCACCCGGCGCGACCGCCGGCCGCTACACGCCGCGCGACGTGCCCCACACCGACACGTTCCGCGACAGCGGCCCGGTCTTCATCGGCAACCGCACGGGCAGCGCAATCACCGTCCGCGAGGCGCGGGCCGTGAAGGTGCTCACCATGCGCTTCGACGTCGTCCGCCACGCCGGTGAGCGCTCGGCGCGCATCCGCACGACGCTCAAGGGCGTGCTGCCGCCCCGGCCGCAGCGCTACGAGCAGCTGCTCGAGGTCTCGTTCGACGAGGAGCGCGCGCTGGTCACCGACGTCGGGACCGGCCGGACCCGCTTCGTGTCCGGCTACGGCGGCGGGCCGCTGCCGGGCTGCCACCGGCAGTCCTCGCGCCGCGACGGGCGGGTGCTGACCCAGTGGGTGCCCCTGCGCTGCCTGGTCACCGACACGTCCGAGATGGGCACCCGCTCGACGCTGTCGTCGGTGCGCACCGGCCGCGAGGTCGGCGTCCACGGCCGCACCCTGGGCTTCGGGCCGTTCCTGCGCTGGCGCGGCTGAGGCCGGCGGACGGCCACGACGACCACGGCCGCGCACCCCGCCGGACGTCTCCGTCCGGGGTGTGCGCGGCCGCGTGGTCGCTGTGGCTCAGCCGTAGAAGCTGGCGATGAGCTCCTTGTTGTTGTTCTCGACGACGTTGCGCTTGACCTTCATCGAGGGGGTGAGCTCGCCGGACTCGATCGTCAGGTCCGAGGAGAGGATCTCCCACTTCTTGATGGTCTCCCAGCGGTTGAGGCGCGCGTTGAGCTTCTCGACGTAGTCGGCGACCATCGCCTTGACCGGCTCGGAGGCGACGACCTCGTCGTAGGACTTGCCGCTCATGCCGTTCTCCTCGGCCCAGCCCGCCATGGCGTCGGGGTCGAGGGTCACCAGCGCGACGACGAAGTTGCGGTCGTTGCCGAAGACCAGGAACTGGCTGGCGTAGGGGCAGATCGCCTTGAACTTGGCCTCGATGGCCGAGGGGGCGATGTACTTGCCGCCGGAGGTCTTGAACAGGTCCTTGATCCGGCCGGTGATGGTGAGGAACCCGTCGTCGTCGAGGGAGCCCTTGTCACCGGTGTGGAGCCAGCCGTCGGCGTCGAGCGCCTTGGCGGTCTCCTCGGGGTTGTTGTGGTAGCCGGCCATGATGTGGGGGCCGCGCAGCAGGACCTCGTCGCCCTCGCCGATCTTGACCTCGCTGCCGGGGAACGGACGGCCGACGGTGCCCATCTTGTACTCGTCGGGGTGGTTCACCGTGGCGCCGGCGGCGTTCTCGGTCATGCCGTAGCCCTCGAGGATGAGGATGCCGGCGGTGTGGAAGAACTGGGCGATCTCGGCGTTGAGCGCGGCGGAGCCGGAGATGAAGAACCGGACCCGGCCACCGAAGCGGGCGCGCACCTTGCTGAAGACGAGCTTGTCGAACAGCGAGTGCTGCAGCTTGAGCGGCAGCGGCACGGACTTGCCGGCCAGCTTGAGCTCGTCGACCTTGGTGCCGACGGCGAAGGCCTTGTTGAAGATCTTCTCCTTGGCCCCGCCCTCGCTGGCCGTCATGGTGACGATGCGGGCGTGGGCCTTCTCGAAGATGCGGGGTGCGGCGCCCATGAAGGTCGGCTTCACGATGCCGAGGTTGTCGACGATCTTGTCGACGCGGCCGTCGATGGCGGTGGCGAAGCCGCAGGCCAGCTGGGTCGAGAGCAGCACCTTGCCGAACGAGTGGGCCATCGGCAGCCACAGGAACTGCAGGTCGGACTCGTCGAGGATGCCCTGGGCCTTGATGGCCGCGCCCTCGTAGACCCAGGCGCGGTGCAGGGTGCGCACGCCCTTGGGCCGGCCGGTGGTGCCGGAGGTGTAGATCAGGGTGGAGAGCTGGTCGGCCGGGATCGCGCCGGCGGTCTGCTCGATGACGCCGGGGTGCTCGGCCAGGTAGGCGTCACCCAGCTCGGCGAGCGCGTCGAGCGTGATGACGTTGTCGCCGTCGGAGGTGCCCTCGAACGTGATGATCTTGACCAGCTGCGGCAGCTCGCCCTGCTGCTCGCGCAACTTGGCCAGCTGCTCGTCGTCCTCGGCGAAGACGAAGCGCGAGTCGGAGTCGCTGAGGATGAAGCCGGTGTCGTCGGCGTTGGTGCTGGGGTAGACCGTCGTCGTGGCGCCCGCGGCGCACATGATGGCGAGGTCGGCCAGGATCCACTCGTAGCGGGTGCCGGAGACGATCCCGACCCGCTGCTCGGGCTCGAGGCCCAGCGAGAGCAGCCCGGCGGCCAGGCGCGACACACGCTCGCCGGCCTGCTTCCAGGTGACGGACTCCCACGCCTCGCCGCGCGGGAAGCGGAACGCCTCGGCATCCGGTGAGGCGGAGACCCGCTCCAGGAACTGGACCGCGACGTTCTGCGGAAGGGTGTCGACGAACGAGGCGTCAAGGTTGACAGGCATGCGGGACTCCGGGTGACGGCCGAGACGAGTGAGGTTGCTGGTGAGTAACCTAGATCACGCCGAAACTAGCCCGACACCGGATGGTCAACCTCGAGCGGACGCTGCATGACCTCGGCGAACCACGAGGTGACCGTGACGCCCGTCCCGGGACGGTGCACGACCTCGATGGGGTCCCCCGCCCGCACCGTCCCCGGTACGACGACCCGCAGGTAGGCGCCCGGGCGCAGGTCGTCGGCGAAGCGGCGCAGCCAGGCCCGCTCGTCGTAGCCGTTGCGGCCCAGCCAGGCCTTGAACGTCTGGCACGGGGTGCGGAACATCGTCACCTCGAGGACCGCGTGGTCGCCGGTGGCGTCGCCGACGCGCCAGCGCTCGCCGATCTCGGCGCCGTTGACGTCGAGGGCTGCGGTGGTGAGGTTCTCGCCGAACATCGCGTCGGGCACGGGCTGGCCGAGGACGTCGGCCCAGCGGTCGAGGTCCTCGCGGGCGAAGGCGTAGACCGCCTTGTCGGGCCCGCCGTGGTGGCGCCGGTTGGACACCTCGTCGCCG
Organism: Nocardioides sp.; assembly: GCA_025964985.1. Taxonomy (GTDB): domain Bacteria; phylum Actinomycetota; class Actinomycetes; order Propionibacteriales; family Nocardioidaceae; genus Nocardioides. Next base: position 10,197 of record JAOPXU010000088.1, read on the forward strand.
GCCAGGCCCAGCTCGCCGACCGCGACCGGGCCGTGGACCGTCGTCTTGTCGATCGAGGTGCGCCCGATCGTCGTCCACGCCGCCGGGCGGGGACGCCCGACGTTGACCGCTCGCAGCACCGACACGCGTACATCCTCCCCCGGACCCCGTGAGCGGATAGCGTCCCGGCATGGACAGCGGCCAGGACGACGGGGGCGGGCCCGGCGACGGGGCCGGCCGCCAGGGCGGTCGCGGCAGCGACGCCATC
>JAOPXU010000104.1 GCA_025964985.1 Nocardioides sp.
GGCGCGTCACCGTGGTGGACCTGGCGACGTACCCGGGAAGGTACGGCCCGGTGTAGCGGCTGCGGTCCACGAGGGTGTGCTGCGTCTCCCCGTAGGTCGCGATCGCGGCCGTGCGCACGGTGCCGTGCTCGTCACTGACGTCCTGGGGCTCGACGAGGATGGTGGCGCCGACCGTGCGGGCGTGGTCGATGCACTTGTCGACGTCGGGCACCTCGAGCGCCAGGTCGACGACACCGTCGCCGTGCTTGCGGTGGACGTCGTGCAGGGGGCTCTCGGGCGTGACCCCGCCGGTGAACACGAAGCGGGCGCTGCCGCTGCGCAGCACGTAGGACTTGGAGTCGCGATGGCCGTTCTCGGGGCCGCGATAGGCCTCGAGCTCCATGCCGAGCGCGAGCTGGTAGAAGGTCGCGGTCTGGGTGGCGTTGCCGACCACGAAGCAGACGGCGTCCATCGACGTGACCGGGAACGGGTCGCGGCTGGCGTCGTACTCGACGAGGCCGACGAGCTCCTTGAGCTGCTCGAGGGTGAGGTCTGCCTTGAGCTCGTCCGGGGTCAACGTCATGGCCTCAGCGTGTCGGGCGGTGACAACCTGTGCAACAGTACGCCGACACGTCGAGCAACTTGTCCAGTCGAGAGGCAGATCGTGGACGACCTGGACCGCACCCTGATCAGTCTGTACGCCGCCGAGCCGCGCGTCGGGGTCCTCGAAGCCTCGCGCCGCCTCGGCGTGGCCCGCGGCACGGTCCAGGCGCGGCTCGACCGGCTGGCCGCCACCGGCGTGATCCGCGGGTGGGGACCCGAGCTGTCGCCGGAGGCCCTGGGCTTCCCGGTCACCGCGTTCCTGACCCTCGAGATCAGCCAGTCGGCCGGCCACGAGACGGTCGCCGAGCACCTCGCCACGATCCCCGAGGTGCTCGAGGCCTTCACGATCACCGGCGTGGGCGACCTGTGGTGCCGCGTCGTGTCGCGCTCCAACGCCGACCTGCAGCGCGTCATCGACCGGGTCATCTCCGTCGAGGGCGTGCAGCGCGCCTCGACGGTCATGGCGCTGGCCGAGCAGGTGCCGTTCCGGGTGCTGCCGCTGGTGCGCGAGGCCTGACCGGCAGACTGGACCGGTGGACGGGCTGGCTGAGGTGTGGCAGCGCGCGACCGCCGTCCAGCCGCTCCCCGGCCCCGACGTCGTCCTCGCGACGGGCCTCGTCGCCCTGCTGCTCGTGCTGCTCACCCCGACCTGGCGGCGGGTGCGCCTCGGCGTCACCGTCGTCCACGAGGCCGGCCACGCGGTCGTCGCCGTCCTGGTCGGCCGCCGCCTGCAGGGCATCAAGCTGCACGCCGACACCTCGGGCGTCACGGTCTCGCGCGGTCGCCCGACCGGACCCGGCATGGTCGCCACCCTCACCGCCGGCTACCTCGCCCCGGCCGCCGTCGGCGTCGGCGCGGCGCTGGTGCTCGCCTCGGGCCGCGGGGTCGCCCTGCTGTGGCTGCTCCTGCTGCTGCTCGTCGGCCTGCTGCTCTGGGTGCGCAACTGGTACGGCGTCCTGACGCTCGTCGTCGCCGGCGTCGGCGTCGGCCTGCTCACCTGGTACGCCGACCCGGAGGTCCAGTCGCTCGTCGCCTACCTGGTGGCGTGGCTGCTCCTGCTCGCCGCGCCCCGGCCGGTGCTCGAGCTCCTGCGCGACGGACGCCGGCGCAGCCGGTCCTCCGATCCCGAGCAGCTGTCGCGGCTCACCCGGGTGCCGGCGGTCGTGTGGCTGCTGCTGATGCTGCTGGCCAACCTGGCCGGGCTCGTCGTCGGCGCGGCGACCCTGGCCCCCGACCTGCTCGACCGCTGACCCGCCTGCGCGAAGGCGTCAGGAGAAGATCATGCAGGTCGACGTGGCGTGCGCGACCTGGCGCCCGGCGGCGTCGTAGAGCGTCGCCTCGGCCAGCGCCGTGCGCCGTCCGCGGTGGATGACGCGGCCCTCGGCGCGCAGCCGACCGGACTCGACGGTGACGGCGCGCAGGAACTTCACGGTCAGGTCGAGCGAGGTGTAGCCCTCCCCCGCCGCCAGGGTCGAGTGCACCGAGCAGCCGGCCGCGGTGTCGAGCAGGGTCGAGATGACCCCGCCGTGGACCGTGCCGAGCGGGTTGTAGTGCGCGTGCTGCGGCACCAGCTCGACGTGGATCGAGCCGTGCTCGCCGCCGAAGTTCTCCATGCCGAGCGTGGCCGCGATCGGCGCCGGCGGAAGCTCGCCGCGCACCATCGCCTCGAGCTGCTCGAGCCCGGTCATGGTCAGCGGGTCGACGGGCGCATCCTGGGTCTGGGTCATGGACCCAGCCTGGCCGCCCTGGCTGAGTCTGTCAACAAGACCTAGACTGTGACCATGAGCACCGCAGCCCCCGCCGCCCTGGCCTGGTCGACCGACAACTGCCAGGTGGCCCGGGCCATGTCGCTGCTCGGCGAGCGCGGCTCGGTGATCGTGCTGCGCGAGGTCATCAACGGCGTGCGCCGCTTCGCCGACATGCAGCGCCACAGCGGTCTGCCGCGCCAGGTGCTGAGCAACCGGCTGGCCCTGCTCGTCGAGCACGACGTCCTGCACCGCGTCCCCTACCGCGACGAGGGCGCCCGCGAGCGTCACGAGTACCGCCTGACGCCCAAGGGCTTCGAGCTCTACCCCGTGCTCGCCGCGCTCGCCGACTGGGGCACCCGCTGGTACGCCGACCCCGAGGGTCCGCCGGTGGAGTTCGCCCACCGCGGCTGCGGGTCGGCGGTCACCGCCGTCATGGAGTGCGGCGAGGGCCACCGCGTCGACGACCCGCGCGACGTCGTACCCCGTCCCGGGCCGGGGGTCCGGCCCTTCGCCGGCTGAGGACGGCTAGGACGCGATCCGCTCGGACAGCGTGCGCTGCAGACCGACCTGCGCCTCGTCGCACAGCCGGTTGATCGGGCGCGACATCAGCCGGTCCATCAGCCACGGCAGGCGCCGGTAGGCGTAGCTGGTCGTGTAGTCGACCACCGTGCCCTCCGGGTGCGGCCAGACCTCGACGACGTCGCAGGCCCGGACCGTGCCGTTGTGCCCCACCCACTCGATGCGGCGGTGGGGCTCGAGCCGGGTGATCTTGTAGACCATCCGGGTCTCGCGGCCCAGGAAGCTCACGTGGGTCTCGTACTCGGTGCCGGCGTCGCCGTCGCCGGCGAGCCGCCGGGTCCGGTTCGCGCGGGGGTCCCATTCGTTGGTGGTGGTGAAGTCGGCGAGGTAGTCCCAGACCTGGTCGGGGCTTGCCTCGGCGACCACGGTGCGCTTGTAGGTGCGCACGGCGTCCTCCAGGGTGCGGTCGCTGCGGGCAGCGACGATCGGGGCGACACGGGCTCGGCCGCCTACGCCGCCCCGGTACCCCGTGCTCAGCCCGACTTGCGGACCGCCCACTCCCGGACCCGGTCGATGCGCGCGCGCAGCTGCTCGGCGTTGGCCACGGCCGCGGCCGGACCGCCGCACTCCTTGCGCAGCGCGGCGTGGGTGATGCCGTGGGCCTGCCCGGTGCGGTGGTGCCAGGCGCCGACGAGGCCGTTGAGCTCACGGCGCAGCACCGCGAGCTGCTCGTGGGTGGAGACCTCCGCGACGGTGTCGGGCGCGGCCTGCCGCGCGGCCGAGCGCGCCTTCTGCACCCGGGCACTGTCGGCCTGGCGCTGCTGGAGGAGCTCCTTCATCTGCGACGGCTCGAGCAGCCCGGGGATGCCGAGGAAGTCCATCTCCTCCTCGGACCCGTAGGCGTCGCCCTCGTAGAGCACGTGGTCGAACGTCGCCTCCGACCCGAGCGCCTCGAACGGCAGGCCCTCGAGCTCAGAGGACGCCGACTCGCCGGCCTGCGCCTGGGCGAGCAGGTCGTTCTCGGCGGCGTAGATGTCGGTCTCGTCGATCACCCGACGCCCGAGCACGTGGTCGCGCTCGAGCTCCATCTCCGAGGCGTGGCCGAGCAGCACCGGCACCGACGGCAGGAAGATCGACGCGGTCTCGCCGCGCGAGCGGGCGCGCACGAAGCGGCCGATGGCCTGCGCGAAGAACAGCGGCGTCGAGATGGTCGTGGCGAACACGCCGACGGCCAGCCGGGGCACGTCGACGCCCTCGGAGACCATCCGCACCGCGACCATCCACCGCTTGTCGCTGGTGGTGAACTCGGTGATCTTCTTCGACGCGGCCTTCTCGTCCGAGAGCACCACCGTCGGCGCCTCGCCGGTGATCGAGCGCAGCGTCTTGGCGTAGGCACGCGCGGAGTCCTGGTCGGTCGCGATGACCAGCCCGCCGGCGTCGGGGACGTGGCGGCGCACCTCGTTGAGGCGCTTGTCGGCCGCCGCGAGCACCGTGGGGATCCACGAGCCGGTGGGGTCGAGCGCGGTGCGCAGTGCCTGGTTGGTCATGTCCTTGGTCAGCGGCTCGCCGAGGCGGGCGGCCACCTCGTCGCCGGCGCGCGTGCGCCACGACATCTCGCCGGAGTAGGCCAGGAACAGCACCGGCCGCACGACGTGGTCGGACAGCGCGTGGCCGTAGCCGTAGGTGTAGTCGGCCACCGAGCGCGGTACGCCGTCGGACCCGGGCGCGTAGGTGACGAACGGGATCGGGTTGATGTCGGAGCGGAACGGCGTGCCGGTCAGCGCCAGCCGCTTGGCCGCGGGCTCGAAGGCCTCGCGCACGCCCTCGCCCCACGACAGGGCGTCACCGGCGTGGTGCACCTCGTCGAGGATGACCAGGGTCTTGAACCGCTCGGTGCGGATGCGGAGCGCGAGCGGGTTGACCGCGACGCCGGCGTAGGTCACCGCGATGCCGAGGTAGTCGCTGGAGATCTTGCCCTTGCCGGCGGAGTAGGTCGGGTCGATCGGGATGCCGGCGCGTGCGGCGGCCTCGGCCCACTGCATCTTGAGGTGCTCGGTGGGGGCGACGACGACGACCCGGTCGACGATGCGGCGTCCGATCAGCTCGGAGGCAACCGACAGCGCGAACGTCGTCTTGCCGGCGCCCGGCGTCGCGACGGCCAGGAAGTCGCGCGGCATCCGGTCGAGGTAGTCCTTGAGCGCCGCCGTCTGCCACGCGCGCAGCGACGGCGCGGTGCCCCAGGCCGCGCGCTCCGGCCAGGCCGGGGTGAGCGCTGGCGTCAGGTGCGGGTCGGCGGGGAGGTCCCCCGGGATCACCCGTTGTCGCCCGAGTCGTCGGAGAACTTCTCCCAGGCGTCCTTGCACTCGGGGCACACGGGGAACTTCTCCGGCGCCCGGCTGGGCACCCAGACCTTGCCGCACAGGGCGACGACGGGCGTGCCCATCACCATCGCCTCGGTGAGCTTGTCCTTCTCGACGTAGTGGGAGAACTTCTCGTGGTCGCCCTCGTCGGTCGGGACCGTCCGCTCGTCCTCGCGCACCTTGGTGTCGGTGGAGGAGCTGCCGAAGCCGAAGGGGGGAGTCACGCGGTCGAGTCTAAAGGGGCCGCGACGCTCGTCCTAGCCGGGCGCGGGCCGCGAGGCCGGACCCGGCGGCTGCGCCGAGCGAGAGGGGCAGGACGAGCCCCACGAGGTACCACCCGTAGCGGTCCTCGGCCACCCAGGCACCGAGGACGCCCACCGCGAGGAGGGTCGCGACGACGAGGCCGGCGCCGTGCACGAAGGACGGGCGGTCGACGGCGAGGACGAGGGCGGCGACCAGCACGAGCACCGCGCCGGCGCCCGCGACGGTCAGGCCCCAGCCCGTCGAGGAGAACTCGTCGGGGGCGAGGAGGCTCTCGGCCAGCACGCAGCCGCCGAGGGCCATGAGGGCCAGTCCCACCAGCCCGACGAGACCGAGGTGCAGCCGGACGGCGACCAGCGGGGCCGACGGCGCTCCTGCACCGCGGCCGAGCCGGACCAGGCAGACCACGGACAGGACGACGAGGACGAGGGGCAGCACCGCCGCGGGGAGGAGCAGGAGCGACACGGGCTCCGGGTCCTCCCACCGCACCAGCCACTCCAGGCAGGACGGGACGCCGATGAGGGCGCCGACGGTGCCGGCGAGGAGACCGGCGCCGGAGGAGACGGTCGGCCTGCGCGCGAAGGTCGCGACGGCCGAGGCCACCAGCAGAGCAACGGCCGGGGCGACCGTCAGGCTGACGAAGAACCAGGTGAGGTCGATGAGGCCGTCCTCGTGGCGGACCGGGAGCCACTCGACGACGACCCACGCCGACCAGCCGAGGGCGAGGAGCGCGACGAGGGCGTGGAGTGCGGCGAGGCCGCGAACGACTGCCGGTGCGAGTGGCCGGACGGAGCGCGGAGCGCCGGCGGGAGCAGGAACGGCGGGAGCAGTGAGCGTGTCCATGTCCCCATCAGAGCCGCGCGGTGCGGTGGCCGACCCCGCTCGCGTACTCAGGTCAGGGGTTGCTCAGTTCAGCTCGACGTCGACCGGCCGGGTCGAGTGCCAGGCGAGGTCGCCCGGCTGGCGGCGCATGACGTCGCGCCAGAGGGTCGTGGTGTCGGCACGGAACACGTCCCGCGCGAGCCCCGGGACGACGTACCAGCTGCCTTCCTCGATCTCCTGGTCGAGCTGGCCCGCGCCCCACCCGGCGTAGCCGGCGAAGATCCGCAGGCCGTCGAGCTCGTCGCTGACCAGCTCCACGGGCGTGTCGAGGTCGAGCAGCGCCAGCCGGTCGACGACCTCGCGCAGGCCGAGCACCTCGTCGTCGCCGCGGCGCAGGCCGACGGCCAGGGCGCCGTCGGTCTCCACCGGGCCGCCCTGGAAGAGCACCCCGGGCTCGGCGACCACGTCGCTCCAGGGCTCGAGGACCTCGGCGACCGGCAGGGCCGTGGGCCGGTTGAGCACGACGCCGAGCGCGCCGTCCGCGCTGATGTCGAGCAGGAGGATGACGGTGTCGGCGAAGTTGGGGTCGAGCAGGGCAGGGGTGGCCACCAGCAGCATGCCGGCCCTGACCTCGCTCACCCCACCATGATGACGCAGGAGCCAGGCGCCGGTCGCCCCGCACCTCGGACGCACCACAGCGGCGGGCGCCCTGGGGAGGGTGGGCGCTCCGCCGCTGCGGGCGTGGGGACGCGGACTGGCAGGTCCGGGTAGGAAGGTGGGTCAGGCCGCGAGGACCGAGCGCAGGCGGTCGAGGAGCGACGGCCGCGCCGTGTCGGTGACCAGCGTGGGGACGCCGCGGTGCAGCGACCGGGCGCGCTCCTCGAGCCGAGCGCCGAGGGGGGCGGCTGCTGCCTCGGCCCGGGCGTCGCCGATGCCGCCCTGGCCGGCCATGACGGCGAGCAGGGCGTGCTCCTTGCGGGTGGCCTTGGCCATGGCCTGGGCCATCGCCTCGTCGACGGGCTCGTCGCGGTAGCGGTCGAGGACCATGCGGACGCCGGGCAGCTCGTCGCAGGCCTTGCCCCAGGCGGTGACCACGGCGAGCGCCAGGTCGAGCGGCTGCTCGACGAGCTCGCGCTCGATGTGGCCGGCCAGCCGGGTGTGCCACTTCAGCTGCAGGGTGCCGAGCAGCTCGAGGTCGTCGGCGAAGGTCTCGGAGACGCCCTCGAGGTCGGTGGGGAGGATGCCGTCGCGGCGGGTGTTCGCGGTGGCGATCACCGAGCGCAGGATCTCGCCCCGGTTGTGGAAGGTCTTCCAGGTCATGGTGAGCTCCTAGGTGGTGGCTCGCATACTGCGAGTACGTACTTCGAGTATGGGACATACCTCGTCGCCGCCAAACCACCCACGAGGTGATACTGACCACCGGAACCTGTGCGCCGGGTCACTCGGAAACCCTGTGGTTGACAGGGATTCTCCTCCTGGACACACAACGAGCTGCGATCAGGGCAGGGCGTACCCGTCCCGTGTGGCGGCGACCACCTCGGCCTGTGGTCCACGTCATAAGGTGGGCGGGTGCCGAAGTCGTCCGTGTCCAAGCTGGTGCCGAAGGTCCCCGGCGTCCCGAGCGTGTCCGGGATGAGCCGCCGGGCCGCCTACTCGGCGACCACCAAGCGTGCCCTGGTCGACGTCGCCGAGGAGCTCTTCACCGAGCACGGCTACGCCAACGCCTCGCTCGACTCGATCGTCGCCGGTGCCCAGGTGACCAAGGGCGCGCTCTACCACCACTTCTCCGGCAAGCAGGCGCTCTTCGAGGCCGTCTTCGAGCGCGTCGAGGACGACACCTCCCGCACGATCCAGAAGGCGCTCAAGGGCCACAAGGACCCGTGGGAGAAGGCGCGCGCCGGCCTGCGCACCTTCCTGACCGTGGTCCAGGAGCCGCGCTACCGCCGCATCGTGGTCCAGGACGGTCCGGCGGTGCTCGGTCACGAGCGCTTCCGGGAGCAGGAGGAGCGCTCGACGTTCGCCAACGTCGTCGACATCGTCCGCTCGGTGCTGCTGGCCGGATCGTGGGAGCTCGACGAGGACATGGTGCAGACGTTCTCGCGGATCTTCTTCGGTGCGATGTCGTCGGCCGGTGAGTCCGTCGCCGGTGCCGACGACCCGATCGCCGCTGCGGACCGGGTCGAGGTTGCGATCAGCTTCATCATCAGCGGCTTCCAGGCCCTCACCGACGCCGGCGTCGAGATCCCGTCCGGCCTCTCCGACGGCGAGGGGTCGCGCTGAGCGCGAGCCACTTCAGTCGAAGGTGACGTCGCCGCCGTCCTGCGGGACGAGCTCGATCCAGGTGCGACCGGGCGGTACGTCGAGATCACCGGCCTGGGTCGACAGCGTGAGCGCGCTGTCGAGGCCGGGCTTGGCCCACGTGCCGCGGACCAGGCGGCCGCCGTGGAAGAGCATCGCCTCTCCCCCGCCGACGAACTCGGTCTCGGGGACCGTGTTGCCGGCCGGGTCGCGGTAGCCCGCGTCGCCGACCTTGACCTCGAGCACCAGGACCGAGTCGGCCGGGAACTGGTCGTCCTCGCCGGCGAAGCCGTTGTCGTTGACGTAGCGGCCGTCGCGGAACGACCAGGTCGTCGTACGGGCGGGCGAGAAGCGGGCCTGGATCGACGTCGCGGCCTGGCCGGCGGGCAGGGCGTCGGCGCTGCCGAAGGGCAGGTAGTCGGGCGGACGGCCCGGGGTGACGGCGGCTTCCTCGGCGACCGCGCCGAGGTCGGTGAAGAGGTTGTAGGGCGCTGAGCGCGACGACTCGCGGTAGAAGCCGGCGGAATCCTCGTTGAAGTAGGGGATGCCCGCGTCGCGGATGCGGCTGATCGTCACCGACGCCGCACCGCTGGTGACCATGCTGGCGCCGACCGGGGTGACGATGCCGATGTCGGAGGCCCGCATCGAGCGCACCGGGCCGACGGCGTCGGGGATCGAGGAGTAGTAGAACGCCGCCAGCCGGGTGACCCCGCCCTCGACGAGCTCCTCGACCACGAGGTCGGCGGAGCCGAGACCCTGCTGCGGAGCGCTGCCCGGGGTGTTGTCCATCTTGAGCACCAGCACGGGGTGCTCCTGGATCGACTCCCCGCTCTCGACCATCAGGCCGGTCAGCGGCCAGGTGTCGGGGTTGCCGCTCACCTCGGCCTTGGGCGCGCTCACCGGCTGGGCGCCGGGCGCGGCGCTGGCCTGCGGGTCGCCGCCGCAGCCGGCGAGGGCGAGGCAGGCGAGCGAGGCGATGGCCGCGCTCAGCACCGGGGTGAGGGCAGGGACGTGGGGGGTGCGGGGGAAGGGCACGGGGGAAGATCCTTCCGGGATCCGGCAGGCGTAGGTCTACCGGGTCGCTGGACTTTGGGGCGTGTCCCCAGTGTGCGCCCCGCCACCCCGCGCGCCGTGCAGGCGCGCGGGGCGTGTCGCTGAGGTCCGGCTCGGGTCAGCCGAGCTTGGCGCCGCCGTCGACGTAGAGCGTCTGGCCGGTGATGTAGGAGGCCTCGTCGCTGCACAGGAACGCCGCGGCCGCGGCGATGTCCTCGGGGAAGCCGACGCGGCGGACCGGGTTGGCCTCGGCGTTGAGCTTGCGGAACTCCTCGACGTCCATCTTGAGACGGGCGGCGGTGGCGTCGGTCATCTCGGTGGCGATGAAGCCGGGGGCGATCGCGTTGGCGTTGATGCCGAACGGGCCGAGCTCGATGCCCAGGGTGCGGGTGAAGCCCTGCACACCCATCTTGGCCGCGGAGTAGTTGGCCTGGCCGCGGTTGCCGAGCGCGGAGACGCTCGAGAGGTTGAGGATCTTGCCGTACTTCTGCTCGACGAAGTGCTTCTGGGCGGCCTTGGTCATCAGGAACGCGCCCTTGAGGTGCACATTCATGACGAGGTCCCAGTCGTCCTCGGTCATCTTGAACAGCAGGTTGTCGCGGGTGATGCCGGCGTTGTTGACCAGCACGTGGATGCCGCCCAGCTCGTCGACCACGCGCGCGATGGCGGCCTCGACCGCCGCGCCGTTGCTGATGTCGGCGCCGACGCCGATGGCCTTGGCACCGTCGGCCAGGGGCAGCCGGCCCGCGGCGTCGGCGGCAGCCGACTCGTCGAGGTCGACGACGGCGACGGAGGCGCCCTCCTCGGCCAGGCGCGTGGCGATGCCGAAGCCGATGCCTCGAGCCGATCCGGTGATGACGGCGACACGCCCGTCGTAGCGACCCATCGTGGTGACTCCTCTGTCGGTGGTCTGGTCGAGGGCCACGCTAGAGGACCGGTCAGGACGGCACGACCGGGCCCTGCAGCGCGAAGGCGACGAGGGTCATGGCCACGATGGCGAGCGTCCCGAGCAACGTCTTGGTCATGACCTCGTAGACGCGCCGGCCGCCCCGTTGGTTGCCTGGCGGTTTCAGTGCTCGATCACCCGGGCGGGGGCAGGACCGACCGCAGCCGCTCGGCGTACGTCGCGCCCTCGCCTTCGGCGTAGCGGGTGCGCGGCCAGAAGAACCCGCGCAGCCCGTCGCCCTTGGTGCGGGGAACGACGTGCAGGTGCAGGTGGGGCACCGACTGGCTGACGGTGTTGTTCATGGCCACGAAGCTGCCCTGGGCACCGAGCGCGTCGGTGACCGCCACCGCGAGCCGCTGCGCGGCCTCGAGGAACCCGTCCCGCTGGGCGGCCGGCAGGTCCGGCAGCGTCGCGTGGTGCTCGCGCGGCACGAGCAGGACGTGGCCCTTGAAGACCGGCCGGAGATCGAGGAACGCCACGAACGACGGCTCGTCCAGGACGACGTGGGCCGGCGCCTCGCCCGCGACGATGGCGCAGAAGACGCAGGGGCTCAACTGAAGTCGGCCGGCATCCAGAGGTGGCCGCCGTCGGCGGTGACGGTGCCCGAGTCGGTCATGCCGTCCCAGATCGTGACGGTCGCGGTCCCGGAGCCGCTGTGGACCGAGGAGCCCGTGGGGAGGTCGACGGTCTCGCCCGACGCGAAGTCCGTGACGGTGTCGCCTCCTGCGCCGTCGGTGCGGAACGTGTCGCCGCCCGCCGAGCCGGTGAACCGGTTGGCGGTGGCGTTGCCGGTGACGTCGTCGCCGACGGCGGTGCCGACGACGTCCTCCAGCCAGGCGGCGTCCCCGAGGACGAGCGTGAGGTTGCCGAGGTCCTGGATCGTCGCCTCGGACAGGTCGACGGTGGCACCCTCGGTGGTCGAGGCGGAGAAGTCGAGCGTGTCGG
>JAOPXU010000137.1 GCA_025964985.1 Nocardioides sp.
CGGGACGGGTCCGATGGTGAAGACGTCGGTGAGCCCGGGGCACTTGTCGAGCAGCGCGAGCGCACGCTCGACGAAGTAGGGGTCGATGGTCAGCGTGGAGATGCCGGCGTCGTTGATGACGTAGGCGTGGTCGTCGGCGCTGCCGAGCGGGTGCAGCGACGTACGCCGGTAGCCCTGGGTCTGGCCGGCCCCGATGATGAAGAGCACCTCTGGGCGGTTGAGGGCGAGCAGGGCCCCAGCCGTGCCGGCGCCGGCGCCGAGGGCCTCGAACGCCTGGACGTACTGGCTGATCCGCGTGGCGACCTCGCCACCGGTCAGGGTCGTGTCGCCGAGGTGGATCACCGGCTTGTCGCGGTGGCGCTTGAGCGCGGCCACCATCAGGTTGCCGTTGTGGGTCGGGGTGCGCAGGTCGTGGCCGGCCGTGGTGTCGGGCATGGGGGCGAGACTAGAACGTGTTCCAGTTCCTGTCACGGAGGACGCCGTCGGAGGCCCCGGTCGACCGGGGACTCCTCCACCTGTCGGGCGAATTGTTGCCCGACACGTGGAGGCTTCGCCGGACGAGTACGCCGCCGCGGCGCCCCCGGGACTGGACCGGTCGGCGTACGCTCATGGCATGGAGCAGCCACCCAGCACGTCGCGTCGTCGTGACGCCGCGCTCGGGCTGCTGGCCGTCCTGGCCTCGGTCGCCGCGTTCCTGCTGCCCTCGCTGGCCGCCGGCGTCGACGGCGGCGCGACCCTGACCAGCGCCCTGCTGGCCGTCGCGGTCGCGGCGCTCCTGGGCTCGGCCCACGTCACCGGGGTGCTCGGCACCCGCGCCACGTCGTACGGCGTCCAGGCGCGTCGGGCCCGCCCGATCGTGCTGACCGCGCGGGCCACCGACCCCACGCACCACCCGCTCCGCCCCCGGGCTCCCGGGACGCGCTGAGGTCCGTCGGCGCTCCGTCAGACACGCCGCACGCGCGGCACGGGGTGGACGACGGGCAGACGCGTCCCGTCCCTCCCCACCCCGGAGCCCTCCTGTGTCCCTGCTCGCACCCCTCCAGCACGTCCTGGCCGGCATCGTCGCCGGCGTCCACTCGTCCCTGACCGCTCTCGGCGCCGACCCGTCCTCGGGCGCCACCTGGTGCCTGTCCATCGCCGCCGTCGTGGTGGTCGTCCGCGTCGCCCTGCTGCCGATCGCGGTCCACGGCGTCCGGATGGCGCACGCGTCGTCGCGGGCGCGTCCCGAGCTCCGCGCGCTCGCCGAGCGCTACCGCGGGCGCACCGACGCCGAGAGCCTGCGCGCCATGATGGAGGAGCGCCGCGCGGTGTCCGCCGAGCACGGCGTCTCCCGGCTCGGCTGCCTGCCGGTGCTGCTGCAGATCCCCGTCTGGATCGCGCTCTACCACCTGCTGAGCGACGTCGCCGACGGTCGCGCCGTCGGCGCCCTCGACGGCGAGCAGGTCGCCTCGCTCGGCCGCGCGCTCGTCGGCGGCGTCCACCTGACTGCCCACGGCTACGTCGGCGGCGGGCCCGGCCACCTCGCCGTCGTCCTCGGCCTCGCCGGTACGGCGGCGCTGCTGTCGTTCGTCACCCAGCGCTACCTCGTCGCACCGAACTCCTCGGCCACCGACCTGCCCGAGGCGATGGCCCGTGCCCAGCGCGTCGTGCCGTTCATGTCCGCCGGCGGGATGCTGCTGGCCGGGGCCGTCGTCCCGGTCGCCCTGCTCGTCTACTGGGCCTGTGGTGCCGTCTGGACGGCCGCGCAGTCCGCAATGGTGTGGCGGTGGTTCCCGACGCCCGGCTCCCCCGCCGCCGCCCGGTGGGAGGGACGAGGGGACGGAATGAGCCTGCGCCGGCCTCGGTTGGGCCGACCATGACCGTCAACAGCTATGCGTTCACCGGCAGGACCGTCCTCGTCACCGGCGGCGGGACCGGCATCGGCCGCGCCATCGCCGAGGCGTTCCTCGCCAACGGCGCCAACGTGGCGATCAGCGGACGTCGCCGCGCCACGCTCGACGAGGCCCTCGTCGACCACCCCGAGGACCGGGTGCTGGCGGTCGAGGCCGACGTCAGCGACGACGCCTCGGCGCGCGACATGGTCGCCGCCGTCGTCGAGCACTTCGGGTCGCTCGACGTCGTCGTCAACAACGCCGCCGCCTACAGCAGCGGCCCGTTCGACGAGCTCGGCCTCGAGGACTGGCAGGCCATCCGCTCGACCAACATCGACGGCTTCGTCCACGTGGCCCGCCACGCCCTGCCCGAGCTCGAGGAGTCCGGGGGCAACCTGGTGGTCGTCGGCTCCGTCTCGGGGCTGCGCGGCGACTGGGCGCAGGCGGCGTACAACGCGACGAAGGCGGCGATCATGAACTTCGTGCAGTCGCTGGCTCTCGACTACGGCCCTCGCGGCGTCCGGCTCAACGCCGTCGCTCCGGCGTTCACGGTCACCCCGCTCACCCAGGCCGCCGCTGACGACCCCGAGGTCCACGCCGCCGCGGTCAACCGGGTCGCCCTCGGGCGGCTCGGTCAGCCCGAGGACATCGCCCCTGCGGTGCTGTTCCTGGCCAGCGACGACGCGGCCTACGTCACCGGCGCGTTCCTCGCCGTCGACGGCGGTACGTCGGCCTCCACCGGCCAGGCCCACTGAGGCCAGGAGACAGAGGTCAGGTCGGCAGCGTGCTGAAGTCGGCCTGACCGGTGTTGAGTGCGGCGGTGAACCCGCCGTCGCAGACCACGTTGGAGCCGTTCATGTACGCCGACGCCGGCGAGCCGAGGAACAGCAGCACCGAGGCGATCTCGTCGGGCGAGGCGCGGCGGCCGGAGCCGTTGGAGACCATCCACTCCATGATCGGCAGGCCCATGGTGTCGGCGAAGTCGGCGATCAGCGGCGTCTCGATGATGCCGGGGCAGGCGCTGTTGATGCGCACCCCGTGGCGGGCGACCGCCGGGGCGGCGAGCATCGTGAAGACCTGCGCGCACTCCTTGGAGAACGAGTAGGGGTCGCCGGTCAGCTCCGGGTGCTCGCCGAGGAAGGCGAGCGCCGCGGACCAGTCGTCGATGGCGAGCAGCTCGGTGATCTCGCCCAGGTGGGCGGCGTACTGCAGGCCGGCGATCGAGGCCGTGCCGACGACCGCGCCCCCGGCACCCATCGTCGGCGCCAGGCCGTGGGTCAGCAGGCGGGGGGCGAACACGTTGACCCCCATGACCACCTCGAGCGGCAGGTTGGCGGCCACGCCCGCGTTGTTGAACAGGACGTCGACCTGGCCGCCCAGCTCGGTGACGAGCTGGTCGACCGCGCCGCGGTCGGAGAGGTCGGCCTCGAGGAAGCGGTCGACGTCGGCGACCGGCTTGCGGTCGACCGCGGTGACCGAGGCCGCGCCGGCGGCCCGCAGCTGCTGCACGAGCGCCGCGCCCACGCCGGTGGCGGCGCCGGTGACGACGACGCGCAGTCCCTCGTAGGAGCTCACGCGAGCAGCTCCGCGACCCGGCGCAGCTCGCCGGCGTCGCGGAAGGACAGCATCAGGGTGGTCACGCCGGTGGCCTCCCACTCGGCGACCTTGGCCTTGACCTCCTCGGGCGAGCCGATGATGTGGAGGTCCTCGACCAGCTCGTCGGGGATCAGCGCGGTGGCCTCGTCCTTGCGCCCCTCGAGGTAGAGCTTCTGGACCTGCGTGGCCAGCTCCTCGTAGCCCATCCGGACGAACACCTGGTTGTGGAAGTTGGCCTCGGCCGCGCCCATCCCACCCATGTAGAGCGAGACCGACGGCTTGAGCGCGTCGACGACCATGCGCTTGACCTCCGGGGTGTCGCAGATCTGCAGGTGGCAGGTGGCGGCGATCTCGAAGTCGGCGCGCGTCCGCCGGGCACCCGGTCGCGCGAAGCCCTCGTCGAGCCACGGCTGGTACATCGCGGCCGACTTGGGCGTGTAGAAGATGGGGATCCAGCCGTCGGCGATCTCGGCCGTCTGGGCGACGTTCTTGGGGCCCTCGGCGCCGAGCCAGATGGGGATGTCGGCGCGCAGCGGGCGCACGATCGGCTTGAGCGGCTTGCCGAGGCCGACCGAGCCGGGACCGGTGTAGGGCAGCGGGTAGTGCGGACCGTCGTTGGTCACGGGCGCCTCCCGGGCCAGCACCTTGCGGATGATGTCGACGACCTCGCGGGTGCGCGCGAGCGGCTTCTGGAAGGGCTGGCCGTACCAGCCCTCGACGACCTGCGGGCCCGAGACGCCCATGCCGAGGATCACGCGGCCGCCGGTGAGGTGGTCGAGGGTCAGCGCGTGCATGGCGATCGACGTCGGCGCACGGCCCGACATCTGCACGATCGAGGTGCCGAGCCGCACGCGCGAGGTGCTGCGGCCCCACCACGCCAGCGGGGTGAACGCGTCGGAGCCCCACGCCTCGGCGGTGAAGATCGCGTCGAAGCCGGCCTCCTCGGCCGCGGCCACCATCTCCTCGACGCCCGTGGGCGGCTGCGCGCCCCAGTAGCCCAGCTGCAGTCCCAGTTTCATGGCGGTCACTCTGGCAGAACAGTTGCCCCGAAGATAGAACGTGTTCTAGTTTCGGCACCATGCCTCGCACCCTGTCCGCGCCGATGACCGTCGCGTTCGACTACACCCGCTCGACGGGACCCGTGATCGGGCGGTTCCTCACCGGTCTGCGTGACGGCGTCGTCGTCGGCGCCCGTACGTCGGACGGGCGGGTCGTCGTACCCCCACCCGAGTTCGACCCGGTGAGCCACCTGGCCACCACCGACTTCGTCGAGGTCGCCTCCACGGGGACGGTCACGTCGTGGTCGTGGGTGCCCGAGCCGGTCAAGGGCCAGCCGTTCGACCGGCCCTTCGCCTGGGCGCTGGTGACCCTCGACGGCGCCGACGTCCCGCTGCTGCACGCGCTCGACGTCGCCTCGGCCGACGAGGTGTCGACGGGCCTGCGCGTCCGGGTGCGCTGGGCCGACGAGCGGGTCGGCGCGATCACCGACATCGCCTGCTTCGAGCCCGCTCCCGACGCCCCGGTCGTGGGTGACGCCGCAGCTCCCTTCACCTCCACCGCCGACCCGGTCACCGGGGTGGTCACCCCGGTCGAGCTCGACTACGTCTACGCCGCGAGCCCCGAGGAGTCGGCGTTCTACCGCGGCCTGGCCGAGGGCAAGCTGCTCGGCCAGCGCTGCCCGACCTGCCACAAGGTCTACATCCCGCCGCGCAGCGCCTGCCCCACCGACGGCAGCCCGACGACCGACGAGGTCGAGCTGCCCGAGACCGGCACCATCACGACGTTCTGCATCGTCAACGTGCCGTTCCTGGGCCAGAAGATCACCCCGCCCTACGTCTCGGCCTACGTCCTGCTCGACGGGGCCGACATCGCCTTCCTGCACCTCATCCTCGACATCCCGGCCGAGGAGGTCCACATGGGCCTGCGGGTCAAGGCCGTGTGGAAGCCCCGCGAGGAGTGGGGCACCACGATCGAGAACATCAGCCACTTCACGCCGACCGGCGAGCCCGACGCCGACTACGAGACCTACAAGGT
>JAOPXU010000147.1 GCA_025964985.1 Nocardioides sp.
CGGGCGAGGGCGGCGGCCACCGACGTGCCGGCGGCGATGCCGAGCAGCCCCAGCACCGGCCGTACGCCGAGCCACTCGTCGGCGCCGAGGGCCTGCCAGGCACCGGCCGCGAGGGCGAAGGGACCGACCGTCAGCACGAGCGTGACCGCGCGCGGCCGGGTCAGGACCCGCAGCACCGGCGCCGTGGCCAGCCGGGTGCCGAGCAGGAACCACACCAGGTTGGTGAGCAGCCCGTAGCGGTTGCCGGGCGTCGGCACCAGGCCGGCCGCCGCGACCGCGCTCAGCAGCAGGGCCGAGCCCAGCGCCAGGACCGGCCGGCGCCGCGCACCCCGCGCCACGACGACGTACGACGCCAGGGCGAGCAGGTACCAGAGGTTGCCCGGCGTCACCGTCAGCTGCACCAGGAGCTCCACGGGACCGTCGGCGACGGCGGTGTCGAATCCGGGGGTCAGCCGGAGCACGAGCGTGTGAACGAGCGTCCAGGCGACGAACAGGAACAGCAGGGGCGCCACCCGCCGGGACCAGAGCTGCGGCCACGGGGCATCGAGCCGGCGGGCGGCGTACAGCCCGGAGATGCAGAAGAACAACGGCATCCGCACCGGCAGCAGGGCCTCCGACGCGGCGCCCCACACGCCGGTGACCGGCACCGGCAGGTCCCAGGACAGCTGCAGGTAGTCCTTGCGCGTGACGTGCCAGAGCACGACCAGCACGATGCACAGGCCCTTGGCCACGTCGGCCCACCGTTCGCGATCACTCACCGGGCCATCGTCACGACGCAGCGCCCGCGGCGGATCCGTCTGAGGTGCCGGGGGGCGGGCCGCACGGACGAGACGCGCGGGCACGACCCGAACCGTGGGGCTGCTATGACGACCACCTACATTGAGCGCGTGTCGACCGGAGGCCCAGGATGGTGAAGCGCCGTCGGGTCGACCTGTTCCGACCGTTCTACAAGACCGTGCGCCGGATGACGTCCGCGGGCAGCCCGTCCGACGCGCTCGAGGCGGTGACCGAGGGCGTGGTCGAGTCGGTCGGCTTCGCCGTCGCCGCGGTCAGCTGGCTGACCAGCGACGGACGCTTCGAGGTCGTCTCGGTCGCCGGCAGCGACAACGCGCGCGCGGCCCTGCTCGGCACGAGCGTGTCGATGGCCGAGATGGAGCGCGAGCTCGAGGCCTCCGAGCTGTGGGGCTCGCTGCTGTTCCTCCCGGCGCGCAAGCTCGACAGCATCGCCCCGGGCTGGGTCCCCGACGCCAGCGCCATCGCGCTCGACGGCGACTGGCACCCCGAGGACACGCTGCGCTGTCCCCTGCGCTCCGCCGACGGCGAGCTGACCGGACTGCTCGCCGTCGACCTCCCCCGGGACGGCCGCCGGCCCGGCCCCGACCAGCGCGAGCTGCTCGAGATGTACGCCGACCTCGCCGGTCTCGCGCTGGCGAGCGCCCGGCGCACGGCCCGGCTCAAGGACCGCGTCCGGCTGGCCGAGGCCGTGAAGGCGACGCTGCGGGCGGCCCAGGTCGCCAACGTGCCGGTCGACCGCGAGGACGGCGACCACGCCGGCTCGACCCTGCTGCGCTCGCTGCTCGACGGCACCATCGGTCCGGCCGGCCGGGCTCTGCAATCCGAGGCGACGTGGCTGCGCGTCTTCGAGTCCGCCGACAACCCGCACATGATCGTCCACACCGGACTGCAGCACGGTGGCCCGCCGCCGGGCGACCTGGGGGCGTCCCTCACGGCGCTGGCCCGTGCGGCGTGGGCCGACGAGGGCGTCGTGCTGTCCTCCGCCGACGCCGACCGGTGGGTGTCGACGTCCCCGCCGACGACGGCCGCCGAGGAGCAGGTGCCCGTCGCCGGCAGCAAGGCCGGCTGGATCATGGGACGCCGCTCGCAGGAGGTCCCCACCGACGTCCGCTCCCCCGAGGCGGCCGCCTACGTGCACGCGTCCGGCCTCGACCAGCTCCTGCTGAGCCCGCTGGGGGTCGGGTCGGAGTGCGTGGGCTACCTGATCGTCGGCCGCACCGCCGGAGCCTGGCTGCCCGAGGAGGTCGACGCCGCCACGCAGATCGGCCGCCACCTCGGCCAGGCCGTCATGGGCCTGCGGCTCGCCGAGCGCGAGCAGGTGCTGGTCGAGCGCCTGCAGTCGCTCGACCGCTACAAGAACAGCCTGATCAGCACGGTGTCCCACGAGCTGCGCACGCCCCTCACCTCGGTGACCGGCTACCTCGAGCTGCTCGAGGAGGCGGTGCCCGAGGTCATGACCGCCGGGCCCTTCGTCCCCGTCATCCGGCGCAACGTCGACCGGATGCTGGCGCTGACCGACGAGCTGCTCCAGCTCGAGCGGCTCGGCCGCGACGCCGGGCAGCAGCCGGCCGCCGAGGTGGTCGACCTCCGGCTCCTCGTGCAGGAGGCGGTGACGCAGTTCCGCGCCATGGCCGACGAGCAGGAGGTGCGGCTCGAGGCCACGCTCGTCGCCGGGCCGGTGCACCTCCACGGCAACCGGCACGACCTCGACACGATCGTCACCAACCTGCTGAGCAACGCCGTGAAGTACACCCCGGCCGGCGGCGTGATCACGGTGGTCCTGGAGCGGACCGACCGGTTCGTGCGGCTGGCCGTGGCCGACACGGGCATCGGCATCAGCGAGGCCGACCAGGAGGAGCTGTTCACCGAGTTCTTCCGCTCGACCAACGCCGAGGCCCTCGCCCTGCCCGGCACCGGGCTCGGCCTGAGCATCGTGCGCCGCATCGCCCAGCGCCACGGCGGCTCGATCCGCCTGGTCTCGACCCCGGGCGAGGGCAGCACGTTCACCGTCCGGCTCCCGCTGACCCACCTGCCCGCCGTACCGCAGGCCTGAGCGTCAGCCCTTCGTCTCCTGCGACCGGCCGGCCCGGCTGACCACGGCGGCGGCCAGCGCAGTCGTGATCGGTACGGCGGCGATCAGGCCGAGCGTCGCCACCACCGTGCGGACGACCTCCTGCGCGATGAGCTGGTCGGTGACGACCGAGCCGAGCGAGTCGTTGGTGGCGACGATGAGGATGAGCAGCGGCAGCGACGAGCCGGCGTAGGCCAGGACGATCGTGTTGATCACCGAGGCGATGTGGGAGCGGCCGACACGGCTGCCGGCCCGGTAGAGCGGGAGGAACCCGTACGCCGGATTGGCGTGCGCGATCTCGGCGACGGCCGCGCCCTGGGTGACCGTGACGTCGTCGAGCACCCCGAGCGAGCCGATCACGATGCCGGCCAGCAGGAGGCCCTGGGTGTTGACGCTGTAGGCGTCGCCGACGGAGAACGAGATGTCGTCGGTGATGCCGGTCAGGTGCAGGGCGGCCACGGACGCGGCGGACAGCAGGCCGGTCAGCGTCAGGCTCGCGAGCGTGCCGAGCACCGCCACGGTCGTCGACAGCGAGATCCCGTGGGTCAGGTAGAGGACGATCAGCACGATCGCCGCGGACCCCACGATCGCCACCAGGAGCGGCGGCTCGCCCGCCAGGATCGCGGGCACGACGAAGAGGACGAGCAGCGCGTAGGTCACCCCGAGCCCGGCGAGCGCGGCCAGCCCGCGCCAGCGGCCGAACGCGATCACGGCCAGCGCGAACGCCACCGCCAGCACCCAGAGCTGCGAGCCGCGCTGGTGGTCGACGACCGAGTACGTCGCCTCGCCGCCGCTCTCGTCCGTGCTGCCCGTCTCGATGAGCACGACGTCGTCGCCCTCGTCGATCTCGGGCGCACCGGCGCCGTTGGGCAGCAGCGTCTCGACCTCGTCGCCGTCGTCGAGGGTCACCTGCGCCGTGCCGCACCCGTTCACGTCGTCCGGCGCCTCCTCGGGGCACGCCTCCCGGTCGATGCCGGTGACCTCGCCGCGCAGCTCGGCCGCCGAGGACGACCCCTCGGGCACGACGATGCCCTCGGAGGGCCACAGCCAGATCAGCGCGACGAGCGTGACGAGCGCGATCGGCACGATGACGGCCAGCGCCGTGCGCCGCATCGAGCCCGTCTCGTCCGCTGCGTGCCGCCCGTG
The DNA here is from genome assembly GCA_025964985.1 of Nocardioides sp. Lineage (GTDB taxonomy): Bacteria > Actinomycetota > Actinomycetes > Propionibacteriales > Nocardioidaceae > Nocardioides. The sequence goes on from JAOPXU010000147.1 coordinate 4,013, forward strand.
GTGTGCGCCCATGGCAGCAGTCTCGCCGGTCCCGGCGGAGCCGCGCTGCGGCGGCTCCGCCGGGGACGTGCGGTCGGTCAGCCCGCGACGGCGATCTCGTTGGGCTCGACGTCGAGGGTGGCGCTGCCGAGCACGGTGCCGTCGGTCAGGTCGACCGCGTGCACGGTGCGGGTGGCCGGCTCGGTGACCCAGGCGGTGTCACCGAGGACCTTGATGGCCGGGTGCGGGTCCTGCCACTCCGCGGGGCCCTCCCAGGCGTCGATGACCGGGAAGGCGTCGGTGATCTGCCGGGTCTCAGGGTCGAGGACGTGGATCGAGCCGTCGGTCGCCAGGACGTACGCCAGGTCGCCGGGGCCGCGGGCCACGTCGCGGAAGGTGTACTCGACGCCCTCGGGCAGGTCGACGACGTCGAGCTCCCCGGTGACGGTGTCGATGACAGTGACGGACTGGAGGAGGTAGCCCTCGGCGTCCTGGTCGTCCTTGTAGTCACCGACCACGAGCGGGCTGGTCTCGCTCACGTAGGCGTTGCCCATCCGGCCGTAGGGCTCGTCGGGGGCCGCGAGCTTGCGGAACTCGCCGTCGGCGAAGAGCAGGGCGCCGTCCTCGCAGCCGAAGACGACGACCTCGTCGGCCGCGGTGCCCTCGCCGTGGATGCCGGGGCACTCGTCGCTCTCGGCGACCACGGCGCCCGACGCGTCGGTCGCGACCGCGCCGGAGCGGGCCTCCTCGTCGCCGACGGTCGTCACGAAGGTCCCGTCCTCGAGCACGATGGACACGCCGTGGTGCGCCTCGGTGCCCGGGACCGTCTCGGCCGACTCCGTCACGTCGGCCGAGGCGAGGTCGTCGGTCTCGATGATCGTGGTGTCGCTGGTGCCGTCGGCGTACAGGACGGTCTTGCCGGCGTGGGTCACCACGTGGCCGGGCAGCTCGGCCTCGATGACGGTGTCGGTCATCACTGCCTCGCCGCCCTCGGCGCCGGCGCCGGTGTCGAGCAGCCGGAAACCGTCGGCCACCGTGACCATGACGTGGCGGCCGTCGCCGGCGGGGTTGAGCCGGGTGAACTCCTCGGAGTCGAGGTCCTCGACCACCTCCATGGTCCGTCCGTCGAGGACGAGCACGCCGCCCTCGTAGGAGACGGCGACGCGGGGGGACGCCGGCTCCGCGGCCGGCGTCGAGGTGTCGGAGGACGCCGGCCTCGTGTCGTCGCTCGTGTCGGCCGCGTCGTCGGGGTCGTCGGCGGAGCAGGCCGACAGGGTCAGCACCGCGGCCGTCGAGATGACGGCGAGGTGGCGCCGGCGCAGGGTGGAGCGCTTCATTCGGTTTCCTTCTCTTGTCGTGGCGCCCGGGGGTCCCCGGGCGCCGGGGTCCTTCAGGTGAGTCCTGCGGTGATGCGCTCGGCGTTGACGCGCAGCATCGTGAGGTAGTCCTCCGCGCCCCCGCCGGGCCCGGTGAGCGACTCGGTGTGGAGCTCGACGACCTCGACCTCGACGCCGGCCTCCTGGGCCAGCGCCTGCACGAGCCGGTCGGGCGAGGACGACTCGGCGAAGATCGCGCGGACGCCGTTGTCCTCCACGGCGGCGACCAGGTCGGCGAGGTCGGAGGCGCTCGGGGCGGCGAGGGTGGTGCCGCCGGGGATGACGGCGCCGACGACCTCGAAGTCGTGGCGCTCGGCCAGGTAGCCGAAGACGTGGTGGTTGGTGACCAGCGCCCGTCGCTCCGCCGGGATCGCGCCGAAGGCCTGCGTCATCTCTTCGTCGACCGCGGTGAGCTCGGCGCGGTAGGCGTCGGCCTGCTCCCGGACGACGTCCGCGTCGACGCCGTCGAGCCCGACGAGCGCGACCTCGAGGGCGTCGACGACGGCGACCATCCGGGCGGGGTCGGTCCAGAAGTGCGGGTCGGGCCGGCCGGCAGCGTCGCCGTCGGCGTGGTCGAGGGTCTCGACGACGTCGCCGGCCACCAGGCCGGGTACGCCCTCCTCGGCGGCGGCGTCGAGGTGCTGCTGGAGCCCCTCCTCGAGGCCGAGGCCGTTGGACACGACCAGGTCGGCAGCGCGCAGGCGGGCGGCCTCCTGGGCCGAGATCTCGAAGGAGTGCGGGTCGGCGTCGGGGCGCATCAGCGTGACGACCTGCGCCTGGTCGCCGACGACCTCCTCGACGACGTCGCCCAGGATGTTGGTCGACACGACCACCACCGGGCGGCCGTCGTCGCCCGATCCGCAGGCGGACAGCGAACCCACCAGGACGGCGACGGCGACCAGCTGCGCGGGCCTCATCGTCCGGTCCCGGCGAGGAGGGCGGGGGCGCTCGAGGTCTCGAAGGTGCGGGCGACGCGGGCGTCGTCGGCGAAGTCGATCTCGTGCAGGCGCCGCTCGACCGGCGCGCTGAGGTAGGCGCGCTGCTGGTCGACGACCAGCGGCGGCACGGCGGTCCCGCGGCGCAGCGACCGTGCCGCCAGGGGCGCCGACGTCGCCCGGACCGCACCCGAGGCCGCGTCGAGGACGACGACCCGGCCGGCGGTGGTCAGCCCCAGGACGGTGCCGTCGGCGTCGTCGACGGCGCTGACCTGGACCAGCGGGACCGGCGGGTCGACCAGGGCCCAGGAGGCCTCGCGGGTGTCGAGCAGCCAGAACCGGTCGGGACCGGCGAGCGCCGCGACGGTGGGTCGGCCGTCGCGGCCGTGGAACGACGTGGCCGGCGGCGCCGTCACGCCCCTCGGGTAGGGGATGCGGGTGACCTCGACCTGGTCGTCGACGACCTCGGCGAGCAGGGCGCCGTCGGCGCAGCCGATGACCGCCCCGACGCGGGTCGTGGTCGTGCCCGCCGCTGCCGGGCACGCGTGGCGCCCACCGGGCACCGGGTCGCCGTCCGCGTCGAGGACGACGACGTGGGACGGCGTACCGGTGCGGTCGGGCTCGGTCAGCAGGGCGACGTCACCGACCGGCACGAGCATCCCGTCGTGCGGCGTCGTCGTGGTGCGGAAGGTCTCGGTCAGCTCGCCGTCGGAGAGCGCGCCGACGTCGAGCAGCACGGCCTCGCCGGAGCCGGCGAAGAACACGCCTGCGCCGCCGCTCGTGGACGAGCCGGTGGTGGCGACGGTCGCGGGTCCGCGGCCCTCGACCCGGCCGACGACGCGCGGGTCGGCCCGGTAGTAGTGGAGGTGGTCGACGTGGTCCCAGGTCCACACACCGCTGTCGACGACCTCGACGCCGTCACCGCTCTGGACGAACGCGAACCGCCCGTCGGTGTGCACGGCCGAGGCGCTGCCGAGGTCGGCGAGCTCGTCGACCTGCCCGTCGAGCAGGTCGAGGTGGCGTACGACGCCCGCGGAGTCGACCGTGGTGAGACCGAGAGCCGGCTCGTCGAGCTCGACGGCCCCGGCGAAGTCGCCGTGGCCCTCGGACCCCGCTGGGTCGGCGGACTCCGCCGGGACGGTGGTGGACTCCTCGGCGCTGCACGCGAGGGCGAGCGGCACCAGCAGGCCGAGGACGACGGGCAGGACGGTTCGGGGACGCACGGGGACTCCTGGGGCGGGGGAAGGGGAGGTCAGGCGAGGACGGGCGTGCGTGGTCGTCGGTGGACCACGACGCTGCGGGTCCCGGCCCGGACCGCCCACGACAGGGCGGCCAGGCCGATCGAGACCAGGGCGATCGACGAGCCGGCGGCCGTGGCGGCGTACCAGGAGACGAGAAGGCCGGCCACGACGGCGAGCACGCCGAGGGCGCAGGCGAGCGCCATGGTGGTGGGGATCCGGTGCGTCCACTGGGACGCCGCGACCGCCGGCGAGATCAGCAGGCCGACCACGAGCAGCGAGCCGACGGCCTGGTAGGACACGACCACGGTGAGGGTGACCAGCCCGACCAGCACCGCCTGGGCGAGCGCGGGCCGCAGGCCCAGGACCGCGGCGACGCGGGGGTCGAAGGCCAGCGCCACCAGGGAGCGGTGGGCGACGGCCGCGAGGGCGAGACCGACCGCGGTGGCGACGGCGAGCACCCGGACGTCGGCGTCCGAGATGGCCAGGACGTCCCCGAACAGGATCGCGGTGGCGTCGGTGGCGAAGCTGCCCGAGTGCGAGATGACGATGACGCCGAGGGCGAGCATGCCGACGAGGAGCAGGCCGATGCTGGTGTCGTAGGACAGCCGGCCGCGCCGCTGCATCAGCCCGAGCGCGGCGCTCATCACCGCGGCGCTGGCCGCGGCGCCGAGCAGGACGGGCAGGCCCGCGATGGTGGCGAACGCGACGCCCGGCAGCATCCCGTGCGCCAGTGCCTCGCCGAGGAAGGCCATGCTCCGCACGACGACCCAGGTGCCGACGACGCCGCAGAGCACGGCCACCAGCGCGCCGCCGACGGCGGCGCGCTGGAAGAACTCGTAGGCGAAGGGGTCGAGGAGCGGGAGCACGCTCCGGACGTTAGACTATGTTGAGAATGATTATCAAAAGCGATAGCGCCGCTAGCCTGTCCGCATGCCCGACACCGTCGTCCGCCTCGAGGCCGTCCACGTCACCCTCGGCGAGCACCGCGCGCTGCGCGGCGTCGACCTCGAGGTCGACGCCGGCCGGCTGACCGTCGTCACCGGCCCCAACGGGGCGGGAAAGTCCACGCTCATCGAGGTGCTCGCCGCCGTGCGCCGCCCCGGCGCCGGGCGGGTGCTCCGACCGACCGGGCCGGGCGCGTCCGTGGCGTTCGTCCCGCAGCGCTCGGCGGTGCCGGACCGGCTGCCGGTCACCGTGCACGAGGTCGTGACCATGGGCGCCTGGGGCGAGGCCGGCCCGTGGCGCCGGGTGGGCGCGACCGGCCGTCGTCGTGCGCAGGCCGCCCTGGCCGGGCTCGGGCTGACGCCGCTGGCCGACCGGCCGTTCGCCACCCTCTCCGGCGGCGAGCGGCAGCGCGCCCTGCTGGCCCAGGGGCTGACCCGCGGCGCCGACCTGCTCCTGCTCGACGAGCCCACGACCGGGCTCGACGCCCTCAGCGCGACCTACATCGGCGACGCCGTGCTGCGCGAGGTCGACCGCGGCGTCGCCGTCGTCTGCGTCAGCCACGACCCGCAGGTCATCGACCTGGCCCAGCACGTCGTCCGGCTCGAGGAGGGGCGCGTCGTCCTCAGCGAGGTCTGCGCGTCCCCGTCGTACGCCGGACAGGTGCCGTAGCGTCGCGGCGTGCGCGTCCTGGGGATCTGCTTCGCCGGCACGTCGACCGCCCAGCGCGGGCCGATGGCCGCGTTCGTCGGCTCGGTGCTGGGCCTGGAGGCCCGCGAGCTCGACGGCGTCGAGGCCGACCTGTTCGAGCTGCGCGACGGCAGCACCTTCGCCGTCGCGTCGCCGCAGGGCATGGGCGACAGCGAGCGGTCCCTGGGTTTCCTGGTCGCCGACCTCGACGAGGCGGTCGCCGAGCTGGCGGCGGCCGGGGTGACCACCGACGAGCCCCACGACAACGGGGTCGAGCGCTACGTCCACTTCACGGCACCCGACGGGCACCTCTACGAGCTGGTCGAGCGGCGTACGGCACCGGGTGGCCGGACTCCTGGTCCCCGCTAGTCCCCCACCGCGTCGATGCCCCGCTGGACGATCAACGGGTCGGCCTCACCGACCACGTCGTGGTCCTTGCCGTCGTAGTCGAAGCGCGACAGGAAGTGGCGCATCGCGTTGACCCGCGCGCGCTTCTTGTCGTTGCTCTTGATCGTCGTCCACGGCGCCCACTCGGTGTCGGTGCGCCGGATCATCCGCTCCTTGGCGTCGGTGTAGTCGTCCCACTTGTCCAGCGACTCCAGGTCGATGGGCGACAGCTTCCACTGCCGCACCGGGTCGACCTGGCGGATGATGAACCGGGTGCGCTGCTCGGACTGCGTCACCGAGAACCAGTACTTCGTCAGCGTGATCCCGCTGTCGACGATCATCCGCTCGAACAGCGGCGCCTGGGCCATGAACTGCCCGTACTCGGTGGACGAGGCGAAGCCCATCACCCGCTCCACACCGGCGCGGTTGTACCAGGACCGGTCGAACAGGACCATCTCGCCGGCGGTCGGCAGGTGCTGCACGTAGCGCTGGAAGTACCACTGCTTCTGCTCGCGGTCACTGGGCTTGGTCAGCGCGACCGTGCGCGCGTAGCGGGGGTTGAGGTGCTCCATGAACCGCTTGATCGTGCCGCCCTTGCCGGCCGCGTCGCGACCCTCGAACAGCAGCACGTGCTTGGTCTCGGTGTCGGCGGCCCACCGCTGGAACTTCAGCAGCTCGACCTGCAGGAGGTACTTCTGCGAGTCGTAGTCCTCGCGGCCCATCCGCTCGTCGTACGGGTAGTTCTCGCGCCAGGTGTCGACCGCCCGGCCGTCGGGGTCGAGCAGCACCGGGTCGTCGTCGAGGTCCTCGCCGATGCTGTGGCCCTCGATGTGGAGCCGGTCGATGTACTCGCGGACGTCACGCAGCATGACGGTCACGCTAGTCGCCGACCGCGAGCGCCACATGCCCCCTGCAGGCGGCCTGGGACCGGGGCCGACCACCCCCCCGGAAGTGACGAAGTGTCGGCCGGACGTGGCTGCGGAGGGCATGATGGACCCATGACTGAATCGTTACAACGGGCTGCGCCGGGTCTCGTCGCGACTCCTGACGGCGACCACCCCGCCCTCGAGCGCGCCCTGTCGGTCATGCAGACCCGCACCCTGGCCCGCAAGGACCGGCTCTTCGCCGAGGGCGACACCGCCACGAGCCTGTTCCTCATCCGCTCCGGCACGGTCAAGCTCGCCCACACGACCCCCGCCGGCCGCAGCAACGTCCTCGCCCTGCTCGGACCGGGCGAGCTCGTCGGCGAGCTGTCGCTCCTCGACGGACGCCGCCGCGGTGCCACCGCGACGGCGGTGACCGAGTCCGTCGTCCTCGAGCTGTCCGAGTCGGCGTTCGACCGGTGGCTCGTCGACGAGCCCGACGCCGCCGGCCTGCTGCTGCGCCAGCTGGCCCGGCGCATGCGCCGCTCCAACGACGTCGTCGCCGACCTCGTCTTCTCCGACGTGGCCGCCCGGGTGGCCCGGACGCTGCTCGACCTCGCCGACCGCTTCGCCGCGACCGACGAGCGCGGACGGGTCGTCGTACGGCACGAGCTCACGCAGGAGGAGCTGGCCCAGCTGGTCGGGGCGGCGCGCGAGACGGTCAACAAGACCCTCGCCGACTTCGCCGCGCGTGGGTGGATCGAGCTGCACCAGCGGTCGTTCACGGTCCTGTCGGCCGACCGGCTGGCCCAGCGCGTCTCGTAGGCCCGCACACGCGCAGCGGCGCGCAGTCACCTCCGTGGGTGGTCGCCCCTGCCCCGGTCGTGCGGTCGACTGGGTGGGTCGGTGCGTCCTCCACCACGCCCGGGTGACACCTTTCACCAGAACCGGGGTGGACGCCGACGAGCGCGGCCCCGGTTCGCGAAAGGAACCGGGGCCGCGTCCTCATTCTCTCCCCGCGCCACCACCCTTTCGGGCAGTGCTGGCCTGCGGGTCCCTGCCGGTCAAGGACCTCAGCTCGGGACGATCGCCAGCCCGGTGATCGCGTCGCCGGCGAGGACGAACCAGTAGCCGAGGTCGGCGACGCCGCCAGGGAAGTCGCCCTCGAGCCGGTTGGTCGCCACCCAGTGCGTGTCGTCGACCCGTTGCACGCCGATCAGCTCGGTCGTCCAGGTGTACTCCGCCCCGGCGCGGCCCAGGAAGTCACGGACCTGATCGGTCCCCCGGAACGTCTCGCCCTGGTCGGTGACGACGGCGTCAGGAGCGAAGGCACGCAGGGCGGCTGTGACGTCGCCGGCGGCGTGGGCGGCGAGGTAGTCGCGGACGGTGGGCGGGAGGAGGCGGGCGTCGGCCGCACGCTGGGTGGTCATGCGTCCACCGTCGTGGCTCGCCGCGCCGGAGGGTCAAGGGCGGGACCCTCCCCCGGGGAGAGGCTGCAGACTGGGCGCGTGCTGGCCATCGGTGAGTTCTCGCGGCTGACGCACCTGAGCGTCCGGACGCTGCGCCGCTACCACCAGGCCGGTCTCCTCGAGCCCGCCGTCGTCGACGAGGCAACCGGCTACCGCTACTACGGCGCCGACCAGATCCCCGACGCCCAGGTCATCCACCGGCTGCGGGAGCTCGACGTCCCGCTCACCGAGGTCCAGGACATCCTGCGCAGTCCCGACCCGCAGGTCCGGGCCGCCATGGTCGCCGGGCACCTCCAGCGGCTGGAGTCCGAGATCGCCCGCACCCGGGCCGCGGTGACGTCGCTGCGGCGACTGCTCCATCCCGAGCCCGCGCCGGTCGAGCTGCGCGCGGTCGGACCGACGACCGCGGCCGCGGTCGCCGACGTCGTCGAGCACGACGAGGTCCTGGGTTGGTACGCCGGAGCGATGGCCGAGCTCGAGGCCGTGGTGGGCGCATCAGTGGCCGGCGCCCCGGGCGGGCTCTACGACAACGACCTGTTCGAGATCGGCCGCGGCCGGGCCCTGGTCTACCTGCCGACCCCGGACCCGCCGTCCCGCGGACGGGTGCACGCGGCGACGCTGCCCGCCGTGGAGCTGGCCGTCACCACCCACGTCGGCGCCCACGACGACATCGACGTCACCTACGGCGAGCTCGGCGGCTGGGTCGTCGCCAACGCGCTCGCGGTCGCCGGGCCGGTCCGCGAGCACTACCTCGTCGGCCCGCGCGACGTGGACGACCCGGCCGCCTGGCGCACCGAGATCGGCTGGCCCGTCTTCCGGCTCGCCTGAGTGGGCCCGCCCGACTGCACGACACCGTCACGAGACCAGACCCGCCGCAACCCTGCACGCACCCTCCACCACACGCTGGTCGAGGAGGTCGCCCGCGACCGTCACGAGATCACGCACACCGCAGGGTCCGTGGCCGCCTCGACCTGCACCTGCGGTCACTGGTCTCGTGACGGTCGCCAGGGCGACCTCCTCGACCGACGTTCGCGCACGCTGGTCGAGGAGGTCGCCCGCGACCGTCACGAGACCACACACACCGCAGGGTCCGTGGCCGCCTCGACCTGCGCCTGCGGTCGCTGGTCTCGTGACGGTCGCCAGGGCGACCTCCTCGACCGACGTGGAGGTCAGCCCGATCAGCGGTGCCGTCCACCTCCTCGATCGACATTCGCCTACCGCGGTCCCGAGAGCTCTGTGAAGCAGCGCACCCGCCATCCGATCCTCCGGACGGGCCGAACCAACACCGTGCTGCCCTGACCTTGGGGGGCAGGGCAGCACCGCCCCCACCAGCGACGCCCGCCGGTCAGCCCGCGTCGCGGCCCACATGAGCGCTTCCTCATGCGGCGTTCACCAGTGCCTCACGCGGCGCCGGGAGCCTGCGGGTGACAGACCGTCACCCCTAACGCCCTCCCCAGGAGCTCCCATGAGCCGCGCCACCAAGCTCGCCCTCGCCCTCGTCGTCCCGACTGCCTTCGCCGGCACGCTGGTCGGCTCCGTGGTGGCCGCCCCCGCCGCCCACGCCGACGACCGCACCTGCCGCGGCACGATCGGCGCCACCCAGGTCGACGGCAACGTGATCGTCCCCCAGGGCGCGACCTGCACCCTGGTCGGCACCCGCGTCGACGGCGACGTGCTCGTGAAGTCCGGCGCCAGCCTCTTCGCCCGCGGCGCGCGCGTCGGCGGCAACGTGCAGGCCGAGAACCACCGGACCGTCGTGGTGCGGCCCCGCACCGTCGGCGACCGGGTCGTGAAGTCGCGCGTCGGCGGCAACATCCAGCTCGTGCAGGGCGGTGGCGGCAAGATCCTCAGCAACGTCGTCGACGGCGACATCCAGCTGTTCTCCAACGACCGCAGGTTCGAGGTGCGCCGCAACGTCGTCGGCGGCAACCTGCAGTGCAAGAGCAACACCCCCCGTCCCGTCGGCGGCGCCAACCGCGTCGAGGGCAACAAGGAGGACCAGTGCCGCGGCCTGTGACCGGACACCACAGCTAGCGGACGCCGGCCGGCGCCTCCTGGACGCCGGCCACGGCTCCGGACGCCTGGTCGACCGGCACGGCGAGACCTCCTGGTCCTGACGGCGGCGCGACCCGGGACCGAGGACCTCAGCGCTCCGCGGTCTCCAGCCCCCACGAGGCGAGCAGGGGCAGGTGCTGGGCGGTGAGCGAGCCGGGCTCGACGGTGTAGACGACGAGTCGCTGCTCGGGGTCGTGCGGCGAGGCGAGCGCCTCGATGCCGAAGGCGAGGGGCCCGACGACCGGGTGGGCGATGCGCTTGTCGACCGAGGTGCGGTCGGTGACGCCGTGGTCGTCCCACCACCGGGCCACGTCGGGGTCGGCCTCCCTCAGCTCAGCGACCAGGGCGACCAGCCGCCGGTCGGCGGGACGGCGTCCGACCTCGAAGCGCAGGGCCCCGACGGCGGCCGCTGCGTAGTCGGACCAGTTCTCGATCCGCACCCGGGCCCGCGGGTCGAGGAACAGCCAGCGTGCGAACGTCGAGCCGGTGTCGACCTCGGCGCCGAGCACCGCACGCAGCAGCGCGTTGCAGGCGAGGACCTCGGACCGGCGTCCGAGCAGGAGGGTGGGGACGTGGTCGAGCGTGGTCATCACGCGCAGCAGACCGGGGTCGGGGCGCTGCGGGGACTCCCACGGCGAGCCGGTCGCCCGGCGCGGCGGGGCCGCGAGGTCGCGCAGGTGGGCGCGCTCGACGTCGTCGAGCCCGAGCGCCCGGCTCAGCGCCTCGACCACCTCGTCGGTGACGGTGTGCTGGCGCCCCTGCTCGAGGCGGCTGTAGTGGTCGGGGCTGAGACCGGCGAGGACCGCCAGCTCCTCCTTGCGCAGCCCGGGCACCCGACGGGCACCGGGGAAGGCCTGGATGCCGGCCTGGGCGGGCGTGATCGCGTCACGTCGCGAGCGGAGGAAGGCTCCGAGCGCTGATCGGTCGGCGGGCACCACCGCAGCCTACGGAGCGCCGGGCCCGCGCGCCCGGTCACGCCGTGCCTCGGTTCGGCTCGCCCTGGTGCGGCCCGGCCGGAGGCGGTGAAGTCGTCCCCATGAGCAACCCCAGCAACCACGACCTGTCCGGACGCACCGCCGTCGTCACCGGTTCCACCAGCGGCATCGGCGCCGCCACCGCCGCCGCCCTCGCGGCCCGCGGTGCCCTCGTCGTCATCACCGGGCGCGACCCCGAGCGGGGCGCCCGCGTGGTCTCCGACATCGCAGCGGCCGGCGGCGCCGCCGTCTTCGTCGCCGGCGACCTCACCGCCCCGCCGAGCGAGCTGCGCGACCTCGCCGCCGCCTGGACCACCGCGCTCGACGGCCGCGTCGACATCCTCGTGCACAACGCGGCGCTCTGCCCGGCGGTCGACACCGTCACCCTGAGCGACGAGGACCTGGAGGCGACCCTCGCCGTCAACGTCCGGGCGCCGCACGTCCTCACCGCGGCCCTGGCGCCGGCGATGGCCGCCCGGGGCAGCGGCTCCATCGTCGTCATCGGGTCGTGGATGGCCACCGTCGGCCACGCGTTCGTCGGCCTCTACTCCGCCACCAAGGCCGCCGAGGCGCAGCTCGCCCGCAGCTGGGCCGCCGAGTTCGGACCCGGCGGCGTCCGCGTCAACACCGTCGCGCCAGGCGCCACCCGCACCCCCATCAACGACGACAGCGCCGACGTGATCACCCAGATGACCTCCGGTACGCCGGCCGGCCGGCCGGGCCGGCCCGAGGAGGTCGCCGCCGCCGTGGCCTGGGTCGTCTCCGACGCCGCGTCCTACCTGCACGGCGCCTTGATCCCGGTCGACGGTGGCATCACGGCGACCCGCTGAGCGGCCCTCTGAGGGCCTCGCCGCGGTCTGCGACCACGGGCAGCGCCGGTGCGCGAGGGGACCCCGCCCGCTGACGGACCCCCGCCACGCGGCCGCGTTCGGCCGCGGCGCCGCGGTGGGCGTGAGACCCTGCTGGCCATGTCACTGGACCGGCGCGTGTCGCACGTCGCGCGCACCGGACTGGCGCTGGTGGCCCTGGTCGCCGTCGTCAACGCGGTCCTGATCTCCTACCTCGCGCTCGTGGTCGCCAAGGACCTCGACCAGGCCGCGGGCGCCGCCCGCTCGGTGCGCCAGGCGCACCTGTCGATGCTCGACCAGGAGACCGGCCTGCGGGCGTTCCTCATCACCGGCGAGGACGAGGTCCTCGAGCCGTTCCGCGCCGGGCGCGAGCGCCTGGACGACGAGCTCGCCCGAGCACGCGACCAGCTCGACGGCCAGCCGGAACTCCTCGAGCTGCTCGACGCGCAGGAGGCCGCGATCACCGCCTGGACCGGGCAGTGGGCCTCGCGGGTGCTCGAGCGCGGCAACATCCTCTCGGCGCAGCCCGCGACCCCCACCCGGACCCTGCTCCTCGACGACGGCATGCGGCTGTTCGACGCCTACCGGGCGACGTACGAGCCCCTGCAGACGGGCACCGACGAGCTGCGCGGCGACGTGGAGGACCGGCGCACCTCGGCCTTCCGCGCCGCGCTCGCGTTCGAGGTCGTGCTGCTGGTCCTGGGCATCGCGCTCATGCAGCGCCAGCAGCGCCGGCTGCGCCGGGCCATCGTGGCGCCGGTCGGCCAGCTGCTGTCGGCCATCCGGCGCATCCGCGACGGCGACCTGGCGACGAGCGTGCCCCAGGAGGGTCCCGACGAGCTGGTCGAGATCGGCGCCGGGCTCGACGAGATGGCGGCGGCCCTCGCGGTCGAGCGCGCCCGGATCGAGGACCGCGAGCGCGAGCTCGTCGAGGCCCGCAAGGACGCCGAGGCCGCCAACACCGCGAAGTCGGCGTTCCTGGCCACCATGTCGCACGAGATCCGGACGCCGATGAACGCCGTGATCGGCATGAGCGGCCTGCTGCTCGAGACCGGCCTGGACGAGCAGCAGCGCGAGTACGCCGAGACGGTCCGCAACTCCGGCGACGCCCTGCTCTCGATCATCAACGACATCCTCGACTTCTCGAAGATCGAGTCCAGCGAGCTCGAGCTCGAGCACCGGCCGTTCGTCGTTCGCGACTGCGTCGAGAGCTCCCTGGACCTGATCGCCGCCCAGGCCACGGTCAAGGGCCTCGACCTCGTCGCCCACGTCACCGACGGCGTCCCCGCGGTCGTGATGGGTGACGTCACCCGGGTCCGGCAGGTCCTCGCCAACCTGCTGAGCAACGCGGTCAAGTTCACCGAGCACGGCGACGTGCTGCTCACCGTGTCGGCCGAGGAGTCGTCCGACCCCGATCGGCCGGTCCTGACGTTCGCGGTGCGCGACACGGGCATCGGCATCCCGCCCGACCGGATGGACCGGCTGTTCCACTCCTTCACCCAGGTCGACAGCAGCACCACCCGCATCTACGGCGGCACGGGGCTCGGGCTGGCCATCAGCCGCCGCCTGGCCGAGTCGATGGGCGGACGCCTCGACGTCGCCAGCGTGCTGGGCGACGGCTCGACGTTCGCGTTCGTGGTGCCGCTGACACGTGGCACCGAGGACCCCGACTCCTTCTACGTCGCCCCGGCCGAGCTCGTCGGACGCACCGCGCTGGTGGTCGACGACAACACCACCAACCTGCGCATCCTCTGTGCCCAGCTCACCGCCTGGGGCATGACCGTCGAGCAGTACGACCACCCGTTGCGGGCGCTCGAGGCGCTGCGCGAGTCGGGTCACGTCGCCGACGTCGCGGTGCTCGACATGCACATGCCCGACGCCGACGGCGTGGAGCTGGCCCGCGGCCTGCGCGCGCTCGAGGGGTGGGCCCCGGTGCCGTTCGTGCTGCTCACGTCGCTGGGTGACCGGGTCGCCGAGGCCGACGAGCTCCGGCTGCTCCACCTCACCAAGCCGGTCAAGGCGGCGGCGCTGCGGGGCATCGTCGCCCGCTGCCTCGGGGGCCGGGAGAGTCCCGAGGAGCCGCCCGCCCCGGCCGACACGATCCCGGCGCTGAGCATCCTGCTGGCCGAGGACAACCTGGTGAACCAGAAGGTCGCGACGCTGATCCTCCAGCGCCTCGGCCAGGACCCGGTCGTCGTGGCCAACGGCCAGGAGGCCCTCGACGCGGTCCACCGCACCGACTTCGACCTCGTCCTCATGGACGTGCAGATGCCCGTGATGGACGGCCACGAGGCGACCCGGCGCATCCGCGCCGAGCTGCCCGCGCACCGCCACCCCCGGATCGTCGCGATGACCGCCGGCGCCCTGAAGGAGGACGTCGAGGCGAGCCTCGCCGCCGGCATGGACGACCACCTCGCCAAGCCGGTCCGTGCCGAGGAGCTCGCCGACCTGCTGCGCCGGGTCGCGCCGGGCACGCGCGGCCGGGCCGCCGTCCCGGGCGACTAGCTGACGTACGCCGTCGCCGCGCGGAGGCCGCCGAGCGCGGGGCC
>JAOPXU010000155.1 GCA_025964985.1 Nocardioides sp.
CCACGTATGACGTCCTGCGAGGGCCGCCGTGTGCCGCCGTCTGCAGATGCGCCGACTCGGCACCCTCGGCGTCTGCAGATGCGCCGACTCGGCACCCTCGGCGTGTGCAGATGCGCCGACTCGGCGAGCCCCGGCCAGCTCAGGCCGGCAGGTCCTCGGCGTCCACGATCCGGTAGGCGTAGCCCTGCTCGGCGAGGAACCGCTGCCGGTTCTGGGCGAACTCGGCGTCGACGGTGTCGCGGGAGACGACGGTGTAGAAGTGGGCGGACTTGCCGTCGGACTTGGGCCGCAGCAGGCGGCCGAGGCGCTGGGCCTCCTCCTGGCGCGAGCCGAACGAGCCGGAGACCTGGATGGCGACCTCGGCGGACGGCAGGTCGATCGAGAAGTTGGCGACCTTCGAGACCACCAGCAGGCCGATCTCGCCGCTGCGGAACGCGTCGAAGAGCCGCTGCCGCTCCCGCACGGGGGTCTCGCCCTTGATGACGGGGGCGTGGAGGGTGGCGGCGATCTCGTCGAGCTGGTCGATGTACTGGCCGATCACCAGCGTCGGCTGCCCCGGGTGCTGGGCGACCAGGTCGCGCACGACGTCGATCTTGTGGTGGGTGCAGGAGGCCAGGCGGTACCTCTCCTCGGGCTCCGCCGTCGCGTAGACCAGCCGCTCGTCGGTCGGCAGGGTCACCCGCACCTCGACGCAGTCGGCGGGCGCGATCCAGCCCTGCGACTCGATGTCCTTCCAGGGAGCGTCGTACCGCTTCGGCCCGATCAGGGAGAACACGTCGCCCTCGCGGCCGTCCTCGCGCACCAGCGTCGCGGTCAGGCCGATCCGGCGCCGGGCCTGCAGGTTGGCGGTCATCCGGAAGATCGGCGCCGGCAGCAGGTGCACCTCGTCGTAGACGATGAGGCCCCAGTCGCGGGCGTCGAGCAGCTCGAGGTGGCGGTAGACGCCGCCGCGCTTGGTGGTCATCACCTGGTAGGTCGCGATGGTGACCGGGCGGATCTCCTTGACCGTGCCGGAGTACTCGCCGATCTCCTCCTCGGTCAGCGACGTACGACGGACCAGCTCGTCCTTCCACTGCCGGGCGCTCACCGTGTTGGTGACCAGGATCAGCGTCGTGGCCTGCGCGTGCGCCATGGCCGCGGCCCCGACCAGCGTCTTGCCGGCCCCGCACGGCAGCACCACCACGCCGGACCCGCCGTGCCAGAACGACTCGGCTGCCTCGCGCTGGTAGGCGCGCAGCTCCCAGTCGGTGTTGTCGAGCGAGATCGCGTGGGCCTCGCCGTCGACGTACCCGGCGAAGTCCTCGGCCGGCCACCCGAGCTTGAGCAGCGCCTGCTTGAGGTTGCCGCGCTCGGAGGCGTGCACGGCCACCGTGTCGTCGTCGATGCGGTTGCCGAGCATCCCGGCGATCTTCTTCGCGCGCAGCACCTCCTCGAGCACCGGCCGGTCGCTGCTGGCCAGCACCAGCCCGTGCACCGGGTGCTTCTCGAGCCGCAGCCGCCCGTAGCGCGCCATCGTCTCGGCGACGTCGACCAGCAGCGCGTGCGGGACGGCGTAGCGGCTGTAGCTCAGCAGCGTGTCGACGACCTGCTCGGCGTCGTGCCCGGCCGCCCGCGCGTTCCACAGCCCCAGCGGCGTCAGCCGGTAGGTGTGCACGTGCTCGGGCGAGCGCTCCAGCTCGGCGAACGGCGCGATCGCCTTGCGGCACTCGGCCGCCTGCTCGTGGTCGATCTCGAGGAGCAGGGTCTTGTCGGACTGCACGATCAGGGGGCCATCGGTCACCGACCGAGTCTACGGAGAGCGCGGTCACCCTCCCGGTGGGCCGCGTCCCACCGCCGACCCGTCCCTCATGTGTCACACCCGACCCAGCGCACAGGCGATCGCTACACCTGTCGGGCAACGGTTCGCCGGACAGGTGGAGGAGTCCCCGGTCGGCCGGGGACTCCTACTGCCGGCCGACCCGACCTCAGGCCGGCGGAAGCGCCTGCACGGTGGTGATCCGGTGCACGGCGAACGCTCGTACGTCGTCGGCCCGGTGGTCGCGGGCGGTGAGGGACCCGCCCTCGATGGACATCGGGTCGACGACCCGGTCGGAGGAGACGCCCTGGTTGTCGACGTAGCCGATGAGCACCGTCGCGCCGGTCTCGATCGCCTCGCGCAGGGCGGCGAGGGCGCCGGACGGCGTCAACGGCGTGGCGGGGGAGAGGGGGCGCGAGGAGGCGGCCCGGTCGCCGGAGCGCACGGCGGCCACGACCGCCGAGACCCGCGCCGACTCGCGCACCGACCGGGCCGTCGGGCCGCGCTCGCGCGGGGTGCGGGCGCGCAGCACGTCGGGACGGGTGACCTGGACGGTGCCGTCGGCGGCCTCGACGACGGGGGAGGCGCCGAGGTCGCGCAGCCGCGGCAGCAGGACGTCGACCGGGATGCTGCTGACGATGACGGTGGGGGCGATGCGGCGCAGGCCCAGGCCGCGGGCCTTGGGGTGGTGGAGCAGCTCGCTGAGCGCGGCCTCGTCGTCGGCGCGCAGGAACGACTCGGCGGCGCCCACGCGGATGGTGCCGAACGTGCGGACGGTGTCGTCGACGAGGTAGGTCAGCGGCTGGGGGACCGGCGTGCGCGAGACCGTCGCCAGGAAGTCGTGCACCTCGACGGCGGTCCAGCCGACGTCGAGCGCCCGGCGCACGGAGGACGGTGTGAAGCGGTAGACGGTCGCCCCGCCACGCGACTCGACGTCAGCCAGCAGCTGCAGCGAGCGGGCCAGCACCGCCTCGAGGGGGCCCGGCGCGACGGCCGTCAGGTCGGCCTGGATGAGCACGTGGTCGACGGGCTCGGGCAGCAGCGCGGCCAGCGCCCCCTCGGGGTCGCCGCCGGTGACGAGGCTGCGGGCGTAGGACGCGATGCCGTCGAGGCCGGTGACGCCGAGGGCGGCGGCCTCGGTCGTCGTCCAGGCGACCTGCTGGGTGCGCGAGCGCGGACGACGGGGGCGGTGCCAGGCGACCTGCTCGACCAGCGAGGGCAGCCCGGTCGTCGCGGCCAGCACGGTGCCGGGCGGCACGGTGGTCAGGGCGGCGAGGGTGCCGGCGCGCGACTCGGCCATCGAGTACGACGCCAGCTCGGGGGACAGGGCGTTCCAGGTCTTGCCGGCCGGGTCGCGGGTGCCGACGAGCAGCGGGAGCCGGGGGCTCGCCATCCAGGCGCGGGCGAGGGTCGCCCAGCGCGCCGCCGGGGGCTCGTCGAGCCAGGTGTCGTAGGCGTCGGTCGGCACCCACACGGGGTCGCCGCTGGTGTCGGCGCGGCTGCCGAGCAGCCCGGCGGCCGCGCAGGTCTCGACGACCAGCGCGGCGGTCGTCTGGTCGACGGCGAGCAGCGAGGTCACGGCCTTGAGGTCGCGCACGGCCAGGCCGCCGCTGCGCAGCACGGCGGGCGGGTGCGACCCCCACTGGTCGAGCAGCAGCTCGACGCGGCGTACCAGCTCGAACGCCGCACCGGCTGCCACCTTGTCGACCAGGGCGGCGGAGCGCTCGGCGGTCGCGAGCGGGGGTACGACGTCGACCGGCTCGGACGTGGTGTGCCCGCCGCGCAGGGCGATGCCCACCTCGCCGGGCACCAGCACCGTGCCGGGCGACCCGGGCTTCGGCACGAGCAGGCGCCGCGAGACCAGCTCCTCGGCGGGGGTGGCGGCGTCCGCGGGCAGCACGGTCAGCCGGGCAGAGCCGGCGGTCGCCTCGCCGCCGTGCTCGGCGACGTGGTCGAGCATCGCGCGCGCCGCGTCGGAGATCTCGTCGAGCCGGCGCTCGACTTCGGCGAGCGAGAGGCCGTCGGGGGTGCGCGGGCGCAGGCCCGACGCTCCGGGACCGGTGCCGAGCGCGTCGGCGGCGCCCGAGACCGCCCGCAGGCCGCCGCGGCTCTCCCACACCAGGGCCAGGTCGAGCAGCCGCTGGAGGGTGGCGTCGACAGCGGCGGGGTCGGCGTGGATGATGCTCCGCACGTCGACGGCCGTGGTTTGGCCGGCGACGACCAGGGCATCAAGGACCGAGAGCTCGAGCCGGGTCAAGGTGTCGAGCGCTCGCG
Source organism: Nocardioides sp. (assembly GCA_025964985.1). Classification (GTDB taxonomy): domain Bacteria; phylum Actinomycetota; class Actinomycetes; order Propionibacteriales; family Nocardioidaceae; genus Nocardioides. The sequence continues at coordinate 4,070 of JAOPXU010000155.1, forward strand.
CCAGCGACGCCCGCACCGTGGCCCGCGACGCGAGCTGACCGAAGTCGTGAGGGGCGGGTGTGGTGAGGTCAGGGCGTGCCGTGAGGAGCCCGGCGAGACGCTCGTCGCTCCAGCTGCGCAGCTGGTCGGCGAGCGACCGGAAGCCTGCGGCGTCGCCGGCGTCCTTCGTGTCCACACGGTCGACGCCCACCAGCGCAACGGTAGTGGGCCGGTGACCACCCCTCGACGCTCGCTCTCGTGGCCGACCTCCGTGACCGTCGTACGCCGCCCGCGGGACACCGCGTGACCGGGGTCGAGCTGCACCACGGGGCCGCCACCGACGTGGGCCGGGTGCGGGAGGTCAACGAGGACGCGTTCCTCGTCGCCCCGCCCGTCTTCGTCGTCGCCGACGGCATGGGCGGCCACGACCGGGGCGACGTCGCCAGCCGGATCGTGGTCGAGGAGTTCGCCCGCCTGGCCGACGCCGGCTACGACCCCGGCCGCGGGCCCGAGGTCATCGCCGAGACGCTCCTGCAGGCGCAGGCCCGCATCGCCGACTACGACGCCGAGCAGCGCGCCGGCGGGGCCGCCGACTTCGCCGCCGGCACCACGGCGGTGGTCGCGCTGCTCATCGAGCAGTCCACCGAGCCCAAGTGGCTGCTGGCCAACCTGGGCGACTCCCGCATCTACCGCCTCAACGAGGGCGAGCTCGAGCAGGTCAGCGTCGACCACAGCGTCGTCCAGGAGCTCGTCGAGGCCGGCGTGATCACCGAGGACGACGCCGCCGTCCACCCCGAGCGCCACATCGTCACGCGGGCGCTCGGCGGTCGGGGCCGCGTCGACGCCGACTTCTTCGTGCTGCCGCTCTCGGGGGCCGAGCGCCTCATGCTCTGCTCCGACGGCGTCAGCGGCATGATCGACGACGCGGCCATCGGCGAGATCCTGGCCGCGGCCTCCGACCCGCGCGACGCGGCCGACCAGGTGGTGGCCGCAGCGGTCGCCGCCGGCGGACGCGACAACGCGACGGCCGTCGTCGTCGATGTGGTGGGATTGGCCGACGATCGACCCTACGACTCCGACGCACAACGGGTGAGTCTCGAGCAGAAGCTGGGAGCCCTGCCATGAGCGAGGTCATGAGCGAGCACGCGTCCGGGGCCCCCGTGGGCACCTGGTCCTACCGCCCCGGATCGTGGTTCGGCGTCTTCGGCGCCGCGACCACCCTCCTGCTGCCCGGCTCCGAGAAGGGCCGCATCGGCGAGCTGTGGTCGCGCATCGACGACGGCGCCGACTTCGACGACGTCCTCGACCTGCTGCTCCAGTCGGGCCTCGGCGTGCTGCCCGGCTTCGTGCTCGTCGGCCGCGGCGAGGGCCCGACCAAGATCCTGGTCCGCGGCGCCTCGGTGCGCGCCACCGTCACCGCCGGCGACTCCACCGTCGAGCTCGACGGCTCGACGGTCACCACCTGGGTCGAGCGCACCTTGCCCGACGTCACCGCCCTGAGCGTCACCGTCGACGGCGGCGACCCCGCATCCGTCGACCTGCCGATCCACGGCGGCCTGGTCCGCGTCGGTCGCGTCGACCACCCGCCCCACCTCGAGCCGGTCGAGCACGCCGAGCCGGTGGTGCCTGCCGAGCCGATCGCCCTGCCCGCCCCCGAGGAGCCCGAGGCCCTGGCGGTGCCCGCGCCCGAGGAGCCGGCCGCCGAGGAGCCGGCCACCGAGGAGCCGGCCCCGGAGCCCCCGGTCACCGAGCTCGCGACCGAGCTCATGGACTTCGAGTCCTCGCCCCTCGACGACGAGGGCGGCGACACGAGCAACATGAGCGCCGGCTCCCCATTGCCCCCGCCCGTGCTGCCGCCGGTCCCGCCGGCGCCGCCCGTGCTGCCCCCCTGGCCCGGCAGCGCCCTCCCGCCGCCGCCCCCGCCGCCGTTCTCGCCGCCGTCCGACGAGGCGACGTTCGTCCCGCCCGCCGTCCCGCTGTCCGACCCCCTGACCGGGGACATCGAGGTGGTCGACGAGACCGGCGAGCCCGTCGAGCCGGTGGACGTCGAGGACCACGACGGCATGACCCAGGTCGGCGTCGACCCCGACGAGTTCGCGCGCCCGCTGCCCGGCATCCCCGGCCAGCAGATGGCCAGCGGCGTCGGCCGGTCGGTCGCGCGCCTGGTGATCTCCCACGGTGAGACCGTCGACGTCGACCGCGTGGTCCTCGTCGGTCGTGCGCCCGAGGCCCGCCGGTTCACGACCACCGACCAGCCGCTGCTGGTCACGGTGCCGAGCCCGCTGCACGAGATCTCCTCGACCCACGTCGAGATCCGGCCCGGCTCCGGCGCCGACCACGGCAGCGCCGTCGTCACCGACATGGGCTCCACCAACGGCACCGTGCTCGTCCAGCCCGGCCTGGCGCCCGAGGAGCTCAAGCCCGGCATCGCCGTGCAGCTGATCCCCGGCGCGGTCATCAACCTCGGCGACGGCGTGACGATCCAGGTCACCCACCCTTGATGGCTCCCGCATGAGCGCTCACGCAGCCCGCGGCCAGACGACGTTCCCCGCTGCCGAGCTCGACCGGCGCTTCTACGCGTTCGCGGTCGACCGGCTCGTCGCGTGGGGCACCTTCGCCGCCGCCGGCTACCTCGCCTGGCGCTTCTTCCTCCGTGAGGACGACGTGCTCGTCGGCGTCGCCGTCATCGCGGGCACCGTCGTCCTCGTCTCCCTGCTGTACGCCGTGCTGCTCGGCCTGGCCGGCACCTCGCCGGGCAAGGCGCTCGTCGGCCTGCGGGTGGTCAAGGCCAGCGACGGGCGGCCGATCGGCGTCTCCAAGGCGCTCGTGCGCACCGCGGTCCTCGGGATGTTCACGCTGCCCACGCTCGGCCTCGGCCTCGCGACGCTGGCCTGGACCGCCGTGATGGACCCCGGCGGACGCCGCCGCGGCGGTCACGACCGGATGAGCGACTCCGTCGTGGTCGACGTCCGGCCGGCGCCGGTCACCGAGGTCGCGGACCCCCGGCCCCGCACCATCGTCAACCTCACCGCGATGCGGCTGATGCCCTCCCCGGCGCCCGCGCCGGTAGCCCAGGCCGCACCGGCCCCCGCCCCTCCCACGGCGCCCGTGCCGGTGCCCGCCGCCGCCCCGCTGCCGGCC
>JAOPXU010000187.1 GCA_025964985.1 Nocardioides sp.
ACCACACGGTGGTCGAGGAAGGCGCGCTAGCGCCTGTCTCGAGACCAGTCACGACGGCAACCACACGGTGGTCGAGGAAGGCGCGCTAGCGCCTGTCTCGAGACCAGTCACCACGGCAACCACACGGTGGTCGAGGAAGGCGCGCTAGCGCCTGTCTCGAGACCACTCACCACAGCGGAGGCCCCGACTCGACCACCGTGTCCTCACTGCTGCTGCGACCTCGCGACCAGCTTGCGCCCGAGCGCCCCGGCCGAGTTGGCGTCGAGCAGGTTGGTCTGCGACTCCACGAGACGCAGCAGCGCCGAGTCCGCGCGCAGCTGCTCGGAGGACTGCATCAGGATCGTGCCGGCGCCGGTGAAGTCGTACTGCCGCTCCTCGCCCGACTCGCGACCGAACATGCCCTGGATGCCGGCCATGAACGACTGGGCCATCCAGTGGTGGTCGTAGTGGATCGAGGGGGAGGGGCAGTCGGCCCAGCCGAGCAGGGCGTCGGGGTCGGCTCGGTAGGGCGGCTCGACGAAGATCACGGGGCCGACCGACGAGGCGAGGAACTTGCCGGTGCCGATCAGGGTGAGGAAGCCGGGCACGATCGACTGCTTGAGCTCGAGCCCGGTCTCGAAGGCCAGGAGGTTCTTGGCCTTGATCGTCAGGTTGCCGACCTCGAGGTCGTAGGAGTTGATGTCGTTGCCGCGATCGCCGATCACGAGCTTGCCCTGACCCGAGGCGACCACCCAGTCCTGGGTGTAGAGCGGCGAGGAGAACCGGGCGGCCACCCAGGCCGCACGTGAGGCGAAGGCGGCGACACCGGCGAAGTCGACGGTGCCGTAGTAGGCGATCATCGCCCCGGAGGCGGTGAACCACTCCCCGTTCAGGTCGATGCAGAACGCGTACGGGTTGATGTTGTCGTTGCTGGGCAGGGTCGAGGGGTCGTAGACGGTGGAGCCCGTGGTCATCTGGATCATCAGAACTTCTCCTCGGAGGCCTGGATGAGGACGCGTCCGTGTCCGGACACGTGCAGCTGGAACGCCTCGCCCGACCCGCGCCCGACGACGTCGCGGAAGCCCACGCTCGCCTTGAGGTCGACCTGCAGCGGGCCGACGTGGCCCACGTAGGCCTGCGGGTCGACGCCCACGGTCTCGCCGTTGACCGCGATCTCGAACGTGCCGCCGTGCGAGAGCAGGGCGACGGACCCGGAGCCGGTCACCTTGGTCGTGAACAGGCCCTGACCGGTGGCGGCGCCCCGCACGGCTTGACGGATGCCGCCCTGGCCGATCATCTCGACCGACGTCTGGAGATGGGCGTGGTGGGCCAGCAGGCGGTCGGCCTCGGCGGTGAGGGTCTCGTTGGCCAGGTCGACGATCGTGACGTGCTTGCCCTGGAAGCCGTACATGGCCTCGCCCTGGCCCTCGGCCACCATCATCGCGACGCTCTCGCCCGACATCGCGCGCCCGACCATGCCTCCGACCCCGCCGGCGCCGCTGATCGGACGGAACGTGACACCGCCGGAGTAGCCGAGCATCGCGCCGCGGCGGGCGATGACCTCGCCGCCGGGCGAGATGTCGGTGCGGACGACCAACTTGTTGACCTGCTCGAACGTCACGTCCTCACCTCTCCGCGGGCTGGATGTAGACGGTGCCCTGGCCCTCGAAGCGCAGGCTGAACGGCTCGCCGCCGCCCTCGCCGACGAGGCTGCGCCAGGTGACGCCCGAGATCAGCGACATCTGCAGCTGGCCGGTGCCGGCGACGTAGGCGTCGGGGTCGACGACCAGCGGCATGCCGGGGGCGACGGCCAGCGGGATCATCGGCCCGTCGGACATGATCGCGCACTGGCCCGAGCCGCTCACCGACGTCGTGGCCAGGCCCTGCCCGGACGTCATGCCCCGCAGCCCCGCGAACTGCACGTCGAGCCGGAGCCCCTCGGTGACCGCCAGGATGTGCTCGGACTCGACGGTGAGCTTGTCGTCCTGCAGCGACACGACGGTCACGTCGAGGGCGTCCTTGGCGAGGTAGACCCGCCCGTGGCCCTGGCACTCCATCAGCGTGATGCTCTCGCCGGCCACGCGCTGGCGCACGGCGGCCCGCAGGCCGCCACCGCCGCCCATGCCGGCGTGCTTGAAGGCGACGGTGCCGGTGTAGGCGACCATCGCGCCCTGGGCTGCTCGCACGCTGTCGCCGCTCAGGTCGGCGTGCAGCACCTTCTTGTCTGCGGTGAGGGTCGCCACCGGGCCTCCGATGCTCGTGGGGCGGATCTAAGGCGTCGCGTACGACGGGAGTCCCCGCACCCTAACCACGCCGGATGTCGCGCCGGGTGCGCCCAGCGATTACGCAACGCTGGCGTGTGTTAAATGCGCAGGTCAGGGCACAGATCGCGGTTCCCCCCCGAGTGTGACGCGGACCGCTCCAAGTGGCAGTATGAGCCGGAGCGCACTTCGTGATTCGTTTCACAAGGTCACATGGATCACAGGACACCAGCGGGTGCGCACTCGTCGAAGGGATCAGCCGGATGGACCTCTACACACCCGTCCTCGTCCTGGCGGCACTGGCGGCGCTCTTCGCCGTCGGCTCCATCGCCACCAGCGCCTTCGTGATCGGGCCCAAGCGCTACAACCGCGCCAAGCTCGACTCCTACGAGTGTGGCATCGAGCCGACCCCGCAGCCCGTGGGCGGCGGCCGGTTCCCGGTGAAGTACTACATCATCGCGATGCTCTTCATCATCTTCGACATCGAGATCATCTTCCTCTACCCCTGGGCCGTGCACTTCGACGCGATGGCCGTCTTCGGGTTGGTCGAGATGGTCATCTTCATCGCCACCGTCTTCGTCGCCTACGCCTACGTGTGGCGTAGGGGCGGACTCGACTGGGACTGAGCGGGAGGAACGCACCATGGGTATCGAGGAGAAGCTGCCGAGCGGCGTCCTGCTCACGAGCGTCGAGGGACTCGCCGGCTACATGCGCAAGGCCAGCTTCTGGCCCGCGACGTTCGGCCTGGCCTGCTGCGCCATCGAGATGATGACCAGCGGCGGCCCCAAGTACGACCTCGCGCGCTTCGGCATGGAGGTCTTCCGCGCGAGCCCGCGCCAGGCCGACCTGATGATCGTCGCCGGACGCGTGAGCCAGAAGATGGCACCCGTCCTGCGCCAGATCTACGACCAGATGCCGGAGCCCAAGTGGGTCCTGGCGATGGGCGTGTGCGCGAGCAGCGGCGGCATGTTCAACAACTACGCGATCGTCCAGGGCGTCGACCACGTCGTGCCCGTCGACATGTACCTCCCGGGCTGCCCGCCGCGCCCCGAGATGCTCATCGACGCGATCCTCAAGCTCCACGACCAGGTCCAGGCCACCAAGATGGGCGCCAACCGCCAGGCCCAGATCGCCGAGCTCGAGGGTGCCGCGCTCACCGCGCTCCCCACGTCGCAGATGCGGGGCCTGCTGCGGTGAACCACCCCACCCGGTTCTCGGCCTCCCCCGCTGCGCTCCTCCGTCCGACAACCGCGAGGGGACCCCGGTGAGCTACGAGGACAAGACCACCGGGCCCGACCAGTCGGGTCCCGACGGCAACACCCCGGCCACCACCGGCCAGGGCGAGGAGGTCCGCGCCGTCGGCGCCCGCACCGGCATGTTCGGCGTGCGCGGCACCGGCGACACCAGCGGCTACGGCGGGCTCGTGGCCCCGATCGTCTTCCCCGGTGCGACGCAGCGCCCCTTCGGTGGCTGGTACGACGAGGTCGCGGACGCCCTCGAGACCGTGACGTCGCTGGGGCGCGTCGTGGTCCACCGCGGCGAGATCACCTTCCACGTGCGGCGCGAGGACATCGTCGCCACGGCACAGCACCTGCGCGACGACCCGCGGATGCGCTTCGAGCTCTGCACCGGCGTCAGCGGGGTGCACTACCCCGACGACACGGGCGCCGAGCTGCACGCGGTCTACCACCTGCTCTCGATGACCCACAACCGCCGGGTCCGACTCGAGGTGAGCGTCCCCGACGCCGACCCGCACCTGCCCTCGATCATCGCGATCTACCCGACGATCGACTGGCACGAGCGCGAGACCTACGACATGTTCGGGATCATCTTCGACGGCCACCCGGCCCTGACGCGGATCTTGATGCCCGACGACTGGCCGGGCCACCCGCAGCGCAAGGACTACCCCCTCGGCGGCATCCCCGTCGAGTACAAGGGCGGCACCATCCCGCCGCCCGACCAGCGGAGGAGCTACAGCTGATGGCCACCACCGATCACACTGCCAACGACGTCTACGCCGGCACCAACGAGACGACCGAGGGCAAGGTCTTCACCGTCACCGGCCGCGACTGGGACGACATCGTCGAGGGCCTGTCCGGCGTCGAGGGCGTCGAGGAGCGGGTCGTCGTCAACATGGGCCCGCAGCACCCCTCCACCCACGGGGTGCTCCGCCTGATCCTCGAGATCGAGGGCGAGACGGTCACCGAAGCACGCTGCGGCATCGGCTACCTCCACACCGGCATCGAGAAGAACATGGAGTTCCGCTCCTGGGTGCAGGGCACGACGTTCGTGACCCGCATGGACTACCTCTCGCCGTTCTTCAACGAGGCGACCTACTGCCTGGGCGTCGAGCGGCTGCTCGACATCGAGGACCAGATCCCCGAGAAGGCCTCGGTCATGCGGGTCCTGCTCATGGAGCTCAACCGCATCTCCTCGCACCTGGTGGCCATCGCCACCGGTGGCATGGAGATCGGTGCTCTCACCGTGATGACCATCGGCTTCCGCGAGCGCGAGCTCGTGCTCGACCTGTTCGAGCTGATCACCGGGCTGCGCATGAACCACGCGTTCATCCGCCCCGGCGGCGTGGCCCAGGACCTCCCGCCCGGCGCGCTCGACGAGATCCGCGGCTTCGCGGCGCTGATGAAGAAGCGCCTGCCCGAGTACGCCGCCCTCTGCAACGCCAACCCGATCTTCAAGGCCCGCCTCGAGGGCGTCGGGCACCTCGAGCTCGACGGCTGCCTGGCCCTCGGCCTCACCGGCCCGCCGCTGCGCGCGACCGGCTACCCGTGGGACCTGCGCAAGACGCAGCCCTACTGCGGCTACGAGGACTACGACTTCGACGTCCAGACCTGGGACACCTGCGACGCCTACGGGCGCTTCCGGGTCCGGCTCAACGAGATGTGGGAGTCGCTCAAGATCGTCGAGCAGGCCGCCGACCGTCTCGCGGGTCTCGAGGGCGCGCCGGTCATGGTCGCTGACAAGAAGATCGCCTGGCCCAGCCAGCTCGCGATCGGCAGCGACGGCATGGGCAACAGCCTCGACCACATCCGCCACATCATGGGTGAGTCCATGGAAGCCCTCATCCACCACTTCAAGCTCGTCACCGAGGGCTTCCGGGTACCGCCCGGCCAGGCCTACGTGCCGATCGAGTCGCCGCGCGGCGAGCTCGGCGCCCACGTCGTCTCCGACGGCGGCACGCGCCCGTTCCGCACGCACTTCCGCGACCCGTCCTTCACCAACCTGCAGGCCACGAGCGTGATGAGCGAGGGCGGCCAGGTGGCCGACGTCATCGTCGCCATCGCCTCCATCGACCCCGTCATGGGAGGCGTCGACCGATGATCCACCCCACTCGATCCTCGAACTCCTCCGCTTCGCTCCTCCGTCCGACAATCGATCGGGGACCCCGGACATGACCCCGTCCACCGAGGCGACCACCGCCAGCACCGCGAAGACCGTCGGCGCCGGCACCCCCGGCCTCGACGCCGCCGTGCTCACCGAGCTGCGCGAGATCGCTGGTCGCTACCCGCAGAAGCGCTCCGGCCTCCTGCCGATGCTCCACCTCGTGCAGTCGGTCCAGGGCCGCGTCACGCCCGAGGGGATCCAGGTCTGCGCCGACATCCTCGAGCTCTCCGCCGCCGACGTCAGCGGCGTCGCGACCTTCTACACGATGTACAAGCGCAAGCCCGTCGGCGACTACCACGTCGGCGTGTGCACCAACACGCTGTGCGCGGTCATGGGCGGCGACGAGATCTTCGCGACGCTCAAGGACCACCTCGACGTCGGCAACGACGAGACGACCGACGACGGCAAGATCACCCTCGAGCACGTCGAGTGCAACGCGGCCTGCGACTACGCCCCCGTGGTGATGGTCAACTGGGAGTTCATGGACAACCAGACCCCGCAGTCGGCGGTCCAGCTGGTCGACGACCTGCGTGCCGGCACCGAGGTCCACTCCACCCGCGGCCCCCGCCTGTGCACCTGGCGCGAGGCGGAGCGGGTGCTCGCCGGCTTCAACGACGGGCTGGCCGACGAGGGCCCCGCCGCCGGACCCGCGTCGCTCGTGGGTCTGGCCATCGCGCGCGAGCGCGGCTGGACCGCACCCGAGGCCGAGTCGTCCCCCCGTGCGGTCGACGCGGCCCCCGCCGTACCCTCCGAGCCGGGGGAGCGGCGCCAGGCCGTCGCCGAGTCCGGTGACTCGACCGCGAAGGCTGCGGCCGTCGAGGACCAGAGCCCGACCACGGAGACCGCGGCCGAGAAGAAGGAGGCGGACTGATGACCGACATGCTGACCCCTGTCCTCACCGACGACTGGGACGTCGAGCGCTCCTGGACGCTGGGCGCCTACGAGTCGCGCGGCGGCTACCAGGCGCTCACCACGGCCCTGACGATGCCGCCCGACGACATCATCACCGCGGTCAAGGACTCCGGCCTGCGCGGTCGCGGCGGCGCCGGCTTCCCGACCGGCATGAAGTGGTCGTTCATCCCGCAGGACAACCCCAAGCCCAAGTACCTCGTGGTCAACGCCGACGAGTCCGAGCCGGGCACCTGCAAGGACACCCCGTTGATGATGGCCTCGCCGCACCTGCTGGTCGAGGGCGTCATCATCAGCTCCTTCGCCATCCGGGCCAACCACGCCTTCATCTACATCCGCGGCGAGATCCTCCACGTCATCCGCCGCGTGCAGGCCGCGGTCGCCGAGGCCTACGCCGCCGGTCACCTCGGCAAGAACATCCACGGCTCGGGCTACGACCTCGACGTCGTCGTCCACGCCGGCGCCGGTGCCTACATCTGCGGCGAGGAGACGGCGCTGCTCGAGGGCCTCGAGGGCCGTCGCGGCCAGCCCCGCCTGCGGCCGCCGTTCCCGGCCGTCGCGGGTCTCTACGCCTGCCCGACGGTCATCAACAACGTCGAGTCGATCGCCTCGGTGCCCAGCATCGTGGCCCACGGCGCCCCGTGGTTCGCCTCGATGGGCACCGAGAAGTCCAAGGGCTACGGCATCTTCTCGCTCTCGGGCCACGTCACCACTCCTGGTCAGTACGAAGCCCCCCTCGGCATCACCCTGCGCGAGCTGCTCGACCTGGCCGGCGGCATGCGTCACGGCCACGAGCTGAAATTCTGGACCCCCGGTGGTTCCAGTACCCCCTTGCTCACCGCCGACCACCTCGACGTCCCCCTCGACTTCGAGGGCGTCGCGGGCGTCGGCTCGATGCTCGGGACCCGTGCCCTGCAGCTCTTCGACGAGACCACGTGCGTCGTGCGCTCGGTGCTGCGCTGGACCGAGTTCTACAAGCACGAGTCGTGCGGCAAGTGCACACCGTGCCGCGAAGGCACGTGGTGGCTGGTGCAGACCCTGGCCGCCCTCGAGCGCGGCGAGGGCAGCGAGGCCGACCTCGACCTGCTGCTCGACCAGTGCGACAACATCCTCGGCCGCTCGTTCTGCGCGCTCGGCGACGGGGCGACCAGCCCGATCTCCAGCTCGATCGGCTACTTCCGCGACGAGTACCTCGCCCACCTCTCCCACGGCGGCTGCCCCTTCGACTCGAAGGCCTCCACCGCCTGGGCTCCCGCCCTCACCGGAGCTGTGAAGTGACAACCACCCCGGACAAGACCGACCTGGTCTCGGTGACGATCGACGGCATCCAGGTCGACGTCCCCAAGGACACGCTGGTCATCCGTGCCGCCGAGCAGGTCGGCGTCCAGATCCCGCGGTTCTGCGACCACCCGCTGCTCGCACCCGTCGGCGCGTGCCGCCAGTGCCTGGTCGACGTCCCCGATGCCGGCAACGGGCGCGGCTTCCCCAAGCCGCAGGCCGCGTGCACGCTGCCGGTCGCGCCGGGCATGGTCGTCAGCACCCAGGTCACCTCCGAGGTGGCCGACAAGGCGCAGCAGGGCGTCATGGAGTTCCTGCTCATCAACCACCCGCTCGACTGCCCGGTCTGCGACAAGGGCGGCGAGTGCCCCCTGCAGAACCAGGCGCTGAGCAACGGACGCGGCGAGTCCCGCTTCGTCGGCTCCGGCGCCGGCGGCGTCAAGCGCACCTTCCCCAAGCCGATCAACCTCAGCCCGCAGGTGCTGCTCGACCGCGAGCGCTGCATCGTGTGCCAGCGCTGCACGCGCTTCGCCGAGGAGATCCCCGGTGACCCGTTCATCGCCCTGATCGAGCGCGGCGCCCAGCAGCAGATCGGCATCGCCGAGAACGCGCCGTTCCTCTCCTACTTCTCCGGCAACACCATCCAGATCTGCCCGGTCGGTGCGCTGACCTCGGAGTCCTACCGGTTCCGCTCGCGGCCCTTCGACCTGGTCTCCCAGGCCTCCGTCGCCGAGCACGACGCCTGCGGCTCCGCGATCCGTGTCGACCACCGCCGCGGCAAGGTGATGCGCCGCCTGGCCGGCAACGACCCCGAGGTCAACGAGGAGTGGATCACCGACAAGGACCGCTTCGGGTTCACCTACGCCCACGAGCCCGACCGGCTGACCTACCCTCAGGTCCGCGACACCGACGGCTCGCTGCGTCCGGCCTCCTGGCCTGAGGCCTTCGCCGTCGCCGCCCGTGGCCTGCACGCCCAGCAGGGTGGCGTCGGCGTCCTGACCGGCGGCCGGCTCACCGGCGAGGACGCCTTCGCCTACAGCAAGTTCGCGCGCGTGGCCCTCGGCACCAACGACATCGACTTCCGCGCCCGGCCGCACTCGGCCGAGGAGGCCGACTTCCTTGCCGCCCACGTCGTGGCCACCGGCCCCGAGGGCGGGTCGGTCACCTTCACCGACCTCGAGCATGCCTCGACCGTCGTTCTTGCCGGCTTCGAGCCCGAGGACGAGGCCGGCGCGATCTTCCTGCGCCTGCGCAAGGCCGCGCTCCACCACGGCACCCGCGTGCTCGCGGTCGCGCCGTTCAGCACCCGCGGCCTGACCAAGATGAACGGCACCCTGCTGCCGACCGCGCCGGGCGACGAGCCCGCCACGCTGTCGTCGCTGCTCGGCCACGCCGACCACGGCCTCGACGCCCGCTCCGTCGTCCTCGTCGGCGAGCGCCTGGCCACCGTGCCCGGCGCTCTCACCGCCGCCGCCGAGCTGGTCGCCAAGACCGGCGCCCGCCTGGCCTGGGTCCCGCGCCGCGCCGGGGACCGGGGCGCGCTCGAGACCGGCTGCCTCCCGGGCCTGCTGCCCGGCGGTCGCCCGGTCGCCGACGCCGCCGCCCGCGTCGACACCGCCACCGCCTGGGGCGTCGACAGCCTGCCCGAGACCCCCGGCCGCGACGGCGACGCGATCGTCGCCGCCCTGGTGGCCGGCGAGCTCGGCGGGCTGGTCATCGGGGGCGTCGACCCCGCCGACACCACCGACCCGGCGGCGACCCGCGCCGCGATCGCCGCGGCGTCCTTCGTCGTCGCGCTCGACCTGCGCGCCAGCGACGTCACCCGCGCGGCCGACGTCGTCTTCCCGGTCGCGCCCGTCACCGACAAGGCCGGCTCGTTCGTCAACTGGGAGGGCCGGGTCCGCAGCTTCGACAAGATCCTCGCCAACCCGGCGTCCCTGCCCGACCTGCGCGTGCTCGCCGGCATCGCCGAGGAGCTCGCGGCCCTCGGCCAGGGCAGCCCGCTGGGCTTCCGCGCCGTCGAGGACGTCTGGGCGCAGATGGAGGACATGGGTCCTTGGGACGGCGTCCGCGCCACCATGACCCCCGTCGCGCCTGCCGCTCCGGGTCAGGTCGACACCGGCAAGGGCCTGCGGCTCTCGACCTGGAAGCAGCTGCTCGACAACGGCACGATGCTCGCCGGCGACAAGCACCTCGCCGCCACCGCGCGCCCCGCCGTCGCCCGCGTCAGCCGCGCCGTCCACGAGGCGTGCGGCCCGACCGTCACCGTCACCGGTGACCGCGGCTCGGTCACCCTGCCCTCCGAGGTCGCCCCCGACCTGGTCGACGGCGTCGTCTGGGTCCCCGCGTCCTCGACCGGCAACGGCGTGCTCGCCGACCTCGCCTCGCCCGGCACCCGGGTCACCGTCACCGGAGGTGCGTCATGAACCCGTTCGTCGTCGACGAGGGCCTGCAGGCCTTCGGCCAGGACAAGTGGTGGGTCGTGGGGGCCAAGGTCCTGCTGATCTTCCTGATCCTGGTCCTCCTGACCCTCTTCAACATCTGGGCCGAGCGCCGCGTCGTGGCCCGCATGCAGCACCGCATCGGACCCAACCGCAACGGCCCGTTCGGCCTGCTGCAGTCGCTGGCCGACGGCGCCAAGCTCATGTTCAAGGAGGACATCCTCCCGAAGGCCGCCGACAAGGTCGTCTTCGTCCTGGCCCCGATCATCGCCGTGGTGCCGGCCTTCGTGACCTTCAGCGTCATCCCGTTCGGCCCCGAGGTGAACTTCTTCGGCGAGCGCACCCCGCTCCAGCTCACCGACATGCCGGTGGCCGTGCTGTTCGTGATGGCCGTCGCGTCCATCGGCATCTACGGCCTCGTGCTCGGCGGCTGGTCCAGCGGGTCGACGTACTCGCTGCTGGGCGGGCTGCGCTCGAGCGCGCAGATGATCTCCTACGAGGTCGCGATGGGTCTCGCGCTCGTCGCGGTGTTCCTCTACGCCGGCTCCATGTCGACCTCCGAGATCGTCGCCGCCCAGGAGGACCTCTGGTTCGGCCTGATCCTCATCCCGTCCTTCGTCATCTACACGATCGCGATGGTCGGTGAGACCAACCGGGCGCCGTTCGACCTGCCCGAGGCCGAGGGCGAGCTCGTGGGCGGGTTCCACACCGAGTACTCCTCGATCAAGTTCGCGCTGTTCTTCCTCGCCGAGTACGTCAACATGGCCACCGTCTCGGCCCTCGCCACCACGCTGTTCCTGGGCGGCTGGCGCGCGCCGTTCTGGATCGACGAGTTCTGGGCCGGCGCCAACCAGGGCTACTGGCCCGTGCTGTGGTTCTTCGGCAAGGTCCTGTTCTTCATCTTCATCTTCATCTGGCTGCGGGGCTCCCTGCCCCGGCTGCGCTACGACCAGTTCATGGCGTTCGGCTGGAAGGTGCTGATCCCGATCTCGCTGGTCTGGATCGTCGCGGTCGCCACCCTGCGCGTCGCGCGCACCGAGGGCTGGCTCGACAACGACAACGTCCCGATCGTCGTCGGGGTCGCCCTGGTGGTCGTGCTCGGCCTGTTCTTCATCGGTGGCAAGGAGAGCGACGACGCCGACGACCAGGCCGACGCCGACCTCGCCCCGCGCGGCGGCTTCCCGACCCCGCCCATGCCCGCCGGGGGCCCGGTCCGTGGGGCCGCCGCCCCGCTCGTCTTCGACAGTCCCGCCCGTGTGTCCACGGTGGCGGGGGAGGAAGCCTGATGGCCAGCGACAACTCCGACAACAAGTCCTTCAAGGAGCAGTTCCTCGACCCGGTGGCCGGGTTCGGGGTGACCTTCCGGACGATGTTCCGCAAGGTCGTCACCGAGCAGTACCCCGACGAGAAGTTCCCCACCGCGCCGCGCTTCCACGGCCGTCACCAGCTCAACCGCTGGCCCGACGGTCTCGAGAAGTGCATCGGCTGCGAGCTGTGCGCCTGGGCCTGCCCCGCTGACGCGATCTACGTCGAGGGCGCGTCCAACGACGACGCCAACGGCGAGCGGTTCAGCCCGGGGGAGCGCTACGGCCGCGTCTACCAGATCAACTACCTGCGCTGCATCCTGTGCGGGCTGTGCATCGAGGCGTGCCCGACCCGTGCGCTCACGATGACCAACGAGTACGAGCTGGCCGACGACAACCGCCTCGACCTCATCTACGAGAAGTCCGACCTGCTCGCCCCGCTGCTGCCGGGCATGGAGCAGCCCCCGCACCCCATGCAGGAGGGGCTCGACGAGGGCGACTACTACCGCGGTGCCCTGGGCGGCCGCGCCCCGTCGGCGGCTCCCACCTCCACCGGCTCGACGGCCGCGACGGGGGGCGACCACTGATGATCGCCTTCTGGGTCCTCGCGCCGATCATGGTGCTCGCCGCGCTCGCTCTCCTGTTCGTCCGCAAGGCCGTGCACGCCGCGCTGCTGCTCGCCGTCGTGATGATCAGCCTGGCCATCCTCTACGCCGACCTCGATGCGCCGTTCCTCTTCGCGGTCCAGATCATCGTCTACACCGGCGCCATCCTGATGCTGTTCCTCTTCGTCCTGATGCTGGTCGGCGTCGACTCCGCCGACTCGGTCGTCGAGACCATCAAGGGCCAGCGGATCCTCGCCACCGTCGGCGGTCTGCTGCTCGGCGCGATCCTCGTGATCGGCCTGTCGCAGCTCACGCTCGGCACGGCCGTCGGCATGGACGGCGCCAACGAGGGCGGCAACATCCCGGCCCTGGCCAACATCATCTTCTCCCGCTACGTCTTCGCCTTCGAGGTCACCAGCGCCCTGCTCATCACCGCTGCCGTCGGCGCGATGGTGCTCGCCCACCGCGAGCGCCTCACGCCCAAGCAGTCGCAGGCCGACATGGCCGCCAAGCGCGTGCGTGACTACGCCGAGCGCGGCGCCCACCTCGGCCCGTTGCCCGCGCCCGGCGTCTACGCGCGCCACAACGCGGTCGACACCCCGGCCCTGCTGCCCGACGGCACCGCCGCGGAGTCCTCGGTCTCCCGCGTGCTCGCCGCGCGCGGCACCGTCCGCTCCGCGCCGGCCCTGGCCGACGACATCGAGCAGCTCAAGCGCCAGCTCGGGATCGACACCGCGGCCCGCCCCGGCACCTCCGGCAAGAGCGGCGCAGCCGCCTCGACCACCGAGGACGTCGACAAGGGACCTTCCGCATGACCGAGTACGTCGTCACCACCCCAGCGCGTTCTTCGGTTCCCCCGCTGCGCTCCTCCACCGAACAACGCGCCGGGGACCCCGGCCGTCCGCGAAAGCTGGGTTGAGATGACTGAGTACGTCGTCCTGTCCTCGATCCTCTTCACCATCGGTGCCGTCGGCGTCCTCGTGCGCCGCAACGCCATCGTCGTCTTCATGTGCGTCGAGCTCATGCTCAACGCGTGCAACCTCGCGCGCGTGGCCTTCGCCAAGCAGCACGGCACCCTCGAGGGGCAGGTGGCGGCGTTCTTCGTGATGGTCGTGGCGGCCGCCGAGGTCGTCGTCGGGCTCGCGATCATCATGACCATCTTCCGGTCCCGTCGTTCGGCCTCGGTCGACGACGCGAGCCTGCTGAAGTTCTGAAAGGGCAGGGCTGACTCAGATGTTCGTCATGGAGACGGGGCTCGAGATCCCCGTCGTGAATCCGGAGAGCGCCGACGGCGTCCTCGGTCTGGTGTGGCTGGTGATCGCGCTGCCGCTGCTCGGCGCCGCGGTGCTGCTGCTCGGCGGCCGGGCCACCGACAAGTGGGGCCACTGGCTGGGCACGGCGATGCCGATCGGCTCGTTCGTCGTCAGCCTGCTGATGTTCCTCGAGCTGATGTCGCGCGAGGACGAGCAGCGCCAGGTCGTCCAGCACCTCTACGACTGGATCCAGGTCGGCACCCTCGACGTCGGGATGGACCTGCTCTACGACCCGCTGTCGGCGCTGTTCCTGCTGCTCATCACCGGTGTCGGCTCGCTGATCCACATCTACTCGATCAGCTACATGGAGCACGACCCGCGCCGTCGCCGGTTCTTCGGCTACCTCAACCTCTTCGTCGCCGCGATGCTCATGCTGATCCTGTCCGAGAACTACCTCGGGCTGTTCCTCGGCTGGGAGGGCGTCGGCCTCGCGTCGTACCTGCTCATCGGCTTCTGGCAGCACAAGCACTCCGCGGCCCAGGCCGCCAAGAAGGCCTTCGTCATCAACCGCGTCGGTGACATGGGCATGGCCTGCGCCATCTTCCTGGCCTTCACGCTGTTCGGCACGACCAGCTTCACCGCCATCAGCGCGGCCGCCGACGGCGCCTCCGAGGCCGCCATGACGGCGTTCGGGCTGCTGCTGCTGCTCGGCGCGTGCGGCAAGTCCGCCCAGGTGCCGCTGCAGGCCTGGCTGCTCGACGCGATGGAGGGCCCGACCCCCGTCTCGGCGCTCATCCACGCCGCGACCATGGTCACCGCGGGTGTCTACCTGGTCGTCCGCTCCAACTTCGTCTTCGACCGCGCGCCCGACGCCCAGACGGCGGTCATCGTCGTCGCGGTCGTCACGATCCTGTGGGGCGCGGTCATCGGGTGCGCCAAGGACGACATCAAGAAGGCGCTCGCCGGGTCGACCATGAGCCAGATCGGCTACATGATGCTCGCCGCCGGTCTCGGTCCGGCCGGCTACGCGTTCGCGATCTTCCACCTGCTCACGCACGGCTTCTTCAAGGCCAACATGTTCCTCGGCGCCGGCTCGGTCATGCACGGCATGAACGACGACGTCGACATGCGTCACTACGGCGTGCTCAACAAGGCCATGCCGGTCACCTTCATCACCTTTGCGATGGGCTACCTCGCCATCATCGGGTTCCCCGGGTTCTCCGGCTTCTGGTCCAAGGACAAGATCATCGAGGTCGCGCTCGGCGAGAACCTCCTCGTCGGGATCTGCGCGCTCGTCGGTGCCGGCGTCACGGCGTTCTACATGACCCGCCTGATGCTGATGACCTTCTTCTCCGAGAAGCGCTGGCAGAAGGACGTCCACCCGCACGAGTCGCCCAAGCTGATGACGTTCCCGCTCATCGTGCTCGCCGCGCTCTCGGTGCTGGGCGGCCTGCTGCTCGCCGGCAAGTGGATCATCCACTGGCTCGAGCCCGTCGTCGGTCCCGAGGAGGAGCACGAGCTGCCGCTCCCGGTCCTCGCGATCACCGGCATCACCGTCCTCGTCGTCGCCATCGGCGTCGCGGTCGCGTTCATGCTGTTCCAGAAGCAGCGCGTGCCCGCCGTCGCCCCCACCGACGTCTCGATCTTCACCAAGGCCGCGCGCAACGACCTCTACGGCGACGCCATCAACGAGGGCCTGGTCGTCGGACCGGGTCGCCGCCTCGTCGCGGCCCTGTTCGTCTTCGACCGCCGCGGTGCCGACGGCCTGTTCATGGGCGGTGGCACGAGCGTCAAGGCGCTCGGCGGCGTCCTGCGCCGGGTGCAGACCGGCTACGTCCGCTCCTACGCCCTGTCCGTCCTCGTCGGCGTCGTGCTCGTCGCCCTGGCCATGCTGGCGGTGCAGATCTGATGGCACCCCACGACGTTCTTCGTCTCCCCCGCAACGCTGCACCCCACGACGACGCGGCATCCCCCGCTTCGCTCCTCCTGCTCGCCTCGCCGCGGGGACCCCGCTTCGCTCCTCCGCCGAACAACGCCGCGGGGACCCCGCCCCGTGTGCTCGAGTCGGCACTGGAAGGCCCCTGATGCTCTCCGTACTGATCCTCGTCCCCCTCCTGGGGGCGCTCGTCATCCCGTTCCTCCCGGCGACCTCGGCGCGCTCGGTCGCGCTGGGCTTCTCGGCGGGCACGCTCGGCCTCGGCATCGCCGCGGCCACCATGTACGACACCGGCAAGGGCATGCAGCTGGAGGAGAAGGTCAGCTGGATCGAGTCGTTCGGCGTCCACTACGCCCTCGGCGTCGACGGCCTCGGCATCCTCATGGTGCTGCTCACCGTCGTCATCACGCCGATCGTCATGGTCGCCGGCTGGCACGAGGGCGACGAGGCGCCGCGCTCCTACTACGCCTGGATGCTCGCCCTCGAGGCGCTCTCGCTGGCCGTCTTCTGCGCCACCGACGTCTTCCTCTTCTACGTCGTCTTCGAGGCCACGCTGATCCCGGCCTACTTCCTCGTCGGCGGGTTCGGCAAGGAGGGCCGCGGCGCGGCCGCGGTGAAGTTCCTGATGTTCCAGCTGGCCGGCGGCCTCGTGCTGCTCGCCTCGGTCATCGGCCTCTACGTCGTCTCCGCCCAGGAGGGGAAGCCGTCGTACCTGCTCGAGGACCTCGAGCAGCTCGACATCTCCACCGAGGCCGGCCGCTGGCTCTTCCTCGGCTTCTTCATCGCCTTCGCCATCAAGGCCCCGCTCTTCCCGGTGCACACCTGGCTGGCCGACACCACCGAGCGGGCCACACCCGGCGTGAGCGTCATGCTCGTCTGCGTGCTCGACAAGATCGGCACCTTCGGCATGCTCCGCTTCTGCCTCGGGATCTTCCCGGAGGCCTCGCAGTGGGCGACCCCGGTCGTCGTGACGCTGGCCCTCATCTCGATCATCTACGGCGCCCTGGTCGCCATCGCGCAGGACGACGTCCTGCGCCTGATCGGCCTGACCTCGCTGAGCCACTTCGGCTTCATCACCCTCGGCATCTTCGTGTTCAGCACCCAGGGTGCGTCGGGCTCGATCCTCTACATGGTCAACCACGGCATCGGCACCGCCGCGCTGTTCCTCGTCGCGGGCTACGTCATCCGCCGCCGCGGCACCACCCTGATCAGCCGGATGGGTGGCCTCGAGAAGGCGACCCCGGTCCTCGCCGGCCTCATGCTGGTCGCCGGTCTGGCGACCCTGGGCCTCCCGGGCCTGAGCCCGTTCGTGTCGGAGTTCCTGGTCCTGCTGGCGGCGTTCGACTACGCCTGGTGGGTCGGTGCCTTCGCGGTCACCGGCATCGTGCTGGCCGCGATCTACGTGCTGTGGATGTACCAGCGGATCTTCACCGGTCCCGGCCTGCCCGGCACCGGGCTGCTCGCCGGTGGTCACCCCGACCACCACGGCGACCACGGTGACCACGGTGACTCCGAGACCGACGCCCACGACGTACCGGTCAGCGGGGCGGGCGGCACCGCCACCGCGACGGCGGCCAAGGCCGCGGTCGAGGTCGTGCCCGACGCGACCCCGCGCGAGATCCTCGCCGTCGCGCCGCTGATGATCGCCCTGGTGGTCTTCGGGTTCTTCCCGCAGCCGCTGCTCGACATCAGCAACCCCTATGCCGAGAACCTCCTGCAGAACCAGGTGGGCGTGCAGGACGACGCCCCCGAGGTCCCCGCGGGCGAGACCGAGAGCGGCGAGTGAGCTAGGACCATGGACTTCATCAAGCCCACCATCGAGTACGCCGAGCTCTCCCCGCTCTTCATCGTCTTCGGCGTCGCCGTCCTCGGTGTGGTCGTCGAGGCGTTCGTCGCCCGCCCGCACCGCCACGTCGCCCAGGTCGCCCTGGCCAGCGCCGGCGTGGTCGGCGCGTTCATCGCCACGGTCCTCGTCGGCATCAACCTCGCCGAGGTCGGCGAGGGCGTCGGTCGCGGCGTGGTCGGCGCCGAGGGCTCGGTCGTCGTCGACGGCCCCTCGGTCTACCTGTGGGGCCTCATCCTCGTCTTCGCGCTCGCCGGCGTCGCCCTGTTCTCCGAGCGCAGGCTCGAGGCCGGCGTTCCCGTCTTCGCGGGCCAGGCCGCCACGCTGCCCGGCAGCGAGGGGGAGCGCGAGGCCTCGACGGCGGGCCTTGCCCACACCGAGGTCTACCCGCTCGTCATGTTCGCCGTCGGCGGCATGATGCTGTTCCCGGCCTCCGGCGACCTGCTCACCATGTTCGTGGCCCTCGAGGTCCTCTCCCTGCCGCTCTACCTGCTCTGCGGGCTCGCACGCCGCCGCCGCCTGCTCAGCCAGGAGGCCGCGCTCAAGTACTTCCTGCTCGGCGCGTTCTCGTCCGGCTTCTTCCTCTACGGCGTCGCGCTGGTCTACGGCTACGCCGGCTCGATGAGCCTGGGTGCCATCCACAACGCCGTGGTCGCGGGATCCGAGGACCGGACCCTGCTGCTGCTCGGCATCGCGATGCTCTCGGTCGGCCTGCTGTTCAAGGTCGGCGCCGCGCCGTTCCAGGCCTGGACCCCCGACGTCTACCAGGGCGCGCCCACCGCGGTGACCGCCTTCATGTCGGCGGCCACCAAGATCGCCGCCTTCGGCGCCATCCTGCGCCTCTACTACGTCGCCTTCGGCGCCGACCGCTGGGACTGGCAGCCCATGCTCTGGGCCGTCGCCATCCTCACCATGCTCGTCGGTGCGGTGCTCGCCTGCGTGCAGAGCGACGTCAAGCGGATGCTCGCCTACTCCTCGGTCGCCCACACCGGCTTCCTGCTCACCGGCGTGCTCGGCGTCCAGTCGGCCACCGACCTCGCCGACGGTCAGGTCACCTCGCTGCAGGCCGTGCTGTTCTACCTCACCACCTACGGCTTCGCGACCGTCGGCGCCTTCGCGGTCGTCACCGTGGTCCGCGACGCCAACGGTGAGGCGCCGTCGTTCGTCCGGTGGACCGGTCTCGGCAAGCGCTCGCCGGTCGTGGCCGGCGTGTTCGCGTTCTTCCTGCTCTCGATGGCCGGCATCCCGCTCACCGCCGGCTTCGTCGGCAAGTGGGCCGTCTTCACCGTGGCCATGTCGTCGGGTGCCTGGCCGGTCGTGCTCGTCGCGATCGCGGCGAGCATCATCTCTGTCTACTTCTACGTCCGCTACATCAGGCTGATGTTCTTCACCGACCCCGAGCCCGACGAGGTGGTCGCCACGGTGACCACGCCGTCGCCGTTCACCAGCGTCACCATCGGTCTGTGCGCGGTCGCCACGCTCGTCCTCGGGATCGTGCCCGGCCCGGTCCTCGACCTGGCCGCCCAGGTGGGAGACTTCATCCGGTGACGAGCGACCTGGCCCTGCCGATCGTCGACGAGGACCTCGCCGAGCGGTTGAGCCAGCGGATGGCGGAGGTCGAGAAGGCCCTCTTCGACCACGCGGCGAGCCCGTCGCCCTACGTCACCGAGGCGGCGCGCCACCTGTTCTCTGCCGGCGGCAAGCGGTTCCGCCCGCTCCTCGTGCTCCTGGCCGCCGAGGCCGGCGCCGACCCCGGCGCCGACGCGGTGCTGACCGCGGCCTGCGTCGTCGAGATCACCCACGTCGGCTCGCTCTACCACGACGACGTGATGGACGAGGCCGCCCTGCGCCGGGGGGCCGACTCGGCCAACACGCGCTGGGACAACCACGTCGCGATCCTCACCGGCGACTGGCTGTTCGCGAAGTCCTCCGAGCTCACCGCCCGGCTCGGGGCCGACGCGGTGGCCATCCAGGCCGCCACGTTCACGCGCCTCGTCGAGGGCCAGATCCTCGAGGGCGTCGAGCCGACCGGAGACCCGCTGCGCCACTACCTCGACGTGGTCGCCGGCAAGACCGGCTCGTTGATCGCCACCTCCGCCCGCTACGGCGCCCGCTTCAGCGGCACCAGCGTCGAGGTGGAGGAGGCGCTGACCGCCTACGGCGAGATCGTCGGCTCGGCGTTCCAGCTCTCCGACGACATCCTCGACGTCGCCTCCGACTCCGAGGAGTCCGGCAAGACCCCGGGCACCGACCTGCGCGAGGGCGTCCCGACGCTGCCGGTCCTGATGGCCCTCGCCTCCACCGACCCCGCCGACGAGCGGCTCCACGAGCTGCTCCGCTCCGACCTGAGCGACGACGTCCTGCACGCCGAGGCCCTCGGCCTGCTGCGCAAGCACCCCGCGCTCGACGAGGCGCGCGCCTACGTGATCGCGCGTGCCCAGGAGGCCAAGGCGCTGCTCACCGTGCTGCCCGAGGGGTCCGTGCGCACCGCGCTCGAGGACTTCGCCGACGTGGTGGCGGTCCGCAGCACCTGACCTGCCCGACCTGCCGGTCGTCGTACGGTCAGGAGGCGGCGCTGGCCTGCGCCGTCACCATGAGCTGGCGGCGGCGGTGGCGCAGCGCCTCGTAGGTGAAGACGACCAGCGCGCTCCACACCAGCGAGAAGCCGATCCAGCGGCCGGTCGTCATCGCCTCGCGCAGGACCGCGACACCGAGGACGAACTGCATCGTGGGCGCGAGGTACTGCAGCAGGCCCAGGGACACCATCGAGACCCGGGTGGCCGCCGCGCCGAACAGGATGAGCGGGATCGCCGTCACGATCCCGGTGCTCATCAGCAGCACCGCGTGGCCCAGGCCCTCGGTGCCGAACTGGCTGTCGCCGGCCGCGCCGATGACGACCAGGTAGCCGAGCGCGAACGGCGCGATCACGGCTGTCTCGAACGCCAGGCTCTCGACCGCCCCGACGTCGGCGGACTTCTTGGCCAGGCCGTAGGTGCCGAACGAGAAGGCCAGGACCAGTGCGATCCACGGCGGTCGGCCGTAGTCGAACGCCAGCACGCACACGGCCGCGAACCCGACGCCCAGCGCCGCCCACTGCAGCGGGCGCAGCCGCTCGCGCAGGATGAGCACGCCCATGAGGACCGTGACCAGCGGGTTGATGAAGTAGCCGAGCGACGTCTCGACCACCCGGCCGCTGTTGACGCCGTAGATGTAGACGGTCCAGTTGATCGTGATCGTCACGGCCGCGACCACCAGCAGCAGGCGCACCCGGCGGTCGCCGACGATCGCTCGCAGCTCGTGGCGCCGGCGCAGCCCGAGGACCAGCAGGCCCATCGTGAGTCCCGACCAGACGATGCGGTGGGCGAGGATCTCGACGGCGCCGCTGGGCTCGAGCAGCGGCCAGTACAGGGGGAACAGGCCCCACAGCGCGTAGGCGCCGACGCCCAGCGCCAGACCGCGGCGTACGTCCGTCACGAGTGGACTCTAGAGTCAGCGCGTGGCCCGGCCGGCACGCCCCCCGGGGTCCGCCGAGACCCACGCCCGGGCAGAGCCCGGAGCCACACGGACCCCCACCCTCCCGAGGAGACCCCATGCGTTCCCCCCGCCTCGTCGTCGCCGCCATCGCCGTGGCCCTGACCGCGTCGATGACGTCGGTCGCGCCGTCGGCAACCGCCCGCATCGACCCGCGTCCGGCCCCCGCAGCCGCCGCAGCCCCCACCGTCGAGCGCGCCGCGGCGATCACGATCACCTCCCGCGTCGTCAAGCGCCGCATGGCCCCCGACCGCCCCAAGCGCCTGGTCTTCCAGGGCACCGTCACGCCCGCCAAGGGCCCGGTCTACATCCAGCGCGCGACGAGGTGCAACAGGGCCGTGACGGCCTGCAACTTCACGTTCTACCGCAAGGTGTTCCTGAAGAAGGGCGCCTACGCGGCCGTCATCGCCGCCCCGCCGACCCAGCGCGGCTGGGTGTGGCGCGCCAAGGTCAAGACGAGCTACAGCAAGTGGTGGGTGACCTGCACGAAGCGGCCGCTGCAGGACTGCACCGTCCCCCGCTGAGCGACCAGCACCACGCGCGACGAAGGGCCCCCGCCGGTGGCGGGGGCCCTTCGTCGTCGTCAGCGGACGGTCAGACGACCGTCCACGTGTCGCTGCCGTTGATGAGCGCGGTGAGTCGCTCGCTCGCGTCGGCCGGGGCGGCCTGCTGGGCCGCACCGGTCTGCGCGCGGGTCAGGTCGTCGTACGTCGGGCGGGCGACCTGGCGGAAGACCCCGATCGGCGCCTGGTGCAGGTAGTCGGCCGCGGTCAGGCGCGAGATCGCGAACGCGGTCGAGGGGTCCTCGGCGTGGGCGTCGTGGACCAGGAGCGCGTCGACCGGGACCTGGCCCGGCTCGGTACCGACCTCGACGACCTTGACGCCACCGGTGGCGGTGTCGCGGACGACGCCCCTGGACCCGCCGCCGTCCTCGGCGAGGTTGCCGAAGCGGATGGCCTCGCCGTGCACGAGCGGGATGATCGCGTCGGCCTTGGTGTCGGCGCCCTTGATGGCGTCGAAGGCGCCGTCGTTGAAGATCGGGCAGTTCTGGTAGATCTCGACCAGCGACGTGCCGCGGTGGGCGGCGGCCGCTGACAACACCGAGGTGAGGTGCTTGCGGTCGGAGTCGATCGTGCGCGCGACGAACGTCGCCTCGGCGCCGAGCGCCAGCGACACGGGGTTGAACGGGTGGTCGACCGAGCCCATCGGCGTGGACTTGGTGACCTTGCCGGCCTCGGAGGTGGGGGAGAACTGACCCTTGGTGAGACCGTAGATCCGGTTGTTGAACAGCAGGATCGTCATGTTGACGTTGCGGCGCAGCGCGTGGATCAGGTGGTTGCCGCCGATGGACAGCGCATCGCCGTCACCGGTGACGACCCACACCGACAAGTCCTCGCGCGCGGTGGCCAGGCCGGTCGCGATCGAGGGCGCACGTCCGTGGATGGAGTGCATGCCGTAGGTGTCGAGGTAGTAGGGGAAGCGGCTGGAGCAGCCGATGCCCGAGACGAAGACGATGTTCTCGCGGCGCAGGCCGAGGTCGGGCAGGAAGCCCTGGACGGCCTTGAGCACGGCGTAGTCGCCGCAGCCGGGGCACCAGCGCACCTCCTGGTCGGAGGAGAAGTCCTTGCCGGTCTGCTTGGCGGCGCCGTCCTCGAGCGAGGGCACCAGCTCGACGCCGGTGCGCAGGTCGGGCATGGGCAGGTCGGTCGCGGTCATGGGTCAGACCTCCTGGGTGGTCTGGTCGGGGGTGGCGGTGGAGAGGTCGACCTCGACGCCCTCGGCCTCGGCGACCAGGTTGCCGATGGCCTCGGCGAGCACGGCGGCCTTGATGGGCATGCCGTTGACCTGGTTGTAGCCGATGGCGTCGACGAGGTACTTGCCGCGCAGCAGCAGTGAGAGCTGGCCGAGGTTCATCTCGGGCACGAGCACCTTGTCGTAGCGCCCGAGGATGTCCCCGAGGTCGGAGGGGAACGGGTTGAGGTGGCGCAGGTGGACCTGCGCGACGTGGTAGCCGGCCTTGCGGACCCGGCGGCAGCCGGCGCCGATCGGGCCGTAGGTCGAGCCCCAGCCGATGACGAGCACCTTGGCCTCGCCCGACGGGTCGTCGACCTCGAGCGGCGGCAGCGAGGCGGCGATCCGGTCGACCTTGGCCTGGCGGGTGCGGACCATGAAGTCGTGGTTGGCGGGGTCGTAGGAGATGTTGCCGTGACCGTCGCCCTTCTCGAGCCCGCCGATGCGGTGCTCGAGGCCCGGCGTACCGGGGACGGCCCAGGGGCGGGCGAGGGTGTCCTCGTCGCGCAGGTAGGGCCAGAAGTCCTTGTCCTCGGTGCCGTCGTCGTTGATCCGCACCACGTGGTTGGCCTCGGTCGCGAACGCCGGGTCGATGACGGGGAGGTCGGCGACGTCGGGCACCTGCCACGGCTCCGAGCCGTTGGCGAGGTAGCCGTCGGAGAGCAGCATCACCGGGGTGCGGTAGGTGACCGCGATCCGGATGGCCTCGACGGCGGCGGCGAAGCAGTCGCCGGGCGACTGCGGAGCGACGATCGGGACCGGGGCCTCGCCGTTGCGCCCGAACATCGCCTGCAACAGGTCGGACTGCTCGGTCTTGGTCGGCAGACCCGTGGAGGGTCCGCCGCGCTGGACGTCGACGATGACCAGCGGCAGCTCGGTCATCACGGCCAGCCCGATCGACTCGGACTTCAGTGCCACGCCGGGCCCGGAGGTCGAGGTCACGCCGAGCGCGCCGCCGAACGAGGCGCCGATGGCCATGCCGATGCCGGCGATCTCGTCCTCGGCCTGCAGCGTGGTGACGCCGAACGACTTGTGCTTGCTGAGCTCGTGGAGGATGTCGGAGGCCGGGGTGATCGGGTAGGACCCGAGCACGACCTGCAGCCCGGACTGCACGCCGCCGGCGACGAGGCCGTAGGCGAGCGCGAGGTTGCCGGTGATGTTGCGGTAGGTGCCGGGCGCCATCGTGGCCGGCTTGATCTCGTACTGGACGGCGAACGCCTCGGTGGTCTCGCCGTAGTTCCAGCCGGTCTTGAAGGCCAGCAGGTTGGCGTCGCGGATGTCGGGGACCTTGGCGAACCGCTTGGCCAGGAACGCCTCGGTGCCCTCGGTCGGGCGCCCGTACATCCAGGACAGCAGGCCCAGCGCGAACATGTTCTTGGCGCGGGCGGCGTCCTTGCGCGAGAGGCCGAACTCCTTGACGGCCTCGACCGTCATGCCGGTCAGGTCGACGGTCTGGACCTGGAAGTCGCCCAGCGGGTCGTTGACCTCGCCCACCTTGTCGAGCGGGTTGGCGTCGTAGCCGGCCTTGTCGAGGTTGCGCTTGGTGAAGTCGTGGGTGTCGACGATGATCGTCGCCCCCTTGGGCAGGTCGGCGACGTTGGCCTTGAGCGCGGCCGGGTTCATCGCGACGAGCACGTCGGGGGCGTCACCTGCGGTGAGGATGTCGTGGTCGGCGAAGTGCACCTGGAACGACGACACCCCCGGCAGCGTGCCCTGGGGTGCCCGGATCTCGGCCGGGAAGTTGGGCAGCGTCACCAGGTCGTTGCCGAAGACGGCTGACTCCTGCGTGAAACGGTCACCCGTCAGCTGCATGCCGTCACCGGAGTCGCCCGCGAACCGGATGACCACCCGGTCGAGCTGCTTGACCTGCTTGGACACTGTTCCACCTTCGTCGTGTCGGGACGACGTCCGTCCCGCTGCGTCAACCGCCTTGATGACCCGTCATCGTACGGCGGTCGGGGGCAAAACTAGAACACGTTCCAGACACCTGTCCGGCTCACGTCCATCCCCTCTCCACGATAGTCCGCGCATCCGCCGGACCGGAGCCGTCCTGCGCCACAGAGGGTGACACTCGCCACGTTCGCCGCCCCTCCCGGGCTGCTGTGCGCCCGCAGGCCCTGGGCCAGCCCCGGAAGCCGGGCCTGAGCGGCCTTCCGCGAGGTCCCTCAGGTGGCTAGACCGGCCGTCTCAAGATGCGTGTCGAGTTCGCGTGGGTTACATATGTTGATTAGTCTGCTCGAGTTACGTGAGCCGCACCAGTCTGGTGCGATGGAGAAAGCAGGACACATGAAGAAGACGATCAGCGCTGCTGTGGTCACCGCCGGAGTGCTGGCCCTGTCGGCCTGCGGCGGCGGTGGCAGCGGCGACGACGCCAAGACCATCAACATCGTGGGCTTCGCGGTCCCTGAGGCTGCCAACAAGTCGATCGCCGAGGAGTTCGAGAAGACCGACGCCGGTGACGGGGTGTCCTTCAAGACCTCCTACGGTGCCTCGGGCGACCAGAGCCGCGCGGTCGAGTCCGGCCTCGAGGCCGACTACGTCCACTTCTCCGTGCCCAGCGACGTCGACCGCCTGGTCGAGGCCGACCTGGTCGACGCCGACTGGGACCAGGGCGAGAACGCCGGCGTGGTGTCGCGCTCGGTCGTCGTCTTCGGTGTGCGCGAGGGCAACCCCAAGGGCATCGAGGACTGGGACGACCTCATCCAGCCCGGTGTCGAGATCGTGACGCCCAACCCGGCCTCTTCGGGTGCAGCGCGCTGGAACGCCCTGGCCGCCTACGGCCAGGTCGTCGCCGACGGCGGGACCGAGGCGGAGGCCGAGGAGTACGTCAACGCGTTCTACGGCAACGTCGTGTCCCTGCCCAACTCCGGCCGCGACGCCACCACCGGCTTCCTCGGTGGCACCGGCGACGTGCTGATGGCCTACGAGAACGAGGCCATCCTGGCCGCGCAGAACGGCGAGGGCTTCGAGTACATCATCCCGGAGACCTCGCTGCTGATCGAGAACCCGGGCGCCGTGCTCAAGGACGCCGACCCGGTGGCGCAGGACTGGCTCGACTTCGTCCTCAGCGACGAGGGTCAGCGCCAGTTCGCCCTCAAGGGCTTCCGCCCGATCCGCGACGACGTCGACTACGGCGGCACCGTCGAGGGCGCGACCGACCCGAGCGACCCCTTCCCGGCGGTGGGCAACCTGCTGACCGTCGACGGTGACTTCGGTGGCTGGGACGAGGTGACCCCGAAGTTCTTCGACGAGGAGTCCGGCCTCATCACCCTGGCCATCGAGGCCAGCGGCAAGGCGGAGTGACCTACCCGTCATGACTGCACCACAGCTCGCGGGGGCCGTGCCGGCGACCAAGCGTCGCCGGCTCGGGCCCCGGTCCACCCTGACCAGGTCGTCGGGCGTCGGCCTCGGCATCGCCATGATCTGGTTCAGCCTGCTCGTCCTCATCCCCCTGTGCGCGGTCATCATCACCGCGGGCGAGGGCGGGTGGGGTGCGTTCTGGACCACGATCACCAACGGCCAGACCCGCGCGGCGATCCAGCTGACCGTCGTGGCCGCTGCGGCCGTGACCGTCGTCAACGCGGTCATGGGCACCCTGATCGCCTGGGTGCTCGTGCGCGACCGGTTCTTCGGTCGCGCGGCGCTCGAGGTCCTCATCGACATCCCGTTCGCCCTGCCGACCATCGTCGCGGGCCTGGTGCTGCTCTCGCTCTACGGCAACGACGACGGCCCGCTCGGCATCAACGTGGCCAACCAGCCGGCGTCGGTGTTCCTCGCCTACCTCTTCGTGACCCTGCCGTTCGTCGTGCGGATGGTGCAGCCCGTGCTCGAGGAGATGGAGCGCGACGTCGAGGAGGCCGCGGCCTCCCTCGGCGCGAGCCGCCTGACGACGTTCCGGCGGATCATCCTGCCCAGCCTCACGCCCGCGATCACCGCCGGCGCCGCGCTGAGCTTCGCCCGCGGCGTGAGCGAGTACGGCTCGCTCGTGCTGCTCTCGGGCAACCTGCCCTTCAAGACCGAGGTGACCTCCGTGCGCATCCTCGGCAGCATCGAGAACGACAACGTCCCGGCCGCCGCCGCGGTGGCCTCCGTCCTCCTCCTGATCTCGCTCGTCGTGATCGTGGCGCTGGACGTCCTGCAGCGGAAGGTGGCAGCCCGTGGCTGACGCACTGCTCGATCGCGTCGACGCGGTCGACGAGCCGCCCAAGCGGCGCCGCCGGCGTACGGCCCGGACCCGCAAGGGCCCGGTCACCTACCTCATGCGGGCCGTGGTGGTCCTCTACCTGTTCCTGCTGGTGGCCTGGCCGGTGTCGTTCGTCGTGACCAACACGTTCGAGAACGGCACCGAGTCGATCACGCTGCTGCTCGAGGACCCCGACATCATCACCGCGCTGCGGCTGACGATCATCGTGGCGCTGATCTCCGTGGTCATCAACACCGTCTTCGGCGTGACGATGTCGCTGCTGCTCGTGCGCTACGAGTTCCCCGGCAAGCGGATCCTCAGCGCGCTGATCGACCTGCCGCTGTCGGTCTCGCCGATCGTGGTGGGCCTGGCGCTCGTGCTCGTCTACGGCGGCCGCGACGGCTTCTTCGGCCCCTCGCTCGAGAGCGCCGGTCTGCAGGTCATCTTCGCGACGCCGGGCGTCATCATGGCGACCACCTTCGTGGCGCTGCCGCTGGTCATCCGCGAGGTCGTGCCGGTGCTCGAGGAGATCGGCACCGACCAGGAGCAAGCGGCCAGCAGCCTCGGCGCGACCGGTCGCCAGACGTTCTGGCGGATCACGCTCCCGGCCATCAAGTGGGCCGTCGTCTACGGCGTCGTCCTCAGCCTGGCCCGCTCGCTCGGCGAGTTCGGCGCGGTCAAGGTCGTCTCGGGCAACCTGCTCGGCGAGACCCGCACGGCCACGCTGGTGGTCGAGGAGAAGTACCTCAACTTCGACCAGCAGGGTGCCTACGCCATGGCCTTCCTGCTGGCCATGGTCTCCGTCGCCTGCATCGTGACGGTCGCCCTGATCCGCCCCAAGGACACCAGCACCCACTGACCACCGCGACCTCCGCCACCGAGCGGCCGGGTCGCACCCTGACTGACCCTGACTGACACTGAGAGGCAACCACGATGAGCATCGAGATCCGTGGGGTGAACAAGAAGTTCGGCGACTTCGTGGCCCTGGAGGACGTCAACGTCTCCATCCCGACCGGCCAGCTGACCGCGCTGCTGGGCCCCAGCGGCGGCGGCAAGTCGACGCTGCTGCGCATCATCGCCGGTCTCGAGACCGCCGACAGCGGCAGCATCGTCATCGAGGGCACCGAGGCGACCAACCTGCCGGCGCAGAAGCGCAACGTGGGGTTCGTCTTCCAGCACTACGCCGTCTTCAAGCACATGACGGTCACCAAGAACGTCGCCTTCGGCCTCGAGATCCGCAAGCGGCCCAAGGCCGAGGTCGCGGCCCGGGTCGACGAGCTGCTCAAGCTCGTCCACCTGTCGCAGTTCTCCCACCGCCTGCCCTCGCAGCTCTCGGGTGGCCAGCGGCAGCGGATGGCGCTGGCCCGGGCCCTGGCCGTCGAACCGACCGTCCTGCTGCTCGACGAGCCGTTCGGTGCGCTGGACGCCAAGGTCCGCAAGGAGCTGCGCGACTGGCTGCGCCGCCTGCACGACGAGGTCCACGTGACCACGGTGTTCGTGACCCACGACCAGGAGGAGGCCATGGAGGTCTCCGACGAGATCGTCGTGATCAACGACGGTCGGGTCGAGCAGATCGGCACGCCCGACCAGCTCTACGACGAGCCGGCCAACCCGTTCGTCATGAGCTTCCTCGGCGAGGTGACGACGCTCGGCGGGCACTCGCTGCGCCCGCACGACGTCGAGGTGGCCGTCGAGCCCGACCTCGGTCCCGACGCCTACGCCGGCACCGTGACGCGCTACCTGAGGGTCGGCTTCGAGGTGCGGCTGACGGTCGCGCTCGAGGACGGCTCCGAGGTGCTCGTCGTGCTGACGCGCACCCACGCTCGGGTCCTCGACCTGGCCGAGGGCAGCAAGGTCTGGCTCACGCCGACCCCCGGCGCGACGATGGTCCCCGCGGGCAGCAAGACCGTCCTCAAGCAGCCCGTCGCGGCCGGCTGACGCAGGTGCTCCCGGCCGGCGGTGCTACCCGCCGGCCGTCAGGGCTCAGCGGTAGTTGGTGAACTGCACCGCGAACTCGTAGTCCTGCGACTTGACCAGGGTCTGCACGGCCTGCAGGTCGTCGCGCTTCTTGGACGAGACGCGCAGCTCGTCGCCCTGGATCTGCGCCTTGACGCCTTTGGGGCCCTCGTCACGGATGAGCTTGGTGATCTTCTTCGCGTCCTCGCTGGTGATGCCCTCCTTGAGGGCGATCGAGATCTTCGACTGCTGCCCCGAGGCGCGCGGCTCGGAGGCGTCGAGGATCTTCAGGCTCTGCTGACGCTTGATGAGCTTGTCCTTGAACACGTCGAGGACCGCGGAGGCGCGGTCGTCGGCCGAGGCGCTGATCTCGATCGCCTCCTCGCCCTGCCACTCGATGGTGGCGCCGGTGCCCTTGAAGTCGAAGCGGGTCGAGATCTCGCGAGCGGTCTGCCCGAGGGCGTTGTCGACCTCCTGGCGGTCGATCTTGCTGACGATGTCGAACGACGAGTCGGCCATGTGGGTGGTGCTCCTCCTGCTTGATGGGGCGGGGTCGGCGCGAGGGGTGCGATTCCGTCATCGCGGTCGGCCTGCGCTATTGTCGTCCCTCGTCCAGGGCCGCCGCGCGCGGCCCGGGCACACCCCGGCAGGTTGCCCGAGCGGCCAAAGGGAGCTGACTGTAAATCAGCCGGCACAGCCTACGCTGGTTCGAATCCAGCACCTGCCACTCGAGGGCCCGACGTGTTCCACGTCCGGGCCCTCGATGCATTTCTGGCCGGTTCTCGTCGGACGTTCAACACGACGCAGCCGGGATTCGTACACCCTCCCAATCCGGAAGCCCCGCGGCTCCGGATAGAAGGAACGCGACCCGGGGTGGGCCGCGTCACACCTATGAAGGGTTCACCTCCATGCTCCGCATCAAGAATCCCGTCGCCGGCAAGCGCCCGAGCGGCCCCATGATCATGTCGACCGCTGCCCTCGTCGTCGCCCTCGGCGGCACGTCGTACGCCGCAGCCACCATCGGCACCAACAGCATCAAGAACGGTGCGGTCACCTCGCCGAAGATCGCGGACAGCACCATCCGCAGCATCGACGTCCGAGACGGCGGCATCTTCGCCCGCGACCTCGCGCCCGGCCTCCGTCAGGGGATGCAGGGCTCCACGGGCCCGCAGGGCCCCGCCGGCACCGACGGCGCTCCCGGTGCTCCTGGCGCAGCGGGCCCTGCCGGCCCTGCTGGTCCCGCCGGCCCTGCCGGTGTCGGCCGCTGGGCCCTCGTCGGCCCCAACGGCCAGATCCTCGCGCAGTCGGGCGGGTTCACCCTCGTCGCCGGCTACCCGACGCTCGCGAACAATGCGCCCGCCGGCAGCCCCGACAACTCGCTGCGCGCCAACGGCAACGTCTACATCAACGCCAACGAGGACCTGTCGAACAACGGCATCCTCGCGACCGTCGTGCTGCAGAACACGATCGAGCAGAACGGCAACGCCAACACCAACGGCCGCGCCCCGGGCGCCGACGCCAACCCCGAGTTCTCGGGTGAGATCGCGGTCAGCCGCTGCACCTTCACCGGCAACACCGGCGTCGCGATCCCGACCGCCTGCGCACCCACGGGCGCCCAGAACGCGAGCAGCTTCGTGGTCAGCCCCCGTCTCAGCGACGGCAGCGTGACCACCGGCCTCGGCACCGCCGCCGAGCCGGGCACCCGGAAGGCCTTCTACGTGGTCGTCACGGGCGACTCGAGCGACTTCGTCGCTCCGACGACCCCCTGATCCACGGCTCAAACCGCTCCGCGACGGGCGCCGACCTCACGGTCGGCGCCCGTCGTCGTGCGTGGGGAATGCTGCTGGCGGCCGTCCTGTTCATCCGGGGATGACCACGCTCTCCGTGCTCGACCTCGTGCCCGTCCGCTCCGACCAGACCAGCGGCGACGCCGTCCGGGCCACCCTCGACCTGGCCCGGTGCGCCGACGAGCTCGGCTACCGCCGCTTCTGGGTCGCCGAGCACCACAACATGCCGGCCGTGGCCGCGACCAACCCGCCGGTCCTGATCGCGATGATCGCCGGGGCCACCCGCACCATCCGCGTGGGCAGCGGCGGCGTCATGCTGCCCAACCACGCGCCGCTGGTCGTGGCCGAGCAGTTCGCGCTGCTCGAGGCCGCCCACCCCGGTCGCATCGACCTGGGCATCGGCCGCGCGCCGGGCACCGACCAGGTCACCACCTGGGCGCTGCGCCACGGCGCCGGGGGAGTCAGCGACGACAACGTCACCCACTTCCCCGAGTACGTCGACAACGTGCTGGCCATGATGGACGCCGACGGCGTCGGGGTCCGGGTGCAGGGGAGGACCCACGTCCTGCACGCCACGCCGCGGGCCTCGAGCGTCCCGACGATCTGGCTCCTCGGCAGCAGCGACTACTCGGCGCGCCTGGCCGCCGAGAAGGGCATGCCCTACGTCTTCGCCCACCACTTCTCCGGCCAGGGCACGGCCGAGGCGCTCGAGCTCTACCGCTCGACCTTCAAGCCCTCGCCCGAGCTCGCCGAGCCCCGCACCTTCCTCACCGTCAACGCCTGCGTGGCCGAGACCGAGGAGGAGGCCCGCCGGCTCGCCCTGCCGCAGCTGCTCACCATGCTGGCGCTGCGCTCGGGCCGCCCGCTCGAGGCCCAGGCGCTGGTCGAGGAGGCCGAGAAGCGCGAGCTGACCACCGACGAGCAGCACCTCGTCGACGCGATGGCGCAGCGCTGGGTGATCGGCGACCCCGCGGGCGCGAGGAGCCAGCTGGAGGCACTCGCGGCGGCGTACGGCGTCGACGAGGTGATGGTCAACCCGGTCGCCGGAGCGTGGGTCGGCACCGAGCCGGGGAGCGCCCCGGCCCGCCAGCAGACGCTGCGCCTGCTCGCCGGCTGACGGATTCGTGTTTCAGGGACGCCAGACCCTAAACTGGTGTGTCGGCCCAACATGGGTCTGTTTCGTGACGCCTCGCGGCTGCTCGAGCCAGTGGTGACCACTCCGTCCAGACCGATCCTCACGGATCGGGACGGCCAGGTGTTCAGCGCTGTGCCCGACTTGAGGGGTCAGGGAGCGGCCGCATGAGGTCCACGGCTCCGCCGGAGTCGAGGTTCCCGGGTCGAACGGTAGACAACCAACCTGCACCTCGTGGCGCCTCGGCGCCACGCCGGTGCGGACGCGATCAAGACAGTGAGGGACATGCCGAAGAAAGAAGGCGTGATCGAGATGGAGGGCTCCGTCGTGGAGGCCCTCCCCAACGCGTTTTTCCGTGTGGAGCTCAGCAACGGCCACAAGGTTCTCGCGCACATCAGCGGCAAGATGCGCCAGCACTACATCCGGATCCTCCCCGAGGACCGGGTCGTGGTGGAGCTCTCGCCGTACGACCTCACCCGGGGTCGCATCGTCTACCGCTACAAGTAACCAGCAGCCGAGCCAGAAAGGGTCGACATGAAGGTCAACCCGAGCGTCAAGCCGATCTGTGACAAGTGCAAGGTGATCCGTCGCCACGGCCGCGTCATGGTGATCTGTGAGAACCCGCGTCACAAGCAGCGCCAGGGCTGA
>JAOPXU010000220.1 GCA_025964985.1 Nocardioides sp.
GGAGACCCAGGTCCCGGACGGCAGCGGAGAGGAGCTGACGGTCGCCGAGCGGCCGGAGCGGCTCTACCGCCCCGAGTTCGAGGGGCCCGTGCCCACGCTGGTCTACCTGCACGGCGGCGGTTTCGTCATCGGCGACCTCGACACCCACGACCAGACGTGCCGCCGGATCTGCGCCGGAGCCGAGACCGCCGTGCTCGCCATCGACTACCGGCTCGCGCCCGAGGCGCCGTACCCGGCCGCCGTCGAGGACGCCCTCGCCGCGGTCGAGTGGGCCGCCGACCACCTCGCCGAGCTCGGTGGCGGCGACGTCCTCGCCGTGGGCGGCGACTCCGCCGGCGGCAACCTCGCGGCGGTCTGCGCCCAGGTGTTCAAGGACCGCGTCCACGCCCAGCTGCTGCTCTACCCCGCCACCCACATGGCCGGCGACTACCCCTCGCGCGTCGACAACGCCGAGGGCTACTTCCTCGACATGGCCACGATGACCTGGTTCGCCGCGCACTACCTCGGCGAGGCGCCCGACGTCGAGGACGTGCGCCACTCGCCGCTGCTCGGCGACCTGAGCGGCGCCCCGCGCGCGCTCGTCGCGACCGCCGAGTACGACCCGCTGCGCGACGAGGGCGAGACCTTCGCCGACCGCCTCGCCGAGGCCGGCGTCCCCGTGGACCGCGTGCGCTACGACGGCCTGGTCCACGGGTTCATCGACATGGGCCTGATGAGCCAGGTCGCAGCCGACGCCCTCGACGACGTCGTCGCCCGCACGCGCACGCTCCTGCACGGCTGATCGGTCCGTTCGGCGCGTTCGGCTCCCCGGCGCGGCAGCATCTCACTAGTCTCAGGCCTCGTGGACGGCGGCGACGAGGACCAGGAGTGGTGGGTGCGCCGTGCGGTGCTCGCGCTGCTCGTCGTGGTCGGCCTCGCCACCACCGTCTACGCCGTCACCGAGACGCGCACCGAGCTGAGCACCACCGCCAGTGACGAGGACCCGGTCGAGGTCGTGACCGACTTCCTGCCCACCGACGCGGCCTCCGAGGGCCCGCTGCGCCTCGGCGAGGTGCTGGTGGTCGGCCGCGGCGGCGACCCGGTCTCGCGGCCCGCGGGCACCGCCGAGTCCTTCGCCGAGGCCATCGCCGCCGGTGCCTCCCACGTGGAGGCCGAGGTCGTGATGACCCAGGACGACCAGCTGCTGGTGCGCAGCGACAACGAGCTGAGCGCCAGCACCGACGTCGCCGAGCGCTCGGAGTTCGCCGACCGCGAGACCACGAAGGTCGTCGACGGCGTCGAGACGACCGGTTGGTTCACCGAGGACTTCACGCTCCTCGAGCTGCGCACCCTGCGCGCCGTCGAGCCCGACCCCGACCTGCGCCCGACCAGCGCGGCGTACGACGGCGACCTCGCGCTGATCGGCCTCGACGACCTGCTGGTCCAGCTCGCCGAGGCCAACGCCGAGCTCGACCGCGAGGTCGGGATCTTCGTGCAGCCGCGGCGGGCGACGTACTTCCGCGGGCTGCGGCTGCCGATGGAGCGGGCGATCGCCAAGTCGATCCGCCGCGCGCGCCTGCTCAACGAGCCCGAGCGGGTCACGATCACCTCGTCCGACCGGACGCTGCTGCAGCGGCTCGAGGACAACGTCGGCGACAACGTCCTGTCGGGGTTCGTCGTCGACGCCGACTCCGCCGACCTGCTCACCGACGACGAGCTGGCCGGGCTGCCCGACACGATCGACCTGGTCGCGGTCGAGCTCGACGCCTTCCCGCAGCTCGACGACCCGCAGGGCCTGCCCGAGGCGGTCCACGAGGCGGGCTTCGCCATCGCGATCTACCCGATCTCCTCCGCGAACGCTCCGCAGGGACCGGACAGCCTGCCGGGCTTCCTGGGTGGCCTGCGCGACCTCGGCGTCGACGTGCTGCTCTCCGACGCGCCGGGCGAGGTGGTCGAGGTGCTCGCGGACCTCGAGGCGGAGGAGGACTAGACCTCGAGCTCGCGCAGGGCGTCGAGGACGGCGACCACCTGCGGCACCTCGTGGGTGCGGTAGAGGCCGGTGCCGCCGAGGTGGGCGAGCACGGCGAACATGCCCTCCGCCGTGCGGAACTGGTCCTCGAAGAGCTCGAACGAGTGCGGCAGCGAGTGGCAGACCGGTACGCCGAGCCGCCGCAGCCGGAACGAGGCCAGCAGCACCGACGACTGGTGGCGGACCCGCGCGCGCTGGTCGCCGAGCCGGAAGCCGAAGCCGAGACCCGGGTCGATCGCGACGCCCCGCACGCCGCGGCTGCGGGCGTCGTCGATGCGTCGCGCGAACGAGTCGAGCATCGCGGGGAACGGGTCGGGGTCGACGTCGCTGCCGTCGAGGTCGCGGGCGTGGGTGCCGAGGATGTGGCACAGCACCACCGAGGCGCCGTGGGCGGCCGCGAGGTCGAACATCGCGGCGTCCTCGGCCGACCCGGTCAGGTTGAGGACGGTCGCCCCGGCCTCGAGGCAGGCAGCGACCACGGGC
Organism: Nocardioides sp.; assembly: GCA_025964985.1. Taxonomy (GTDB): domain Bacteria; phylum Actinomycetota; class Actinomycetes; order Propionibacteriales; family Nocardioidaceae; genus Nocardioides. The sequence continues at coordinate 2,492 of JAOPXU010000220.1, forward strand.
GGCTCGTAGCTCTCGACCGACACCGCGACGCCGGCCTCGGCCAGCGCGCGCACGACCGGCACGAGCGTGGCGACCTGGCCCTCGGCGTCGACGCGGGCTGACGTGCCGTTGCTCGACTCGGCCCCGACGTCGACGAGGTCGGCGCCCTGCGCGGCCTGGACCCGGCCCTTGCGCACCGCCGTGTCGTGGGAGGTGGCGACGCTCTCGCGGTAGCTGGAGTCGCGCGACAGGTTGACCACGCCCATGATCGCCGGACGCGCGTCGGTGTCGATCTCGCGATCGCCGACGCGCAGCGGCTCGACCGGCAGGTCGAGGTCGTCGGCGTGCTCGGCGGCCAGCCGCGCGAGCCCGCGAAGGTCGATCACCCGGCGTCCCGCACGTAGCGGCACATGAGGAAGCCGTCGGCAGTCAGCACGTGCACCAGGTCGAACCCCACGACCTCGTCCAGCCCGTCGGTCCTGCTCGCGTGACCGAGCCCGGCCAGCAGCGGCGACACGGTGATGTCGGCCTCGTCGAGGAGCCCCGCGCGGGTGACGGCCTCGAGCAGGCGGGGCCCGCCCTCGCAGACGATCCGGCGCAGGCCGCGCTCGACGAGGGTGTCGACGACGAAGTCGGGGGGCACGTCGTCGCCGGGGGAGTGCACGACCGTCGCGCGGGCTTCGCGGGCCCTCGCGAGGGCGTCGGCGTCGGGTCGGGCGGTGGTGAGGACGATCGGCGGCTCGGTGGAGTCGGTGAACAGCTCGCTGTCGAAGGGCAGGTCGAGCGACGGGCTGACGATCGCGATGACCGGCGCGGGCGCCTGGCCCTGGGCGCTGCGGGCTGCGGCGTCGCGGTCCTTTGCCTTCATGGCGCCGTAGCCCTCGGCGCGGATGGTGCCGGCGCCGACCAGGACGGCGTCGGCGTGGCGGCGCACGGCGTCGAAGACGGCCTTGTCGGAGTCGGAGGAGATCGAGCCGCTCAGCCCGTCGGGCCCGGCGCTCGCGCCGTCGAGCGTGGTCACCATCATCGCGCGCACCCACGGCCCCTCGTCGGGCCACGGATAGGCCGCGAGGACGGCGTCGTCGTCGAGCGGACCCTGCTGCGGTCCGTGGATCATCTGCACGGCTCGAACCTAGGCGGTGGCGCCGACAGCGCCGCTCACCCGGTCGGTGGTCCCACCGCACGGAGATCTCCGCCGACACCCTGTGGAGCATTGTCCGACCCCGGGCCTAGGGTGCACGGGACCCGGTCGAGTGGCCGGGTACGGAGGGAGTCCCATCCATGCGTCGTCCACCCACTGCCCGCCTCGCCGCGGCCGTCGCCGTCGTCCTCGCTGCCGGCCTCGTGCCCGCGATGACGTCGTCCTCGGCCGCTCCGGCCGCCGACCCCACGTTCCGGCCGCTGGACGGCTTCCGGCCGACCGGTGACAAGGTGCGCGTCGCCCCCGAGCGCTTCGCCGCCGTCCGCGTCGACCTCGGCCGCGTGCGCGCTGACCTCGCCGACGCCCCGGCCGAGGGCACCGGCAGCGGCGTCACCGTCGCGGTGCCGACCCCCGCCGGCGGCACCCAGCGCTTCTCCGTCACCCGCACCGAGGTGCTCGCCCCCGAGCTCGCCGCCGCCCACCCCGAGATCGCGACCTACGCCGGCCGCGCGGTCGGCGACCCGGCCACCACCATCGCCCTCGACGTGACGCCGATGGGCTTCCACGCCGCCGTCCGCGGCCCCCAGGGCCAGGGCACCTGGTACGTCGACCCGGCCTACGACGAGCCCGGCACGACCACCCACCTCGCCTTCTACGGCTCCGCGACCACGCGTCCCGAGGAGGCCTTCGTCGAGCGCGAAGCCCCCGAGATCCGCCGCGCCCTCACCCGCCGCCAGGCCCAGCCGCAGGCGCGCGCCGGCGGCAAGGTCGTGCAGAAGCGCTACCGCCTCGCGCTGACCTCCGACCCGTCCTACGCCGACTACTTCGGCAGCGACAACGTGCTGGCCGAGAAGGCCACGCTGATCAGCCGGGTCAACCAGATCTACAGCCAGGACCTCGCGATCACGATGCAGCTGATCAACGAGACCGACGAGCTCAACTTCGACACGGCCGCGAAGGCAACCGAGCCGGGCGGCCCCTGTGGCGACGAGCCCTGCTTCCGCACCAGCATCTACCCCGAGGGAGATCCCGAGGACGACTACGGCGACCTCGAGTTCTGCAGCGGCGAGACGCTGGCCCGCAACCGGCTGGTCCTCGGCCAGGTCGTCGGCGCCGACAACTACGACGTCGGCCACATCGCCCTCGGCGTCAACGGTGGCGGCGTCGCCTACCTCGGCGTCGTCGGCGCCGACTACAAGGGCGGCGGCTGCACCGGCCTGCCCGAGCCCAAGGGCGACTTCTTCGCCATCGACTACGTCGCCCACGAGCTCGGCCACCAGTTCTCCGGCAACCACACCTTCAACGGCGTCCAGTTCGCCTGCGAGGGCGGCAACCGCAACGGCGGCACCTCGGTCGAGCCCGGCTCGGGCTCCTCGGTCATGGCCTACGCCGGCATCTGCCTGCAGGACGACCTGCAGCCGCACACCGACCCCTACTTCTCCTTCAAGACCCTCGACGAGGTCAACGCCTACACCGGCGGCCCGATCCCCTCGGTCGTCGAGGTGCAGACGGTCTCGCTCAACGACTTCGGCGGGCCGGGCTCCCGGTTCACCGTCTCGTCCGACGGCGGTCCCGCCGCCACGTTCACCCCGGCGACCTACGACGCCGCCTCGCTCGAGGCCGGCATCGAGACAGCCACCGGCCGCGACGTCACCATCGCCGCCTGGGGCTACGACCCCTACGGCAGCTTCGACGCCTACCCGGCGCCGCTGACCGAGCCCGGCCCGACGGGCTTCCAGGTCATCTTCGCGCCGACCTCGGCGCCCGACGCCCCTGGCCCGCACGTCGACGTCCCGGCGCTGACCGTCACCGGCACCGGCGGCGTCACCGCCATCGTCGGTGAGACCGCCCAGGGCGGCGCGGCCGACAACGAGGGCATCGACACCGTGCCGCTGGCCGACACCGCGCCGCGGGTCACCAGCGTCAGCGTCACCACCAAGCTGCCGATCCGCACGCCGTTCAAGCTCTCCGGCACCGCCAAGGACGCCGACGGCGACCCGCTGACCTACCTGTGGGAGCAGGCCGACCGTGGCCTCGACGACCGCGGCACCTCGCTGGTCAGCAACAAGAAGGTCTACGGCCCGCTGTTCCGGGTCTTCGGCACCGCCGCGCGGGTGAGCGAGGAGGGCACGCTCGAGTCGCCGTCGCCGGGCATCAACCTGGCCGGCCGCAACGGCACCCGGTTCTTCCCCGACCTGGCCCAGGTCCTGTCCGGCAACACCAACGCCCGGACCGGTGCGTGCCCCAAGGTGGCGCCGCTGCCCGACAGCCTCGACGACTACGTGCCGGTCGGGCCCCGGATCGTGGAGTGCTACAGCGAGTACCTCCCGACGAAGGGCTACCTCGGCACCCAGGGCGAGGGCAAGCGCGTCATGCACTTCCGCCTCACGGTCCGTGACGGCCGCGGCGGCGTCGCCTTCCGCAACGTCAAGATGACGATCGCCCCGTCCGCCGGTCCGTTCCTGGTCACCTCCCAGGCCCGCGGTGGCGTCCAGCAGGCCGGGTCCACCATCCCGGTCCGCTGGAAGGTCAACGGCACGCAGAAGCTGTCCAAGCGGGTCCGCGTCCTGCTGTCGACCGACGGTGGCACGACCTGGCGCCGCAACCTGTCGGGGGCCACGGCCAACGACGGGTTCACGACGGTCACGCTCCCGCGCGGCGTCCGCACCAAGACGGCGCGCATCCTCGTCGAGGCGGCCGGCAGCCACTTCTACGCCGTCAACCGCCAGGACTTCCGCATCCGCTGATCGCACGCTCCTCGACCGGCGCTCGGGCGCCGGTCGACGGGAGTGGGTCCGCGGCCCGGGAACACCTCGGCCGCCGCCACTGTTGTGCCCTGTCGTGACCCCGGCGATCCCTGACGACTCCCGTCGCGTCTCGCTGCTCCTGGGGCTGCTCTTCGGCCTGGCCGGCATGGGCTCGTCCTCGGCGGCCGTCGCGGTGCCGCTGATCGCCGACGACCTCGGCGTCACCGCCGGCGTCGCGACCTGGACCATCAGCCTCTACGCACTCATGCTCGCCGTCACCACCGCCGTCTACGGCAGGGTGTCCGACCTCGTCGGGATCCGGATCCCGCTGCTCGTCGGCATCGGGCTGATGACGATGGGCGCGGTCGTCGCGGCAGCTGCTCCGTCGTACTCGGTGCTGCTGCTGGCGCGACTGGTCCAGGGGGCCGGCGCCGCTGCGGTGCCGACCCTCGGGGTCGCGGTCCTCAACGCCCGCTACGCCGGCTCGGTGCGCGGCCTCGCGCTCGGGCGCCTCGCCGGCGTGGCCGCGGCCGTCTCCTGCCTCGGGCCGCTGGCCGGCGGCCTCGTCGAGCACGCCTTCGGCTGGCGGGCCGTGATGGCGCTGCCCGTCCTCGGGCTGCTCGTCATCCCCGTGTTGTGGCCCGCGCTGACCCGCGAGGGGACCGGCGCCCGCCTCGACCTCGTCGGCGCCGTCCTGGTCGCGCTCACCGCGGCCGGGGTCGTGCTGCTCGTGCAGTCGCCGTCGACCGGCCTGGTCGTGGCGCTCGCCGGCATCGTGCTGTTCGTGCTCGGGGCGCCGATCACCGTCGCCCGCGTACGCCGCCGACCACACGGCTTCCTCCCGCTCGCGGTCGTGCGCAACGGCGTCGTGGTCCGCAGCGCGGCTGCGGCGGCCGCCGTCCCGGCGGCCTGGTTCGCGCTGTTGGTCGCCGTGCCGAGCGTCCTGGTCGGCTCCGGCTGGGAGCCGTGGCAGGTCGGTCTGCTCCTGGTGCCCAGTGCCGCCCTCGCCCTCGTCGTACCCCGCTTCGCAGGGCCGGCCATCGACCGGTGGGGCGCGCCGGTGTCCATCGCCGTCGCTGGCGTCGTGGCGACCATCGCCCTGCTGATGTCGGCCGCCGGCGCGGCGCTCGTCTGGGCCCCGCTCCTCGGCGTCGGGGTCCTGCTCGTCACCGTGGCCTTCGGTGTCGGCCAGCCCGCCATGACCGCGGCGGTGGCCGACGCGGTCGAGCCCGACGTACGCGGCGTCGCGCTCGGCGTCGCCACGCTCGTCTTCCTCGTCGGCGGCAGCATCGGCTCCGCCATGGTCGGCGGGCTCGGCGACGCGGTCGGCATCGGGTGGAGCCTCGCGGCGCTCGCGCTGCTGCCCGTGGCGGGACTGGTCGTGCTGCGTCCCGACCTGCGCACCAAGGCCGTCCTGCCCCGCTGACGGACCGCTTCTGCGACAGTGTCGCCCATGCGCGTCGGGATGACCCTGCCGGTGATGGAGCCCGACCTCTGGGCCCGTGGTGCGGAGACCCTCGAGGCGTGGGCCCGGGCCACCGACGAGGGCCCGTTCGCGTCGCTCTGCTTCGGCGAGCGGATGGCCTTTGACAACCCCGAGACGCTCACGCTGCTCGGCGCGGTCGCGGCCTGGACCGAGCGGGTGCGGCTGGTGACGACGGTGATCGTCCCGCAGCTGCACGACCCGGTGCTGCTGGCGAAGTCCCTGGCCACCGGCGACCAGCTCGCGCGCGGTCGGCTCACCGTCGGGTTCGGGGTCGGCGGACGCGTGGAGGACTACCGCGCCGTCTCCGCCGACCCGGCCACCCAGACGATGCGTGGCATGGCGGAGCGGGTCGCGGTGATGCGCCGGGTGTGGAACGGCGAGAAGGTCACCGAGGCGACGCTGCCCGTCGGACCGCCGCCGGTGCAGGACGGCGGCCCGCAGCTGCTGGTCGGGACGATGGGACCCAAGACCGTGCGCAGCGCCGCGGCGTGGGCCGACGGCCTGGCCGGCGTGACCCTCGACCTCGACCCCGTCGCCACCGGCGGCCTGTTCGACCTGGCCCGCAGCGCGTGGGCCGAGGCCGACCGGGGCGTCCCGTGGCTGACGACGTCGTTCTGGTTCGCCCTCGACGACGGCGACGGCTCGGCGCGGACCCAGGTCCACCGCCACCTGCGCCACTACATGAACTGGCTGCCCGTCGACCTCGTCGACGCGATGGCCCCGACCACGGGCTTCGCCGGTACGCCGCAGCAGCTGCGCGACGTGCTCCGCGGCTTCGCCGACGTGGGCGCCGACGAGGTGCACCTGATCCCGACCGGCTCCGACGTCGACCAGGTGCGCCGGGTGGCCGACCTCGTCGCCGACCTGTGACGGGGCTCGTCCCTAGGTCGTGATGGACTGGGCCGATGCGTCTCTCGCTCTCGGCCGCCGCGACCTGCCTGGTGCTGGGCCTGACCGCCTGCGGCGGCGAGCCGCCCTCCGAACCGGCTGAGCGGACCGCGACCCGCACCTCCGCGACCGTCCCGATGGCGGCCCCGACCACCCCGCCCGTGCTGGCGTCCCCGGCCCCGTCCGAGACGGCCGCGCTGTCCGACCTGCAGGCCAAGGCCCAGCAGCAGGCGGGTGCCCAGCGGCGCCGCAGCGCCGACCTACGTCGCCGGCTCGAGCGTCAGCGCGAGCAGATGACGGCGGCCCGGGCCGCCGCCAACCCGCTCGCCGGACGCCGGATGGGCGTCTACCAGGGACCGCAGGAGCTCGCCTGGGAGCCCTACGCCCGCTCGCGCGGCGCGACCCGCGCGACCCTGGCCGAGATCGCGCTGCGGCCCAAGGCACGGTGGTTCGGCTCGTGGATCGCCGACCGCGACATCTACGCCAAGACCCGCGACTACGTCCGGGTCTCGCAGGACGGCGACCCCAAGGCGCTCGTGCAGATGGCCATGTTTCGCATGGTGCCGTGGGAGCACGAGGCGTGCGACCGGCTGCCTACCGCGCGCGAGCAGGCGTCGTACAAGCGGTGGACCGACGAGTTCGCCCGCGGCATCGGCCGGGCCCACGCGGCCGTCGTGCTGCAGCCCGACGGGCCGTTCGCGCTCTGCGCGCCGCGCGGCTCGACCCTGCCGTCGAAGCTCATCGCCTACGCCGCCCGCACGCTCGCCGCCCTGCCCCACACCAGCGTCTACATCGACGGCGGCGCCGGCGACTGGCCCTCGGCCAACGGTCAGGGCGGGGCCGCCGCGGCCGCCGACTTCCTGGTGCGCGCCGGCGTGGCCGACGTCCGCGGGGTCGCGCTCAACAGCACCCACTACTCGCCGACCGAGGCCGAGGTGCGCCGCGGCGCGGAGATCGTCGAGGAGCTCGCCCGGCGCGGGATCCCCGGCAAGAAGGTCGTCATCAACACGAGCAGCAACGGCCAGGGCTTCGGGTTCGGCACCTACACCGGACCCGACCCCGACAACGCCTACCCCTGCCGCAGCAAGGACGACCCGCGCACCTGCGTCGCCCTCGGCATCCCACCGACCACCTCCGTCGGTGCCGCGCGGTGGGGCCTGCCCGACGACGTACGCCGCCTCGCGGTCGAGCACGTCGACGCCTACCTGTGGTTCGGTCGCCCGTGGCTCTACCGCCAGGCCGACCCGTTCCAGGTCAAGCGGGCGCTGGCGATCGTGCGGAGCTCGCCCTACGTCGGCTGAGTAGCGTCGGGGGCATGGGCACGCTCCGCGACACCGACCGCCGCCGCTCCCCGCTGGTGGTGGCCGGCGCCGGCGCCCTGACCTTCGTGGCGCTGCTGTGGCTCATCGAGACCGTCGACGCGCTCGCCGACCACCGCCTCGACCAGTACGGCGTCCGCCCGCGCTCCGACGAGGGCCTGCTCGGCATCCTGTTCGCCCCGCTGCTGCACGGCGGGTGGCTGCACCTGGAGGCCAACACGGTCCCGGCGCTGGTGCTGCTGTTCCTGGTGCTCGTCTCGGGTCTGGCGCGCGGGCTGCAGGCGACCGCGGTCATCTGGCTGGTCGGCGGCGTCGGGGTGTGGCTGCTGGCGCCGGCCGACACCAACCACCTGGGCGCCTCGGTCCTCATCTTCGGCTGGCTCGTCTACCTGCTGCTCCGCGGCTTCTGGAACCGCAGCGCCGCCGAGATCCTGCTCGGCGTCGTCCTGTTCCTCGTCTACGGCGGACTGCTGCTCGGCGTCCTGCCCGGCCAGCCCGGCATCTCCTGGCAGGGCCACCTCTTCGGCGCCGTCGGCGGCGGGCTCGCGGCGTTCCTGCTCGGTGAGCCGCGTCGGGCGCGGGCCTCGGTCTGAGCCGCGCCGGGCTTGTAACTCACCGTCCGCGTCGCTTCCCCGCCCGTAGACCGGTGGGGGAGCAGCGCGAACGGTGAGTTACAAGCGACCCGACCCGACTGGGGCTCAGACTTCGGAGGACCCGAGGTCGGCGTGCTCGTCGCGGAGCTGGCGCTTGAGGATCTTGCCGCTCGGGTTCTTGGGGAGCGCGTCGGCGACGACGACGTACTTGGGGGTCTTGTAGCCGGCGAGGACCGAGCGGGAGTGGGCGATGACGGCGTCGGGGTCGAGGGTCTCGCCCGCCTTGGGTACGACGACCGCCACGACGGCCTCGACCCAGCGCGGGTGGCTGACGCCGAAGACGGCGACCTCGGCGACGGCGGGCATCGTGTAGACGGCTTCCTCGACCTCGCGGCTGGCGACGTTCTCGCCGCCGGTCTTGATCATGTCCTTCTTGCGGTCCACGACGTAGAGGCGGCCGCCGTCGTCGAGGTAGCCGAGGTCGCCGGAGTGGAACCAGCCGTGGGCGAAGGCCTCGGCGGTCTTGGCGTCGTCCTTGTAGTAGCCGAGCGTCGCGTGCGGGGAGCGGTGGACTATCTCGCCGACCTCGCCGGCCGGCAGCGGGTCGACCGACGACCCGTCCGCGGGCACCACGCGGGTCTCGACGTTGAGCGAAGCGCGTCCGGCGGAGCCGGCGTAGGCCATCTGCTCGTCGGGGCCGAGGGAGGTGGCGAGGGGGGCCATCTCGGTCTGGCCGTAGAAGTTCCAGAGCCGTACGCCGGGCAGCCGCTCCTGGATCTCCTTGAGGACCTCGACCGGCATCGGCGAGGCGCCGTAGTAGCCCTTCTCGAGCGAGGACAGGTCGGCGTCGTCGAACCCCGGGCAGCGCAGCAGGCCGATCCACACCGTGGGCGGGGCGAAGAACTTGGTGACCCGGTGCTCCTCGATCGCCTTCAGGACCGCGACGGGGTCGGGTCCGGGGAGGATCACCGAGGTGGTGCCGAGCCAGACGTCGGGTCCGAGGAAGACGTCGAGCTGGGCGCAGTGGTAGAGCGGCAGCGTGTGCAGGTCGACGTCGTCGGGCCGGTAGTCGCCGTCGAGCGCGCAGCTGGCGTACTGCCACATCAGCGACCGGCTGCTCAGCAGCGCGCCCTTGGGCCGCGACTCGGTGCCCGAGGTGTACATCAAGCGCACGGGGTCGTCGTCGCCGACGAGCACGACCGGCGGGGTGCCGTCGTGGTCGAACCAGGTCTGGGCGTCGACCCAGTTCTCGGGCACGTCGCCGCCGCCGAGGCGCACGACCGCCCGCACCGGTACGTCGAGCCCGTCGAGCGCGCGCACGGCGACGTCGAGCAGCGCGTCCTCGACGACGAAAGCCGCGGCCTCGCTGTGGTCGAGGATGAACGCGACCTCCTC
>JAOPXU010000238.1 GCA_025964985.1 Nocardioides sp.
CCGGGCTGCGCACTCATGGCCGCACCGTACGACGCCGACCCGTCGCTCAGGCGACGGGTCGGCGTCGTGGGGGCACGAGGAGCCGGGCGGTGACGTCCGGGCCGTGACGTCGGGGTCGGGTCAGACGACCTTGGTCTTGGCCGGCAGGACCTTGCCGGCGCCCTTGGCGATGACGTCCTGGTAGCGGGAGCCGGCCAGCTTGGCGGCGTGGTGGATGACGTGGGCGTCGAGGCCCACGAGGACCCGGGCCTTGTTCTTGAGGATGCCGCTGACAATGATCTCGGCGGCCTTCTCGGGGGTCATCTTGGCGAGCTTCTTGTCAAAGAAGTCGGCCGTGGCGGCCTGGTCCTCCCTGGCCGAGACCCGGGAGTTGCGGGCGATCGCGGTCTTGATGCCACCGGGGTGGACGGCGGTGACGCCGACCGGGTGCTTGGCGATGAGCATCTCCTCGCGCAGCGCCTCGGTCATGCCGCGCACGGCGTACTTGGAGGCGTTGTACATCGACTGGCCGGGCATCGAGACCAGCCCGAACAGCGAGGACAGGTTGACCACGTGGCCGTCGCCGCTGGCGATGACGTGGGGGAGGAACTCCTTGGTGCCGTGGACGACGCCCCAGAAGTTGACGCCGATGATCCAGTCCATGTCGGCGTACTCGAGGTCGGTCAGGTCGCCGGCCAGCGCGACGCCGGCGTTGTTGATGACGACGTTGACGCGCCCGAACTCCTCGACGACGTCGAGGGCGTAGCGGCTGAACGCGTCGCGGTCGGCGACGTCGAGCCGGTCGCTGCGGACCTTGGTGGCCTGGGTGCCGGAGGTGGCGCCGACGCCGGAGACGAGGCGGACGGTCTCGGCCAGGCCGGGCTCGTCGACGTCGGACAGCGCGAGGTGCGAGCCCCTCGCGGCGAGGTTGAGCGCCAGGGCGCGGCCGATACCGGATCCGGCGCCGGTGATGACGACGACCTTGTCCTTGAGGGACTTCATGCGGGGACGACCTCTCGAGTGGTGCGGGTGGGTGCGGTGACGACGTACGCCGCCACGTCGAACGACCGGGTCAGGGCCCGGAACGCGAAGGTGGAGCGCGGCCACAGGGTGGTGTTGTGGCCGTGCTTGTCGAGGTACCAGCTCGCGCAGCCGCCGGTGCTCCACACGGTGGGCTGCATCCGGTGCTGGACGTCGGCGTGGAAGGCCCGCTCGGCGCGTTCGCTGACCTCGACGGTGGCGTAGTCGTGGGTGCGCATCGTGCGCACGGCGTCGACGACGTAGGCGACCTGAGACTCGATCATGAAGACCATGCTCGAGTGGCCGAGGCCGGTGTTGGGTCCGACCAGCATGAAGAGGTTGGGGAACCCGGGGACCGTCGTGCCCTTGTAGGCCGACATGCCCTTCTCCTCGAACTGCGCGGCGAGCGTGTGGCCCTCGCGGCCGGTGATGTGCTCGGTGATCGGCAGCTCGGTGGTGTGGAAGCCGGTCGCGACGATGAGGACGTCGATCGGGCGCTCGGTGCCGTCAGCGGTGACGATGCCGGTCTCGGTGACGCGGGTGATCCGGTCGGTGACGAGCTCGGTGTTGTCGGCGTCGAGCGCGGGGTAGTAGGTGTTGGAGATCAGGATGCGCTTGCAGCCCATCCGGAAGTCCGGGGTCACCGCGGCCCGCAGCTCCGGGTCCTGGATGCCCTTCTTGATGTTGCCGGCGGCGATGCGCTGCACGGGCGACAGGATCTGCGGTGCCTTGGTGAACGGCAGCACGTAGCTCTCGCGGCCCCAGTAGATCGCCTCGCGGTAGACCTTCTGCAGGCCCGGGACGGTGCGCAGGGCGGCCTTCTCGAGCGAGGAGTAGGTGCGGTCGTGCCGCGGCATGACCCACGGGGCGGTGCGCTGGTAGACGTCGAGGTGGGCGACCTGCGGCTGGATCGCCGGCACGATCTGGATCGACGACGCGCCGGTGCCGATGACGGCGACGCGCTTGCCGGTCAGGTCGGTGTCGTGGTCCCAGCGGGCGGAGTGGAACAGCTCGCCGCCGAAGGACCCGATGCCCTCGATGTCGGGCAGCTTGGGCTCCGAGAGCCCGCCGGCGCCGCTGATCAGGGTGCGGGCGGCAAAGGTGCGGGTGGCGCCCTCGGACGACGTCCGCACGATCCAGCGCTGCGCCCCACCGTCCCAGGTGGCGTCGTCGACGCTGGTGCGGAACACGAAGCGGTCGAGGGTGCCCGACGCCTCGGCGGTCTTGCGGATGTAGGCCTGGATCTCCGGCTGCTGCGAGAACGACATCGACCAGTCGGGGTTGGGCGCGAACGAGAACGAGTAGAGCTGGCTCGGGACGTCGCAGGCCGCGCCGGGGTAGGTGTTGTCGCGCCAGGTGCCGCCGACGTCAGCACCGCGCTCGACGACGACGAAGTCGCGCTCGCCGGCCTCCTGCAGCTTGATGGCGGCGCACAGGCCGGCGAAGCCTGCGCCGATGACGAGGTGGTCGACGAGCTCGAAGTCCATGGCCTGACGGTATTGCCGTTATTGAACGAGTGTCAATAGGATGGGGCTCGTGACCGTCGGCACAGGACAACGCATCAGGCTCACCCCCGACGAGCGGCGCGCCCAGCTGCTCGACCTCGGGGTGCGCCTGCTCGCCGACCGCTCCCTCGACGAGCTGTCGATCGACCTGCTCGCCGAGCAGGCCGGGATCTCCCGGGGTCTGCTCTACCACTACTTCGGCAACAAGCACGCCTTCCACGAGGCCGTCGTGCGCCGGGCCGTCGACGACCTGATCGCGCGCACCGCGCCGGCGACCACGGGCGACCCGCTCGAGCGGCTCGCCGGCTCGATGGCGGCCTACGTCGACTACGTCGAGACCAACCACGCCGGCTACCTCTCGCTGGTCAAGGGCGCCCAGGGCGGCAACGAGACCCTGCGCGCGATCTACGACGAGGCCCGCTCCGCGCTGACCGACCGGATCTTCACCGAGGACGCCCAGGCCGACCTGATCCGCGACACCCCGGCCACCCGGCTGCTGGTGCGCGGCTGGGCGGCGATGGCCGAGGAGCTCGTGCTCTCGTGGGTGGCCGCCCCCGACGGCGTCAGCCGCGACGAGCTGCTCCAGCTGCTCGCCCTCTCGCTGCCCACCCTCGTCGGCGCCGTCACCGACTGACGTCGCGGGGGCTCGCTCCGCTCGTCGGGATTTCCCCGGTCGGCCGGGGAAGTCTGAACATGACGGGCAATGCATTGCCTGCCAAGTTCAGGTATCCCCGGTCAGCCCCCTCTCCTGTCATGTTCGTGGGTTGCGGCCGGGGAGTGTTGGTCGGTGGTGGCCGAGGTTGAGCATGGCGATGGCGATGAGCGGTTGGGGGCTGTGGAAGCCGTAGGCGATGCGGGTGAGTAGTCGGATCTT
>JAOPXU010000240.1 GCA_025964985.1 Nocardioides sp.
CGGCTGCGCTCCTCGCCGCCGGCGCGGCGCGGCCTACTGAGCCGCGCCACCCGGTCCCCCGCGCTCGAGGAGGGCGAGCACCTCGGGCCCGACCCGGGTGACGGTGCCGGCGCCGAGGGTCAGGACGAGGTCGCCGGGGCGGGCGCGCTCGACGAGCGCCTGGGCGGCTGAGTCGAGCGTGGCCAGGGCGACCCGCTCGGGAGGCAGGGGCACGGCGTCGGCGACGAGCGCCGAGTTGACGGCCGGGTCGGCCTCCTCGCGGGCGAGGTAGAGGTCGAGAACGACGACTTCGTCGGCGGCGCCGAGTGCGCGGCCCATCGCGGCGCCGAAGATCCGGGTGCGCGAGACCAGGTGGGGCTGGAAGGCCACGACGAGCCGGCCCTCCCCCGCCAGGGCGCGGGCGGACTGCAGGTCGCCGTCGATCTCGGTCGGGTGGTGGGCGTAGCTGTCGTAGACGCGGACGCCGGCGGCCTCGCCCTTGGGCTCCATCCGGCGGCGGGTGCCGGTGTAGGAGGCGATGCCGCGGGCCAGGTCGGCGCGCGCGAAGCCGAGCTCCTCGCCGGCGGCCATGGCGGCCAGGGCGTCGGCGCGGTAGTGGTCACCGGGCGCCCACAGGGTGACGCCGTCGAGCGCGGCGTCGTCGGCGACCGAGACGGTGACGACCCGGCGTCCGGCGGCGCGCTGGCGCTCGGCCAGGGCGGCGGCGCCGGGGTCGTCGACGCAGCAGACCAGGAAGCCGTCGGGGTCGATCCGGTCGGCGAACTCGTCGAACGCGGCGGCGTAGGCCTCGGGCGTGCCCCACTGGTCGAGGTGGTCGGCGTCGACGTTGGTGACGATTGCGGCGTGGACGTCGTAGACGAGGAACGCGCCGTCGCTCTCGTCGGCCTCGGCCACGAAGAGCGGGCCGGAGCCGGTGGCGGCGTTGAGGCCGGTGGCGGCCAGGTCACCGCCGATCGCGTACGTCGGGTCGGCACCGGCGGCCTGGAGCGCGACGGTCAGCAGCGAGGTGGTCGTGGTCTTGCCGTGGGTGCCGGCGACCGCGACGACCTGGCGGTCGGCCATGACCGAGGCTAGGGCCGCGGAGCGGGGCAGCACGGTCAGGCCGCGACGCACGGCCTCGGAGTACTCAGGGTTGTCGTCGTTGATGGCGGTCGAGACGACGACGGTCTCAGCCGCGCCGAGGTGCTCGGCGGCGTGGCCGAGGTGGACGGTCGCGCCCATCTCGCGCAGGGCCTGGAGGGTGGGCGAGTCGGTGCCGTCGCTGCCGCTGACGGTGACGCCGCGGGCGAGCATCAGACGGGCGATGCCGGACAGTGCAGCACCGCCGATGCCGACGAGGTGGACTGCTCCGAGGTCGCCGACGGGCCGGATGGTGTCGGGCACCGGGACCCTCACCGACGGGCCTCCTGGGCGATGATCGCGGCCAGCTTGTCGTCGGCGTCGCGCGGGACGAGACCCGATGCAGCGGCCCCCATGGCAGCCAGGCGCTGCGGGTCGGTGGCCAGGGCCGGCACGGTGGCCGCGACCCACTCGACGGTCAGGTCGGCGTCGTCGACCAGGAGCGCTCCCCCGGCCTCGACGACCGCGGCGGCGTTGCGGCGCTGCTCGCCGTTGCCGATCGGCAGCGGCACGAAGATCGACGGGATGCCGCTGGCGGCGGCCTCGACGACGCTGTTGGCACCGGCGCGGCAGAGCATGACGTCGGCGGCGGCCAGCGCGAGGTCCATGCGGTCGACGTAGTGGGCGACGACGTAGGGCGTTCCGGTCGGCTCGGGCGAGGCCTCGCCCTTGGGCCCGACGACGTGGAGCACCTGGACGCCGGCGTCGCCGAGCGCGCGGGCCGCGCCGGCCACCGACTGGTTGAGACGGCGGGCGCCCTGCGAGCCGCCGGTGACGACGAGCGTGGGGCGGTGGGCATCGAGGCCGAAGAACTCGAGGGCCTCGGACCGCAGCGCGGCCCGGTCGAGCTGGGAGATCATCCGGCGGATGGGCAGCCCGACGTACTCGGCGTTGCGCAGCGGGGTGTCGGGGAAGCTCACGGCGACGCGGGTGGCGACGCGGGCGCCGGCCTTGTTGGCCAGGCCGGGCACGGTGTTCTGCTCGTGCACGACGAGCGGCAGCTTGCGCCGGCGCGCGGCGACGTAGGCCGGCATCGAGACGTAGCCGCCGTAGCCGACGACCACGTCGGGCCGCACGCGGTCGATGACCGCGAGGGTCTCGTTGACCGCGCCGCGCAGCCGGCCGGGCACGCGGAAGAAGTCGGCGTTGGGCTTGCGGGGCAGCGGCACGGGCGCGATGAGCTCGAGCGGGTAGCCGGCCTCGGGGACCACGCGGGTCTCGAGCCCGCGGGGCGTGCCCAGACAGGTGATCGAGACGTCGGGGTCGAGGCGGCGCAGGGCGTCGGCCGTGGCGAGCAGGGGCGAGGTGTGGCCGGCGGTACCGCCGCCGGCGAGGAGGACGCGCATGAGGGACCCGACGTTACCGGCGCGCGGACAGTCCGGCGGACCGGACCTTCTTGCGCTGCGCCAGCGCCCGGGCGGCGGCGGGCTCGCGGCGGGCGAACCCGACCAGCAGGCCGAGCGCCGCGAGGGTCGGGAGCAGGCTGGAGCCGCCGTAGGAGACCAGGGGCAGCGGGATGCCGATGACCGGCATCAGCGCGAGGACCATGCCGACGTTGATGATCATCTGGCCGATGAGCCACACGACGATGCCGAACGACGCGTAGCGCACGAACGGGTCGGTGGTGGAGCGGGCGATGCGCAGGGCGGAGAAGGCGATCGTGAGGAACAGCGCGATCACCAGGAGGGTGCCGACGAGGCCGAGCTCCTCGCCGAGGACGGCGAAGATGAAGTCGGTGTGGGCCTCGGGCAGCGAGCCCCACTTCTGCTGGCTGGCGCCGATGCCCTGGCCGAAGACGCCGCCTGACGACATGGCGTAGAGCCCGTGGGCCGGCTGCCAGCCGGTGCCGTGGAAGTCCTGGAAGGGGTCGACGAACGTCGTGATGCGGCCGAGCCGCTCGGCGTCGGTCGCGGCGAGCGCGAGCACCAGGACGCCGATGAGCATGCTCGACATGACGAACAGTCGAGCCGGGGCGCCGACCACCCAGAGCATGCCGATGAGGATCGCGAAGAGGATCAGCGCGGTGCCGAGGTCGCGGCCGAAGATGACCAGGCCGGTGGCCAGCAGCATGCCGGGGACCACGGGGACCATCACCTGGTGGAGGCTGTGGAGGCGGCGCTCCTTGTTGGCGTAGATGTGGGCGGCCCACACGACCAGCGAGAGCTTGGCGACCTCGGAGGGCTGGATGAGCAGCGGGCCCAGCTGCAGCCAGTTGGTGTTGCCGTTGCGCTCGACGCCCATGAACGCGGTCATCAGCAGCAGCACCAGCGAGATCGAGAACGCCGGGTAGGCCAGCCGGCGCACCCACTGCGGGGAGACGCGGCTGGCGATGAACGCGCACGGCAGCCCGACGACGACCCAGACGAGCTGGCGGCGCACGATCGTGTAGGAGTCGCCGGTGGCGCGGAACGAGAAGACGCTCGAGGAGCTGAGCACCATCACGAGGCCGATGGTCAGCAGCAGGGCCGAGGCGCTGAGCAGCAGGTAGTAGGTGGTCAGCGGCCGGTCGAGGGCCTCGCGCAGCGAGCCGGCCCAGGTGGTGGGGCGCTGGCCGTCGGGCTTCTCGGCGCGCGGCGGGCGCGAGAGGCGGGCCGGGCGGGAGGGTCGTGGGATGCGTGGGAGCCGGACGGAGCGCTCGGGGGTCGCGGTCGTCACCCGGTGTCTCCTGTCGTGCGGCTCCTGGCGGAGCTAGGGGGAAGTGGTGCCGCGCACGGCGGCGGCGAACAGGTCGCCCCGTGCGGCGTAGTCGGTGAACTGGTCCTGCGAGGCGCACCCCGGGGCCAGCAGCACCGTGTCGCCGGCCACGGCCAGCGAGGCCGCCGCGTCGACGACCCGTCGCATCAGCTCGGGTCCGCCTTCGATCGTTGAAGCAGCACCAGTGTCAGGCGCGTCGATCTCGATCACCCGCACATCGGGCGCGTGTCGCGAAAGCGCCTCGGCGACGACCTGGCGGTCGCGGCCGATGAGCACGACACCGCGCAGCCGCGAGGCCACCGAGCGGACCAGCTCGTCGAACGCCGCCCCCTTGGCCAGCCCGCCGGCGACCCACACGACGGGGTCGTAGGCCTGCAGGGAGGACTGGGCGGCGTGGGGGTTGGTGGCCTTGGAGTCGTCGACCCAGCTGACGCCGTCGCGGGTGGCGACCACGGCGATGCGGTGGCCGTCGAGGCGGAAGCCGTGCAGCCCGTCGCGCACGGCGGCCTGGCTGACGCCGTGGGCGCGGGCGAGGGCCGCGGCGGCCAGGGCGTTGGCCACCACGTGGGGCGCGGCCTCGGCGCCGTCGTCGGAGGCGAGGTCGGCGAGCGTGCACAGCTCGGCAGCGCTGCTGGTGCGCTCCTCGATGAATGCGCGGTCCACCAGGATGTCCTCGACAAGCCCGAGCATGCCGACGCCGGGCATGCCGAGGGTGAAGCCCACAGCCCGGGCGCCCTCGACGACGTCGGCCTCGCGCACCAGGGCCTCGGTGGCCGGGTCGGCGACGTTGTAAACGCACGCCTTCTGGACGTTGCGGTAGACGCGGCCCTTGTCGGCGGCGTACTCGTCGAGGCCGGAGCGGCCGCCGAGCCAGTCGCCGGCGTACCAGTCGAGGTGGTCCTCGGCGAGGTTGAGGACGACGGCCGCCTGCGCGCTCATCGACTCGGTGTAGTGCAGCTGGAAGCTGGAGAGCTCGACGGCGAACACGTCGTAGGGCGCGGGGTCCATGACGGCCTCGACGATCGGCAGCCCGACGTTGCCGGCGGCGATGCTGTTGAGGCCCGCGGCGCGCAGGATCGCGTCGAGCATCTGGGTCGTCGTGGTCTTGCCGTTGGTGCCGGTGACGCACAGCCACGGCGCCGGCTCCCCCGTCGGCCCGGGCGCGCGCAGCCGCCAGGCCAGCTCGACCTCGCCCCACACCGGTACGCCGCGCGCCTGCGCCTGCAGCAGCAGCGGACTGTCGGGACGGAAGCCCGGCGAGGTCACGACGACGTCGACGTCGTCGGGCAGCGTCTGCGTGGCGCCCTCGTGGATGTCGACCCGGGCGCCGAGCACCTCGAGCAGCTCGGCCTTCTCGAGCTGGGCGGCGGTGGCCTTGTCGGCCAGCGCGGTGACGCTGGCCCCGAGGTGGGTCAGGTTGTCGGCCGCCGCGAACCCGGACACGCCGAACCCGGCGACGACCGCGCGGACGCCGTCCCAGGACGACTGCCGGTCGAGCTCGGAGACGTCACGCTCGGTCATCGTGTGCTCCCGTCGACGGGTCCTTGCGGTCGGGTGGTCTCGTGACGCTCGCAGGGCGAGCTCCTCGACCAACGTGTGGTGCGGTTGAGCGCACTCACAATCTCGCTACCCACTCCGCGTAGAAGATGCCCAGTCCTGTTGCCACGAACAGTCCGGTGATGATCCAGAAGCGGATCACGACGGTGACCTGCTCCCAGCCGAGCATCTCGAAGTGGTGGTGCAGGGGGGCCATGCGGAAGACGCGGTGGCCGGCCTTGACGCGGAAGACCTTGCGGAAGAGCGAGCTGGAGCGGCTGACCTTGAAGACGGAGACCTGGATCATCGAGGACAGGGTGATGAGGACGAAGAGGCCGCCGAGGATGACGAGGAGCAGCTCGGTGCGGGTCAGGACGGCGAAGCCGGCGAGCGCGCCGCCGAGGGCCAGCGAGCCGGTGTCGCCCATGAAGATGGCGGCGGGTGAGGCGTTCCACCACAGGAAGCCGAAGCAGGCGCCGGTGATGGCGGCGGCGATGATCGCGAGGTCGAGGGGGTCGCGGACGTCGTAGCACTGGGGTCCGGGGCTGTTCTCGCAGGACTGCGAGCTCTGCCAGATGTTCACGAGCATGTAGGCGCCGAAGACCATCACGCTGGCGCCGGTGGCGAGGCCGTCGAGGCCGTCGGAGAGGTTGACCCCGTTGCTGGTGCCGGTGACGATCAGCCAGATCAGGACGACGGCGAGGACCGCCGGCAGGGTGAGCCAGTCGATCTCGCGCAGGAACGAGATCTTGGTGCTGGCCGGGGTGCGGCCGCTCTCGTCCTCGAGCCACGGCGAGAGCGCCAGGGCGCCGAAGGTGACCGCGACGAGCGTCTGGCCGACCATCTTGGCCTTGCTCCGCAGGCCGAGGCTGCGCTGCTTGTAGATCTTGATGAAGTCGTCGAGGAAGCCGACCAGGCCGCAGCCGACGAAGAGGAAGATGAGCAGCAGCCCGGACGCCGACGGTGGTGTGAGGGTGATGAGCTTGGCCGCGAAGTAGCCGACGATCACCGCGCCGATGATCGCGACGCCGACCATGGTGGGGGTGCCGCGCTTGGTGTGGTGGCTCGTGGGCCCGTCGTCGCGGATCTCCTGGCCGTAGCCCAGCCGTGTGAACTGGGTGATGGCGACGCGGGTGCCGAGGAGGGAGACGAGGAGCGCGATGCCGCCGCCGA
>JAOPXU010000060.1 GCA_025964985.1 Nocardioides sp.
GCCGGATCTCCCGTCACCGGCGCAAGCCGCTGGCGAGCCTCGCCGTGCTCCTGCTCGCGCTGCTCATCACGGGCGGGGCCTACTCGGCCTTCTCGCCCAACGCGCAGGCCGAGAACACCCCGACGGCGGCGGAGGACATCGAAGCCGGCCGCGAGCTGTTCCTGGTCAGCTGCTCCTTCTGCCACGGCGACAACGGCCAGGGCGTGCCCACCCTCGGCGGCGGCCAGTACGGTCCCGCGCTGACCGACGTCGGCGGCGCGTCCGTCGACTTCCAGGTCGGCACCGGCCGGATGCCGCTGGTCCAGCCCGGCCAGCAGGCCGTGCGCAAGCCCCCGGTCTTCGACGAGGACGAGATCCGCCAGCTGGCGGCCTACGTCGACAGTCTCGGCACCGGTCCCGCGATCCCCGACGAGTCGGCCTACACGCTGCCCGAGGACCTGACCGAGGAGGAGCGCGAGGAGGCCATCACCCGCGGTGGCCAGCTGTTCCTCACCAACTGCACCGCCTGCCACAACTTCGACGGCCAGGGCGGCGCACTCCCCCGCGGCGGGTTCGCCCCGACGCTGCGAGGCGTCGAGTCCCGCTACATCTACGAGGCCCTGCTCACTGGCCCGCAGCAGATGCCGTCGTTCTCCGACGGCAACCTGACCCCCGACGAGAAGCGCGACGTCATCGCCTACCTCAAGACGACCGAGGAGACCCCGGGCTACGGCGGCGCCGGTCTCGGCGGCCTCGGCCCCGTCAGTGAGGGCCTCGTCGGCTGGCTCGTCGGCATCGGCGGCCTCGTGGGCTTCGCGATCTGGATCGCGGCCCACACCACGCGGACCAGCAAGCAGAAGCCGACCCACACCACGGTTCCGGTCAACCTGTCCTCCGGAGCCCCCGCCAACAACGCGAGCGGAGCCAGCGCGTGAGCGACCTCGACAAGCGCGACGTCAGCGACGTCGACGCCACCGGCACCGACGGGCACGGCAGCCACCTGCCGGCCGTGCCCGAGGAGCCCATCCCCAACCCGGGCCTGCCGGCCCACACGTGGCGTCCCACCGACGTCGACGAGGGCCTGGCCAAGCGTGCCGAGCGCCAGGTCTCCCTGATGTTCGCGCTGTCCGCGGTCTGCACGGTGCTGTTCGTCGTCTCCTACTTCATCTTCGACATCGGCGACGACTGGGAGACGGTCGGCGGCCTCGGCGCCTCCACCGTGGCGCTGGGCGTCTTCCTGGGCCTCGCTCTCATGCTCATCGGCGTCGGCATCATCCAGTGGGCCCGCAAGCTCATGGCCGACCAGGAGATGGTCGAGATGCGCCACCCGGCGCGCTCCTCCGACGAGGACCGCAAGGCCACCGTCGAGGCCCTCAACATGGGCATCGACGAGTCCGGCATCACCAAGCGGCCGCTCATCCGCCGCTCGCTGCTGCTCTCGATCGGTGTGCTCGGCGCGCCCGTCGTGGTCCTGCTGCGCGACCTCGGCCCCACCCCGGGCTCGGTCGCCAACGCCGAGGAGGGCACGGGCCTGCAGCACACGCTGTGGGGCACCCGCCCGCGCGTCCGCGTCGTCCGCGACGTGGTCGGCACCCCGATCCGCGCCAGCGACCTCGAGATCGGCGACCTCGTCAACGCCGTCCCCGACGGCATCTTCGACCTCGAGGGCGTCGAGCTGCTCGAGGCCAAGGCCAAGGGCGCCGTCATCGTCGTCAAGATGGCCCCCGAGGAGATCAAGTCTCAACAGGGTGATGACTGGGGCGAGGAGGGCGTGTTGTGCTACTCGAAGATCTGTACCCACGTCGGGTGTCCGATCTCGCTCTACGAACGCACCACCCACCACGTCCTGTGTCCCTGTCACCAATCGACGTTCGACCTGTCCGACTCGGCCAAGGTCGTCTTCGGACCCGCCGCGAGGGCGCTCCCGCAGCTCCCTCTCGAGGTCGACGACGAGGGCTACCTCGTCTCCCAGAGTGACTTCAAGGAACCTGTCGGACCCAGCTACTGGAGCCGTGAGAAAGACAAATGAGCATCGACACCAGCAAGGTCGCTGACAGCAACACCACGACGGCCGCCACCCCGGGGAAGGCGTCGAAGGCCGGCGCCGTCGCCTCGTGGGCTGACGACCGCCTCGGTCTCGGCACCGCCATGAAGAAGAACCTGCGCAAGGTCTTCCCGGACCACTGGTCCTTCATGCTGGGCGAGATCGCGCTCTGGAGCTTCGTCGTCCTGCTGCTCACCGGCGTCTTCCTGACGCTCTGGTACGTGCCCAGCATGGGCGAGATCCAGTACCAGGGCTCCTACGACCCGATGCGCGGCGTCGAGATGTCCGAGGCCTACGCCTCGACGCTCAAGCTGTCCTTCGACGTCCGCGGCGGCCTCCTCATGCGGCAGATGCACCACTGGGCCGCGATGATCTTCGTCGCCTCGATGATGGTCCACCTGCTGCGCGTCTGGTTCACCGGCGCGTTCCGCAAGCCCCGCGAGCTCAACTGGGTGATCGGCTGCCTGCTGCTGCTCCTGGGCATGCTCGAGGGCTTCACGGGCTACTCGCTGCCTGACGACCTGCTCTCCGGCACCGGCATCCGCTCGGCGGACGGCTTCATGAAGTCGATCCCCGTGGTGGGCACCTACATCTCGTTCTTCCTCTTCGGCGGCGAGTTCCCCGGCGACGCGATCATCCCGCGCCTCTTCACCATTCACGTGCTGCTGATCCCCGGCCTGCTGCTCGGCCTGATCGCGGCTCACATGCTGCTGCTCGTCTACCACAAGCACACGCCGTGGCCCGGGCCAGGACGCACCGAGCAGAACGTGGTCGGCTTCCCGATGCTCCCCGTGTACGCCGCGAAGGCCGGTGGCTTCTTCTTCATCGTCTTCGGCGTCACCGCCCTGATGGGTGGCCTGCTGTCGATCAACCCGGTGTGGAAGTTCGGCCCCTACGACCCAACCAAGGTCACCGCCGGCTCCCAGCCCGACTGGTACATGGGCTGGCCCGACGGCGCGCTGCGGATCATGCCCGGCATCGAGACCCACCTGTGGGGTCACACGATGGCCTGGAACGTCTTCCTGCCGATCATCGTGCTGCCCGGGCTGATGTTCACGATCCTGCTGATGCTGCC
>JAOPXU010000308.1 GCA_025964985.1 Nocardioides sp.
GGTGAGGTCGAACACGTCCACCTCGCCCGTCTCGCCCAGCTCGGCCAGCGTCGTGTCGAGGGCCGGCTCGAGCCCGGCCAGCTGGAGCGCCGCGTCGTCGACGCGGAACAGCGTGCCGGGGAGCGTCCGCCTGCCGTCGAACAGCTCCTCGGGCAGCTTGCGCCGCAGCATCAGGTAGTCGGCGGCCCCCTTGCTCGCGACGTCCTCACGCAGCGCGTAGAACGACTCGACACCGGCCGGGGTGAAGGTGAAGAGGTAGTGGTCGCGGTCGTGGGAGACCGTGAAGGTGTCGCCGTGCTCGCGCCGCGCCTCGGCGATCGCGGCCACCGCGTCGTCGACCTCCTGGTGCCAGGGCAACCCCTGGGTCGCACGGGGCGGGGTGGGCACGATCGGTGCGGGAGCGGGCACAGCCGGCATCATGGCACCGGCGGCACCCCGTGCGGGCGGGTCCGCCCCGGGCAGTGGGCGGGTTAGGTGAGCCTTCCTTGAAGGAGCCCCCGCAATATAGGCACACTGGTGTTGTGGAATTCGCCGGACAGCCCCAGGGGAGCGACGAGACGACGCGTCAGCGCGTCGCCCGCTCGATCCTGGTCGACGGCGCCTCCACCGCTGCGGCCCTCGCGGTCCGGCTGGACCTGACGCCCGCAGCCGTGCGTCGCCACCTCGACCAGCTGGTCGAGGAAGGCCACGTCGTGGCCCGCGACCAGCGCGCGCCGGGCGCCCGGGGCCGGGGACGCCCCGCCAAGGAGTTCGTGCTCACCGAGGCCGGTCGCGACGGCTTCGACCAGCAGTACGACGACCTCGCGGCCGCCGCGCTGCGCTTCGTCGCCGAGACCGGCGGGGAGGACGCGGTGCGGGAATTCGCCCGGCGCCGCGCTGGTTTCATCGAGGACCGCTTCGACGAGGTGGCAGCCACCCACCTCGACCTCGGTCCCGTCCAGGTCCTCGCTCGGGTGTTCTCCGACGAGGGCTACGCGGCTAGCGTCCGAGAGTCACCCGCGGGGGAGCAGCTGTGCCAGCAGCACTGCCCGGTCTCCCACGTGGCGCACGAGTTCCCCCAGCTGTGCGAGGAGGAGACCGCGGCCATCAGCCGCGTGCTCGGCCGCCACGTGCAGCGCCTGGCCACCATCGCCCACGGCGACGGCGTCTGCACCACCTGCATCCCCGACCTGCCCGACGTACCGCGCACCACGACACCGAAGGAGAAGGTCACCACATGACCTCCATCGAGGACCTCAACCCCGAGCTCAAGGGCATCGGTCGCTACGAGTTCGGCTGGTCCGACACCGACGTCGCCGGTGCGACGGCCCAGCGCGGGCTCAGTGAGGACGTCGTCCGCAACATCTCGGCGCTCAAGAGCGAGCCCGACTGGATGCTCGAGCAGCGCCTGAAGGGCCTCAAGCTCTTCCACCGCAAGCCCATGCCGACCTGGGGATCCGACCTCGGCGGCATCGACTTCGACAACATCAAGTACTTCGTGCGCTCCTCCGAGAAGCAGGCCGCCTCCTGGGACGACCTGCCCGAGGAGATCAAGAACACCTACGACAAGCTCGGCATCCCCGAGGCCGAGAAGCAGCGCCTGGTCTCCGGCGTCGCCGCGCAGTACGAGTCCGAGGTCGTCTACCACTCGATCCGCGAGGACCTCGAGGAGCAGGGCGTCCTCTTCCTCGACACCGACACCGCGCTGCGCGAGCAGCCCGAGATGTTCCAGGAGTACTTCGGCACCGTCATCCCCGTCGGTGACAACAAGTTCGCCGCGCTCAACACCTCGGTGTGGTCGGGTGGCTCGTTCATCTACGTGCCCAAGGGCGTCCACGTCGACATCCCGCTGCAGGCCTACTTCCGGATCAACACCGAGAACATGGGCCAGTTCGAGCGGACGCTGATCATCGTCGACGAGGACGCCTACGTGCACTACGTCGAGGGCTGCACCGCCCCGATCTACTCCTCCGACTCGCTGCACTCCGCCGTCGTGGAGATCATCGTCAAGAAGGGTGGCCGCTGCCGCTACACGACCATCCAGAACTGGTCCAACAACGTCTACAACCTCGTCACCAAGCGCGCGACCTGCGAGGCCGGCGCCACCATGGAGTGGGTCGACGGCAACATCGGCTCCAAGGTGACGATGAAGTACCCCGCCGTCTACCTCATGGGCGAGCACGCCAAGGGCGAGACGCTGTCGATCGCCTTCGCCGGCGAGGGCCAGCACCAGGACGCCGGCGCCAAGATGGTCCACGCCGCGCCCCACACCTCGTCCTCGATCCTGTCGAAGTCGGTGGCCCGCGGTGGCGGCCGCACGTCGTACCGCGGACTGATCCAGGTCAACGAGGGCGCCTACGGCTCGAAGTCCAACGTGCTCTGCGACGCGCTGCTCGTCGACCAGATCAGCCGCAGCGACACCTACCCCTACGTCGACATCCGCGAGGACGACGTGTCGATGGGTCACGAGGCGTCGGTCTCCAAGGTCAGCGACGACCAGCTCTTCTACCTGATGTCGCGCGGCATGGAGCAGGACGAGGCCATGGCGATGATCGTCCGCGGCTTCATCGAGCCCATCGCCAAGGAGCTGCCGATGGAGTACGCCCTCGAGCTCAACCGGCTGATCGAGCTCCAGATGGAAGGTGCGGTGGGCTGACCGGCCCCCGCCCGTCCTCGTTGGTCGAGTGCGAGCGCCAGCGAGCGTATCGAGACCCCGAACCAGAAAGCACCCTTCTGTGACCCTGACTGACAACCCGGTCGCTGACGCGATCGAGACCGCCGCCCCCGGGACGGTGCTCTCGCACCTCCACCCCGTGGGCTCCTTCGAGGTGGCGGACCACGAGGTCCCCACCGGTCGTGAGGAGATCTGGCGCTTCAC
>JAOPXU010000389.1 GCA_025964985.1 Nocardioides sp.
CCGAGGTGCAGCGCGCCCGCGCCACCCGCCCGGCCGAGGTCGAGCACCTGCGCACCCAGGTCGCCGAGGTCCGCCACGCCGCGGCCGCCGTCACCACCCTCACCGCCCAGGCCCAGGACGCCCGCGGCCGCCTCGACGCCCACGAGCAGGTCGCCCTCCTCCGCGCCCGGCGCGACGCCGCCCGCGAGCGCTGGCTGGGTGCCCGCGAGCAGGCACTCGCGCTCAAGGACGCCCTGCTGACGATCCAGATGGCCCGCGTCGAGGGCATGGCGGCCGAGCTGGCCGGCAGCCTCGCCGTCGGCGGCGGCTGCTGCCCCGTGTGCGGCTCGGCCGAGCACCCCTCCCTGGCCCACTCCGCGCCCGGAGCGCCCGACGGCGCTGCCGAGAAGTCCGCCCGCAAGTCCCTCGGCGACGCCGAGGTCGTCGAGCACGCGCTCGACCAGCAGGTCCGCGAGCTCGAGCAGAGCCTGGCCGCCGCCACCGCCCGCGCCGGCGACCTGCCCGCCGAGGCCCTGGTCGAGCGCCTGGCCGAGCACCAGACCGCCCTGGCCGACGCCCTGCGCGCCGCCGGCCGCCTGCCCGACCTCGAGTCCCGCCTCACCGCCGACGAGGCCGAGCTCGACCGGCTCGGCGAGCGCCTGGCGACCCTGCTGTCCGAGAGCGCCGACGCCGACGCCGACCACCGCTCGGCCGCCACCGAGGCCGCCGCACTGCGTGCCGACCTCGAGGCCGTGGGCGCCAGCGACCTGGGCGACCTCGACGCGATGGCCGCCACCCACCGCCGCACGACCGAGCTGTGCGCCGACGCGCTGCGAGCCCGCGACGACGCCGCCGAGGCCGCGTGGTCGGGCGAGCAGGCGCTGCGCGCGCTCGACGAGGCCGCCGTCGAGGCCGGGTTCGCCGACGCCGACCAGGCCGTCGCTGCCGTCCTCGACGACCGGCGCCTCGAGCGGCTCGCCGAGGCCACCGCCCACCACCAGCAGCGCCTGGCCGCCGTGGCCGAGGTGCTGCGCGAGGCCGGGCCCGACGACGACGGGCCGGCGCCCGACCTCGACGCCGTCACCTCCGCCCACGAGACGGCCGTCGCCACCGCGCGACGTGCGGCCGCCGACGAGGCTCTCCACGCCGGGCGCTCGGCCCGGCTCACCGGGCTGCTCGCCGAGCTCGACGACGCCCTGGCCGCCTGGCTGCCGCTGCGCCGCGACCTCGACCTGGTCACCCGGCTGGCCGCCTTCGTCGAGGGCCGCTCCACCGACAACCTGCTGCGCATGCGCCTGTCCGCCTTCGTGCTCGCCTACCGGCTCAGCCAGGTCGTCGACGCCGCCAACGAGCGGCTCGCGAGGATGAGCGACCAGCGCTACTCCCTCGAGCACACCGGCAAGCGCGGGGCCGGCGAGACCCGCGGCGGGCTCAGCCTGCTCGTGCGCGACGACTGGTCCGGCGAGTCCCGCGACCCGGCGACGCTCTCCGGCGGCGAGACGTTCGTGGTCTCCCTGGCCCTGGCCCTCGGGCTCGCCGACGTCATCGCCCACGAGGCCGGCGGCGCCTCCCTCGACACGCTCTTCGTCGACGAGGGCTTCGGCTCCCTCGACGCCGACACCCTCGACGACGTCATGGACACCCTCGACGCCCTGCGCGACGGCGGCCGTGTGGTCGGCGTGGTCAGCCACGTCGCCGAGATGCGCGACCGGATCCCCACCCAGCTCGTCGTCACCAAGTCCCGCGCAGGCTCGACGGTCTCGCTGCGCCGCTGAGCCCGCGAGAGGTCAGGCGAAGGAGCGCCACGACGAGACGTCGAGGCCCCAGTCGTCGGTGAGCCGCGCGAGCTGCGGACGGTAGAGCGCCTGCAGCGACTCGCGCAGCCCCTCGGGCCACTCCCAGCCGGCGCGCGACGACGAGCCCGATGCCTCCTCGACACCGGTCAGCGCCACCGGCTCGAGACCCAGCACCGCCCAGAGCCGGTCGAGCGTGGCCTGCGCATCGGTGCGGACCTCCTCGAAGACCATCACGTGCATCCGCTCGCGCCCGACCGCAGCGGCCCACATGTCGAGCTGGTCGGCGTACATGCCGGTCCAGGTCTGCACGGTGATCGGCACGGGGTAAGGCCAGGGAGGGGTGCCGCCGGACTGCTCGCGGGTGGCAGCGAGCCGCATCGCGGAGCGGAAGCGCTCGACGGGGTCGCGCAGCACCACCAGCACCGGTACGTCGGGCAGCAGCCGGGCCACCGCACCCGGGGTCGAGGCGTGCCGGAGGTACTGCGGGGTCCAGTCGCCGCGCCGCACACCGTCGTCGGGGAAGAGGTCGAGGTAGTCCTGCGCCGGGACCCGGCCGTCGGCCACCTTGTGGAGCAGGTGCTGCTCCTTCTTGCCGTTGGTGCCGAGCCCGACCTGCGGGTGCTGGACCAGCAGGTCGGTCAACCAGGTGGTGCCGCTGCGCTGGGCACCGATTCCCACCCACGACGGCCTTGTCATGGGCCGAACGCTAGCCGGACCTACTAGGTTCGAGCACATGAGTGGTCTCGACCCCACGTTCGTCGCGCTGCCCTACCGGGCACTCGGCGACGCCGCCCTCACCCGCGCCCGCGAGCTCGGCGTCACCCACGCCGACTTCCGGTTCGAGCGGGTGCGCTACCAGAACCTCCGCGTGCGCGACGGCGCGCTGCAGGGAGCCAGCGACGCCGAGGACCTCGGCTTCGCGGTGCGCGTCATCCACCAGGGCTCGTGGGGCTTCGCCTCCGGCGTCGTGCTGACCCCCGACGAGGCGGTGCGCGTCGCCGAGACCGCCGTCGCCGTGGCGACCGTCGCCTCCGCCATGACCAGCCGCCCGGTCGAGATCGCCGACGAGCCCGTCCACGACGACGTCACCTGGATCAGCGCCTACGAGATCAACCCGCTCGAGGTCCCGGTCGCCGACAAGGTCGCGGTGCTCGTCGACTGGACCCAGCGGCTGCGCACGGGCGCCGCGGTCGACCACGCGACGGCGTACGTCCAGCAGGTGCAGGAGAACAAGTACTACGCCGACCTCGCCGGCACCCGCACCACGCAGCAGCGCGTGCGCATGCAGCCCGGGTTCGAGGCGATGGGCGCCGGTGCCGACACGTTCGACTCGATGGCCAGCATCGCCCCGCCGGTCGGCCGCGGCTGGGAGTACGTCGCCGGCGGCAGCGACCGGGCCGGTGCCTGGGACTGGGACGCCGAGCTCGACGAGGTGCCCGAGCTGCTCGCCGAGAAGCTCAAGGCGCCCAGCGTCGAGGCCGGCACCTACGACCTGGTCATCCACCCGAGCAACCTGTGGCTGACCATCCACGAGTCGATCGGCCACGCCACCGAGCTCGACCGGGCCCTGGGCTACGAGGCCAACTACGCCGGTACGTCGTTCGCGACGCCCGACCTGCTCGGCACGCTGCAGTACGGCTCGGGGGTCATGAACGTCACCGGCGACCGGCAGGTCGAGCACGGCCTGGCCACCACCGGCTTCGACGACGAGGGCGTCGAGACCCAGACCTGGGACATCGTCCGCGACGGCGTCCTGGTCGGCTACCAGCTCGACCGCCCGATGGGCGTGATGCTGCCCGAGCTCAACGGCGGTCGCAGCAACGGCTGCGCCTACGCCGACTCCCCTGGCCACATCCCGATCCAGCGGATGGCCAACGTGTCATTGCAGCCCGACCCGGCCCCCGACGGGCCCAGCACCGACGACCTGATCGGTCGCGTCGAGCGCGGCCTCTACGTCGTCGGCGACAAGTCGTGGTCGATCGACATGCAGCGCTTCAACTTCCAGTTCACCGGTCAGCGCTTCTACACCATCAAGGACGGCGAGCTGGTCGGCCAGGTGCGCGACGTCGCCTACCAGGCCACCACCACCGACTTCTGGAACTCCATGGAGGCCGTCGGCGGCCGCGACACCTGGGTCCTGGGCGGCGCCTTCAACTGCGGCAAGGCCCAGCCCGGCCAGGTCGCCGCCGTCAGCCACGGCTGCCCGACCTCGCTGTTCCGCGACGTACGCATCCTCAACACCCTCGAGGAGGGCGGACAGTGAACTTCTCCCCGCTGAGCACCCCGAGCGCCGGCACACCCGCGACCCCGCAGTCGCTGGTCGAGCAGGCGCTGGCCACCAGCACCGCCGACGACTGCATCGTCATCGTGCGCGACCACACCAGCGCCAACCTGCGCTGGGCCAACAACACCCTGACCACCAACGGCGTCATGCACGGCCTCAGCGTCACCGTCATCTCGTTCGTCGGCGAGGCCACCGGCTCGGTCACCGGCAGCGCGACCACCCAGGCCCAGGTGACCGACCTCGTCAACGCCGCCGACGCCACCGCCCGCGCCGCCGGACCGGCCGAGGACCGCAACCCGCTCGTCGGGTCGGCCGACTCGCCGGCCAGCGCCGACTGGGACGACGCACCGGTGCCGACCGACATCCACGTCTACGACGCCTTCGCCCCGGCGCTCGGCGAGGCGTTCGGCCGTGCCGAGGCCGCGGGCCGCGTCCTCTACGGCTTCGTCAACCACGAGGTCACGACCACCTACCTCGGCTCCTCCACCGGCCTGCGGCTGCGCCACGTGCAGCCCACCGGCCACTACGGCTGCACCGGCAAGAACGCCGCCCTCACCGAGAGCGCCTGGGTCGGCGGCGCCACCCGCGACTTCGCCGACGTCGACGCGCTGGCCATGGACGCCACCATCGAGCAGCGCCTCGGCTGGGGCCACCGCCGCGTCGACCTGCCGGCCGGTCGCTACGACACGATCCTGCCGCCGTCGGCGGTGGCCGACGTGATGATCGACGCCTACTGGTACGCCGGGGCGCGCGACGCGTGGGAGGGCCAGTCGGTCTACAGCCGGCGCCCCACCGGCACCCGCATCGGCGAGCAGGTCGTGTCCAAGGGCGTACACCTCTACAGCGACCCGGCCTACGACCGGCTGCAGTGCGCGCCGTTCAACGTGTCGACGTCCTCGGGCAGCGAGAGCTCGGTCTACGACAACGGCCTGCCGCTCGGGCGCACCGACTGGATCCGCGACGGCGAGCTGACCGCGCTGCTGCAGACCCGGCACACCGCGACGATGACCTCGCAGCCAGTCACCCCGGCCGTCGACAACCTCGTCCTCGACGTCGACGGCGCCAGCGGCTCGATCGACGACCTGGTGGCGAGCACCGAGCGCGGGCTGCTGCTGACCTGCCTCTGGTACATCCGCGAGGTCGACCCGCAGTCGCTGCTGCTCACCGGCCTGACCCGTGACGGCGTCTACCTCGTCGAGAACGGCGAGATCACCGGATCGGTCAACAACTTCCGCTGGAACGAGAGCCCGATCGACCTGCTGCGCCGCTTCAGCCAGGCCTCCGAGACGGTCCCGAGCTTCAGCCGCGAGTGGGGCGACGACTACTTCTCGCGCACCGCCACGCCGGCCCTACGGGTCCCGGACTTCAACATGTCGAGCGTCTCGCAGGCCATGTGATCAAACGGCCGCGGCTCCCAGCCGCGTCCCCGTAGGCTGCCGGCCGTGACCCGACGCCTGACCCTCGCGCTCGCCGGCGGCGTCGTCACCGCGCTGGTCGCGGTCCCGACCCCGGCCCACGCGGCTCCCCGCGCCACCGACGACGCGTTCGCGGTCTACGCCGGCGGCACCTACACGATCGACCCGATCGCCAACGACGAGTCGGTCTTCAGCCTGCCGCCGACCAGCGGACCGCTGACGCTGTGCGGCCTCGGCGGCGTCGACGTCCAGCGCGTCTACGTCGAGCAGGTCGACGACACCCTGGTCGTCGAGGTCTCCGACGTCTTCGCCGGCACGACCCAGATCGCCTACGAGGTCTGCCAGGGCAACCAGCGCGACGCCGGCGTCATCACCCTGACCGTCCGGCGGCTGCGCGACCTGCGAGGCGTGAAGAAGCGGGGCACCCGCGGCAAGGTCGTCTTCAGCAACGCCAACAGCGTGCCCGTCAGCGTCACCTACGGCAGCGCGCAGTCGGGCCGGCGCGACGCCACCCGCACCGTCGCCCCGTCGTCCTCGATCACCGTCAGCACCGCGCGCCGCTCGATCTACTGGCTCGGGGTCCACGACGACGGCGGCGTCGTGGTCACCGTCGGCGACGGCGTGCTGACGGGTCTGCAGGCCCGCCGCTAGACCGTCACGGCAGCCAGGCGCGCAGCTTGTTGCTCCGCACCCCGTGCCAGACCTCGGTGAACTCCTGCTCGTGCCGGCGGCCGAGGTCCTCCTCGCGGGCGTGCAGGACGCCGTAGGTGAACGCGCTCTCGCCGGCCGCCGTCGCCACCTGGGCGATCCGGCGCAGGTCGGCGCGACCGACCGCGGAGTCCTGGCGCTCTCCAAGCACCCGGGTGAGCTCCTGCGCGGCCTTGCGCAGCCGCTTGGCGTCCTTGCCCCACCCCGGCTCCAGGGCCTCGCACGCGTAGCGCAGTCGCTTGGCGGCCTTGCGGGCGTCGTGCAGGGCCTCGTCGTCGAGGCCCTCGTCGAGGGCCCGGTCGACCGCGCGCCGCAGTCGCCGCCAGTCCTTCGCCACTCGGCCGAGGAGCACCTCCTCGGCCGGCTCGGCGGCCAGGTCGGTCCACGGCGGGTCCTCGACCAGCCGCTCGAGCCGGCCCAGCAGGTCGAGGTGGCGCGGCGCGCCGAGCACCTGCTGCGCGTGGCGGTCGGCGACGCGCAGCCGCTCGGCGTAGGTCCGGTCGATGCGGCGGCGCACGGGACCGACGACCTGGTCGGCGGGCAGCTCGCGCACGAGCCCGCGCAACCGCTCGCGCAGCACCTCGGCGTCGCGGCCGTCGCCGAGCGCGCGGGCCAGCCAGCGCAGCTCCTCGCGCAGCGGCTCGACCGTGCCGGCGTCGAGCAGCGGTCCGTACGTCGCCAGCGCGCCACGCAGCCGACGGCAGGTCACCCGGAGCTGGTGGACGCCGTCGGGCACGCCGCGGCGCACGTCACCGTCGTGCAGGAGCAGTGCCGCGACGAGCACGTGGAGCCGGGAGTGCAGGACCGGCCCGGCGGCGCTGTCACGGTCCGGTGCCTCCGGCGCGGACGGGAAGGTCGCCAGCCGCTCGGCCAGCACCGCCCCGATCTTGCGCTGCTGCGCGCTCGGGTGGACGTCGCTCGCGGCGGCCAGCAGTCCGTCGGCGGCGTCGAGCAGGTCGCGGTCGCCGCCGACCAGCTCGATCTCCAGCTCTCGCCACGCGACCGGCGTACCGCCGACGGGCGTGCCGACGACCGCGTCGTCGGCCACCTCGGCGAGCACGGTGCCGTCGGCAGCGGAGAGCAGCCGGATCGTGCGCTGGGTCTCGACGGTGGCCACCGGCACCAGGTCGCGTCCGCGGGTCCGCCCGAGCACGATGCGCGCGAGCGCGACCGGGACGTGCCCGGTGCCGAGCGGCCGGTGCAGCTCGTCGCGCCCGTCGCCGGCCGGCACCTTGAGGTGCCAGCCCTCGTCGTCGCCGCCGGTGCGGCGGCGCAGGGTGACGCCCGAGCGGACCAGCGCGAGGTCGTCGGTGTCGACGTAGGTCGCGACGAGGGTCACCGTGCGCGGCTCGCTCACCGACGCGACGCCGGGCAGCGCGCCCAGGTCGGGCAGGGCGTCCTCGGGCCCGACGGCGTAGGTGCGTTCGACCTCGTGGTGGCTCCTCACGCGGTCATTGATAGCCGACTCAGGTGAACGTGCCGGGGATCGGGGCGCGCGGGTCGTAGGGCACGCGCGTGTAGACGAAGGTCACGCACTCGAGGTGGCTGGGGTGCACGTGCAGCGTCTCGCCGCGGTGGTAGCCGCTCACACCGACGAGGCGGCCGTCGGCGCGCAGCTCGAAGGAGTAGGCGAGGGTGCCGCCCTGCAGCGAGCGCACCTCGAGCCGCTCGTGCTGCCAGCGCCACTCGGTCGCGGTGTTGCCCCAGAACCACAGGCCCAGCAGCGGCTCGACCGCCTCGGGCACTGAGGTGCTCGGAGTCCACGGCTCGACCGTCTCGGGCGCAGGGCCGGTGAGCAGGCGAGCCGGTACGCCGTCGGCGTCGAGCCCGGTGGTGCCGTTGGCCAGCACGACGGTGCCGTCGCCGGTGGCGGGGTCGACGAACAGCGAGGCGAGGAAGCCGGGCATCGAGCCGGTGTGACCGACCATCCGGCGTCCGTCGACATCGAGGACGCGCAGCCCGAGTCCGTATGTCGGGTCGAGGCGCGGGGTGCCCATCTCGGTCAGCGTCGCCGGGTCGAGGACGCCGGGACGCCGTCCGGCGAGGAACGCCGCCCAGGTCGCCAGGTCGCCGACCGTGCTCCACAGCTGCCCGGCCGGGGCCATCGCGCCGGTGTCGGTGTGGGGCTCGTCGTGCAGGACGCCGGTGAAGTGGCCGACGCTGTGGCCCTGGGCGTGCGGCGCCTCGGGGCCCCAGGTCGTGCGGTGCATGCCGAGCGGGCCGAGCAGGCGCTCGCGGACGGCGTCCCACCAGGTCGTGCCGTGCAGCCGGACGACGACCTCGCCGAGCAGCCCGTAGCCCAGGTTGGAGTAGTGGAACCACTCGTCGCGCCCGGCCACCGCGCCGGACCCGTCGTGGGCCGCGGCGAGGGCGGCGAAGTCGCCGCCCGTGCTGCGCTCCCACCAGGGGCCGGTCGGCTCGCTCTGCATGCCGCCGGTGTGGCCGAGCAGGTCGGCGATCGTGAGGTCGGCGTAGGAGACGCCCGGCAGGTGGCGGCCGAGGGGGTCGTCGAGGCCGAGCCGGCCCTCGTCGCGCAGCTGCAGCGCCAGGACCGCGGTCAGGGTCTTGGTGACCGACCCGATCCGGTACGCCGTGTCGACGTCACCGTGCACGCCGGCGGTCTCGACGAGGCCGCCGTCGCGCAGCACGCCGCCGACGACCGAGGGAAGCCGGCCGGCGTGCTGCAGCGCGGTGAGCCGCGCCGACAGGCTCACCCCTCGGACGCCTCGGGCGCGACCTCGGCGAACGCCTCGGGCGAGGGGCACGAGCAGACCAGGTTGCGGTCGCCGTAGGCCTGGTCGATGCGCGCGACGGGCGGCCAGTACTTGTCGGGGTCGATGCCGGTCGGGAAGACCGCCAGCTCGCGGGAGTAGGCGCGGTCCCACTCGCCGACCAGGGCGCGCGAGGTGTGCGGTGCCCCGCGCAGCGGCGAGGTCTCCGGCGTCCACTCCCCCGCGGCGACCCGCTCGATCTCTGCGCGGATGGCGATCATCGCGTCACAGAACCGGTCGATCTCGGCCAGGTCCTCCGACTCCGTCGGCTCCACCATGAGCGTGCCGGCGACCGGGAACGACATGGTCGGGGCGTGGAAGCCGTAGTCGACGAGGCGCTTGGCGACGTCGTCGATGCTGACGCCGGTGTCCTTGGTGATGCCGCGCAGGTCGAGGATGCACTCGTGGGCCACCAGGCCGCCGTGACCGGTGTAGAGCACCGGGAAGTGCTCGCCGAGCCGCTTGGCGACGTAGTTGGCCGCGAGCACGGCGCTCGCCGTCGCCCGGGTCAGGCCGCTCGCGCCCATGAGCCGGATGTAGGCCCACGAGATCGGCAGGATGCCGGCCGAGCCGTACGGCGCCGCGCTGATCGGGCCGATGCCGGTGCGCTTCTCGGGCTCGGGGTGCATCGCGTGCGAGGGGAGGTACGGCGCCAGGTGCGCGCGCACCGCGACCGGTCCGACGCCCGGGCCGCCGCCGCCGTGCGGGATGCAGAACGTCTTGTGCAGGTTCAGGTGCGAGACGTCGCCGCCGAACTCACCCGGCTTGGCGAAGCCGAGCAGCGCGTTGAGGTTGGCGCCGTCGACGTAGACCTGGCCGCCGTGGCCGTGCACGATCTCGCAGAGCCGGCTGATGGTGTCCTCGTAGGCGCCGTGGGTCGACGGGTAGGTCACCATGATCGCGGCCAGCGTGTCGGAGTGCTTCTCGCAGGCGGCCTCGAGGTCGGCGAGATCGACCGTGCCGTCGTCGCCGGACTTCACGACGACGACCTTCATCCCGGCCATCACCGCGGAGGCC
>JAOPXU010000422.1 GCA_025964985.1 Nocardioides sp.
GCGCCGGAGATGCCGTTGGCGACGTAGAGCTGGGGCGAGACGACCTTGCCGGTCTGGCCGACCTGGAAGGTGTGGGGCATCCAGCCGGAGTCGACGGCGGCGCGGGAGGCGCCGACGGCGGCACCGAGCGCGTCGGCGAGGCCCTCGATCGGGGCGAAGTCGCCGCCGGTGCCACGACCGCCGGAGACGACGATGGCGGCCTCGGTCAGCTCGGGGCGACCCGAGGCCTTCCGCGGCTGCTGGGCGACGATCTGGGCCTTCTTGGCGCTGTCGGAGATGGTCGCGGTGAACGCCTCGACCGTGCCGGCGGCGCCGACCTCCTCGACGGGGGCCGAGTTGGGCTTGACCGTGATGAGCGGGACGCCCTCGGTGACCTTGGCGCGGACGGTGTAGTTGCCGGCGAAGACGCTCTGCGTCGTCACCCCGCCCTCCTCGATGTCGACGGCGTCGGTGATCAGGCCGGCGCCAATCTTGATGGCGAGCCGGGCCGCGACCTCCTTGCCCTCGTAGCCGGAGACGAAGAGGACCGCGGCGGGCGAGGTCTTCTCGACCAGCTGCTGCAGGGCCTCGGCCTTGGGGGCCACGAGGTAGCCCTTGATCTCGGCGTCGTCGACGACGTAGACCTTCTCGGCACCGTGCTTGCCGAGCTTCTCGGCCACCTCGGCGCCCTTGTCGGGCGAGCCGAAGAAGACCGCCGAGGCCTCGCCGAGACGGCGGGCGAGGGTCAGCAGCTCGAAGGTGGGCTTGCGGATGGCACCGTCGACGTGGTCGACGACGACCAGGACCTCAGACATGTGGCTGCTCCTCTTCCTCAGATGAACTTCTTGGACACGAGGAAGTCGGTGAGCGCCGTGGCGCCCGAGCCGTCCTCGTCCTTGACGATCTCGCCAGCCGTGCGCGGGGGACGCTCGGTGGTGTCCTCGACGGCGCTGCGGGCGACCGAGAGGCCGACCTGGCCGGCGTCGACGCCGATGTCGCTGAGCGAGTAGGTCTCCAGCGGCTTCTTCTTGGCCGCCATGATGCCCTTGAACGACGGGTAGCGCGCCTCACCGGTCTGGTCGGTGACCGACATGACCAGCGGCATGGTGGCGCCGATGACCTCGGTGGCGGTGTCGCTGTCGCGCTTGATGCGGACCTGGTCGCCCTGCGACTCGATGACCGAGGCGAAGGTGACCTGCGGCAGGTCGAGGCGCTCGGCCAGCATCGCGGGGACGACGCTGCCGGAGGCGTCGGTCGACGCCATGCCGCACATGATGAGGTCGGGCATGCCGCCGCTGGTCTCGGCGATCTTCTCGACGGCCTTGGCGAGCACCAGCGAGGTGGCGAGGTAGTCGGAGCCGGCGATGGCCTCGTCGCTGACGTGGACGCCCTGGTCGGCACCCATCTGCAGCGCCTTGCGCACGGCGTCGACGGCCTTGTCGGGACCGACGCACAGGGCGGTCACGGTCACCTCGCCGTCGGACTTCTCCTTGAGCTGGAGGGCCTGCTCGACGGCGTACTCGTCGAGCTCGGAGAGGAGCCCGTCGACGCCGACGCGGTCCACGGTGTTGTCCGACTCGAAGCGCCGGTCGGCGGTGGAGTCGGGGACGTACTTCACACAGACGACAATGTTCATGGTGGTGTGGCCCGGAGGGCCCCTCCTGATGCACTCGAGGGCACGACGATCGGGTGGTCGGGCCCGTGATGATGCGACAGATGCTGCTCGACCGAGGCTACCGCCGCGTCACCGGGTGTGGGTCACCCGTCCGCGGGGCCCCGGGGTGATGTGCGTGACACCGTGTCGCGGCAGGTGTCACGTGAAGATGCACGACGGTGCCGCGCCGGGTGCGGACCCGACGGTCCGCACCCCGGCGCGGGACGTCTCAGGCGCGGACGACCTTGTCGAGGAACTTGCCGATCCCCAGCCACACGATGGCGGCGATGCCGTAGTTGAACAGGGCCGTCTTCACGTCCTGGGCCGGGTTGGTCTCGGCCTCATCCCAGTCCTTGATCGGGTTGGTGAGGTCGAAGAACCCGAGGTCGACGTTGTCGGCCCGGTTGATCACCCACAGGACCAGGTCGTTCTTGGGGTTGGCGTCGACGGCGATGAGCAGCACCGCCGTGGCGAGGACCAGCGCGAAGACCACGCAGATCGCCCACAGCACCTGGGCGAGGATCTTGCGCAGCCGGACGGCGTCGAAGCCGTGTCCACCGCCGTGCCCACCGCCGCTCCCGCCGTCGGTGGTCGTGCTCGTGGTGGTCGTGGTGGCACCCTTCGCCGCCCCGCCCCGGCCCTGCCAGGGGAAGCGACGCTTGGTGCTCGTCGTGGTGGTGTCCTGCTGCGTGGTGTCGTCGACCATGTCGTTCAGCGCCCCTCGAACTGTGCCTTGCCCGGACCGTTGTCCAGGAACGATCGCATACCCGTGGCCCGGTCGTCGGTGGCGAACACGGACGCGAACTGCACGCGCTCGATCTCGAGGCCCGTGTCGAGGTCGACCTCGAGCCCCCGGTCGATGCTCTCCTTGGCCGCCCGCAGCGCGTACGCCGCCGCCTGGGTGAACTGCCCGGCCCACGCCACCGCAGCGTCGAGGACCTCGGCGGCGGGCACGAGCCGGTCGACCAGGCCGATGGCCAGCGCTTCGTCGGCCTTCACGAACCGGCCGGTGAAGATGATGTCCTTGGCCTTGCTCGGACCCACCAGGCGCGCGAGGCGCTGAGTGCCGCCGGCGCCGGGGATGATGCCGAGGAGCACCTCGGGCTGGCCGAGCGTGGCGTTGTCAGCGGCGATGCGGAAGTCGGCGGCCAGCGCCAGCTCGCAGCCCCCGCCGAGCGCGTAGCCGGTGACCGCGGCGACGACCGGCTTGGGGATGCGGGCCACGGCGGTGACGGCGGACTGCACCGAGGCCGAGACCTTGACCATGTCGGTGTAGGACAGGTCGGCCATCTCCTTGACGTCGTTGCCGGCCGCGAAGACCCGCTCGCCGCCGTAGACGACCACGGCCCGGACGTCGTCACGCTCGGTGGCCTCGGCCGCCACCTCGCGCAACTCGGCCTGCACCTGCACGCTGATCGCGTTCATCTTCGGCCGGTCGAGACGGATGGTCCCGACCCCGTCGGCGACCTCCAGACGCACGAACTCACCCATGTCCACTGCTCCCTTCGCTGTGCCACCGGGAGTCCGGTGCCGGGCCCCTCCCTATCATTCCCCGGGTGTCCCCCGGAGTCTGGAACGAGATCGGTGAGCGCTCCCCCGTCTGGCCGGGACGCCTCGAGCCCCTCGGAGCGACCTGGGGCGAGGAGGCCACCAACTTCGCCGTCCACGCCCCCCGCGCCACCCGCGCCTGGGTCTGCACCTTTGACGACGACGGCACCGAGACCCGCCACGAGCTGACCGCGCGCACCCTCGGCACCTGGCACGGCGCGCTGCCCGGCGTCGCCCCGGGGACGGCGTACGGCTTCCGCGTCGACGGCCCGTGGGACCCCGCCAACGGCTCGCGCTTCAACCCCGCCAAGCTCCTCCTCGACCCCTACGCCCGCGCCGTCTGCGGCCGCCTGCTGCCCGGCGAGTCGGTCCACGCCCACGACGTCGACGCCCCCGACCTGCGCAGCGACCTCGACTCGGCCGGCAACGTGCCCCTCGCCGTGGTCGTCGGCCCCGACGACTTCGACTGGGGCGGCGAGCGCCCCAAGCGCCAGCGCTGGCGCGACACCGTCATCTACGAGCTGCACGTCAAGGGCATGACCGCCCTGCACGACCGCGTCCCCGAGCACCTGCGCGGCACCTACGCCGGCCTCGCCGACCCCGCCGTCGTCGACTACCTCACCGACCTCGGCGTCACCGCCGTCGAGCTCCTGCCGGTCCACCACTTCGTCTCCGAGCCGTCGGTCAGCGCCCGCGGCCTCGTCAACTACTGGGGCTACAACAGCATCGGCTACTTCGCCCCGCACGCGGCGTACTCCGCCTCCGGCGAGCGTGGCCAGCAGGTCACCGAGTTCAAGCAGATGGTCCGCGCCTTCCACGCCGCCGGCATCGAGGTCTACCTCGACGTCGTCTACAACCACACCGCCGAGGCCGGGCCCGACGGACCGACCCTGTCCTTCCGCGGCCTCGACGACCACGCGTTCTACCGCCGCCCACCCGAGGCCGACCGCCAGCCCGGCAACACCGCCGACCACTACTGGGACGCCACCGGCTGCGGCAACACCGTCGACACCGACGACCCCTTCGCCCTGCGCGTCATCCTCGACTCCCTGCGCTACTGGGCCGACGAGATGCACGTCGACGGCTTCCGCTTCGACCTCCTCTCCGCCCTCTCGCGCACCGACCGCGAGATCGACATGCGCTCCCGCTTCATGACCGCCGTCGCCCAGGACCCCGTCCTGCGCGGCGTCAAGCTCATCGCCGAGCCCTGGGACGCCACCATGGACGGCTACGTCGTCGGCCGCTGCCCCCCGCCCTGGGTCGAGTGGAACGACCAGTACCGCGACACCATGCGCGACTACTGGCGCGGCGAGTCCGCCGGCATCCGCGAGGTCGCGACCCGCCTCGCCGGCTCCTCCGACCTGTACGCCGACGACGGCCGCTCGCCGTACGCCTCGGTCAACTTCGTCACCGCCCACGACGGCTTCACCGTCCGCGACCTCGTCAGCTTCGCCCGCAAGCACAACGAGGCCAACGGCGAGGCCAACCGCGACGGCACCGACAACAACCGCTCCGCCAACCACGGCGTGGAGGGCGACACCGACGACCAGAAGATCCTCGCCGTCCGCCGTCGCACCGCCGCCAACCTGATGGTCACCCTCTGCCTGTCCAACGGCGTTCCCATGATCACCGCCGGCGACGAGCGCGGCCGCACCCAGCGCGGCAACAACAACGCCTACTGCCAGGACAACGAGGTCTCCTGGATCGACTGGCGCCCCGACGACGCCTGGCTCGACGTCTACGAGCTCACCAAGACCGCCCTGCGCCTGCGCCGCGAGCACCACGCCCTGCGCCAGCGCCACTGGTTCGAGGGACGCCCCACCATGAAGGGCGGCCCCAAGGACCTCGCCTGGCTGCACCCCGAGGGCCGCGAGATGACCACCGCCGACTGGCACGACGAGTCCCTGACCACCCTCGGCATGTTCGTCCTCGGCTCCCCCCTCCGCTCCCCCGGGCCCCGGGGCGAGCAGCAGTCCGACCGCTCCTTCGTGATCTGGTACCACTCCGGCGACGACCCCGTCGACCTCGTCCTGCCGGAGAACCCCTGGGCGCGCGCCGGCGAGGTCGTCCTCTCCACCGCCCCCGAGATCACCGTCGGCACCCCCGTCGGCGACGGCCAGGTCCTCTCCCTGACGGGCCCGAGCGTGGTGGTCCTCCGCTCGGTCTGACTGCAGGGCCCGGTTGGTCCGTGCGCCTTCGGCGCGGGTTCCGCCTGCGGCGGGCTGAGGGTTCCGCAACAGGCTGGGTCGGTGGTGGGGTGGTGCGTCGGCTACGGGTTGGCGGAGCCCCACGCCGCAGCTGGCGACGCCGTGTCGCGCCGGACTTGAGCGGTGGTGGGGATGAGTTGTGCGCGCCACGCCGCGCTTTGCGCTTGCCGGCGCGGGGCGTCCGCCGCCCCTCCGCCGCCGCACCACCCCCGAGTTGACCCCGCCGTTGCTGTCCCGGGGGTGAGAGGTGGGTCGAGGCCTCGACCACATCAGTCCCCCACGGGGACAGGCGCCGGGACAGGGACCGGGGTGGGCTGGGGGCCGGAGGTCCGGCAGGGTCGCGGCCCGGCAAGCGTCAAGCGCGGCGTGGCGCGAGAAGACCAAGACGACCACGGACCAACGCCATGAGCGACACGGCGTCGCCAGCTGCGGGTCGCGACCCTGACGACCGCAGGCCCCCAGCCCACCCCACCACCCACCCAGGCGGCGGAGCCCCAAGCCCGCCGCAGGCGGAACCCGCGCCGACAGGCGCGCGGATCAACCGGGCCACGCACCCCGAGCGGAGCGGACGTCAGGCCGTCGCCACGACTCCCAGCTCGGCGTACGACGTGAGCAGCCCGTTGCTGGGGACGATGCGGACGGTGTAGCCGAAGGGGCCGCTGCGGGACAGGGCGACGTCGCCGTCGAAGCGGTGGCGGGCGCCGT
>JAOPXU010000065.1 GCA_025964985.1 Nocardioides sp.
CCACCCCGTCACCCCCGGCGCCGGGCGGGCGCGCCTCGCGCCCGCCCGGCGCACCCGATCGGAGACCCATGACCGCCGTCCTGCCCGACACCGCCCTCGCCGAGATCGAGGCGCGCGACATCACCGCCTGGTTCGGCACGCACAAGGTGCTCGACCGGGTCTCGCTCGTCATGCCTGCCGGCGGCATCACGGCGCTGATCGGCCCGTCGGGCTGCGGCAAGTCGACGTTCCTGCGCATCCTCAACCGGATGCACGAGCTCGTCCCGTCGGCCTCGCTGGCCGGCGAGGTGCTGCTCGACGGCGTCGACGTCTACGACCCCAGCCGGCGCCTCATGGACGCCCGTCGCTCGATCGGCATGGTCTTCCAGAAGCCCAACCCGTTCCCGGCGATGTCGATCCGTGAGAACGTCCTCGCCGGCCTCAAGCTCACCGGCACCAAGGCCTCCCGCTCCGAGCGCGACGCGCTCGTCGAGTCCTGCCTGGTCAAGGGCGGGCTGTGGCAAGAGGTCAAGGACCGCCTCGACGCCCCCGGCGGGGGCCTCTCCGGCGGCCAGCAGCAGCGCCTCTGCATCGCCCGCTCGCTCGCCATCAAGCCCCGCGTGCTCCTCATGGACGAGCCCTGCTCCGCCCTCGACCCCACCTCCACCCGAGTCATCGAGGAGACCATGCTCGAGCTGGCCCGCGAGGTCACCATCGTCATCGTCACCCACAACATGCAGCAGGCCGCCCGCGTCTCCGGCGAGTGCGCCTTCTTCCTCGCCTCCCACGGCACCCCCGGCGTCATCGTCGAGCACGGCGACACGCGCGCGATGTTCGAGAACCCGCAGGACCAGCGGACGTCGGACTACGTGAACGGTCGGTTCGGGTAGGTCATGCGCACGACCGCAGCACACGTCGGTCGAGGAGGTCGCACACGCAACCGCACCCCCACGTTGGTCGAGGAGCTTCCGCCAGGAAGCGTCACGAGACCACTCCACATCCGCACGTCGCGACACTAGATCATGTGTTCGATTCGTTGTAGGATGAAGCATGGCAACCCAAACCCGCACGAGCAGCGATCCGCTGCTTGCAGCGGTTCGCGTGCGTCGGGACAACGAGGCTCGTGAGCAGGTCGCCGTTCTGACCGCCGTCCTCGACTGGGCGGCCGCCCACCCGGCCTCGGAGTTCGACGTCGTCGAGCTCCTCGACGTCACCGAGGAGCCGGCGCTGCACCTGGCCGGACCGGGCGCCCCGATGGTCGGCGAGTACTCGGCCCTCGACCTCGCACACTCGATGGGCATGTCCACCGACGCCGGCCTCGCCTACCTGCGTCGGGCCCTCGAGCTCCGCCACCGGTTGCCCCGCCTCTACGCACGCGTCGTCCGCCTCGAGGTGCCGGTGTGGAAGGCGTTCCGCGTCGCGGACCAGACCACCTCGCTCCCGATGGACGGCGCGCTGTTCGTCGACGCCAAGATCGCCCCCTTCCTCCACACGTGCTCCTTCGCCCAGGTCGACCGCACCGTCGACGCCGCCCGAGCAGCCTTCGACCCCGCCGAGGCCGAACGACTCAGGATCGCCGCGGCCGAGCACCGGCACGCCACGGTCTGGCTCGACGCAGCAAGGACGACCGGCACCGTCGAGGTCACCGCCACCCTTGACGCAGCCGACGCCCTGGACCTGGAACAGGCGCTGCGAGACGGAGCGCAGACGCTCGCCGACCTCGGCTCCACCGACACCCTCG
Organism: Nocardioides sp.; assembly: GCA_025964985.1. Classification (GTDB taxonomy): domain Bacteria; phylum Actinomycetota; class Actinomycetes; order Propionibacteriales; family Nocardioidaceae; genus Nocardioides. The sequence continues at coordinate 1,721 of JAOPXU010000065.1, forward strand.
ATGTTCGGCGCTCACAGGCGCTGGGCGAGATGGCGCGCGGCCAGCAAGCATTGGGCCTCGGCCGGGGCGTCACCATCTACGCCCACCTCGATGCATCTGACGTCGCCCTGCTCGACAACACCCAGACCCCGGTCCTCGTCGAGCAGGTCCGCCAGTGGTGCCAGACAGCCGGCACCAGGGTGACGATCAAGCAGGTCATCGACCTCGCGACGAACCCGTCGACCGATGCCTACCGACCGGCCGACGCGATCCGCGAGCACGTGATGCTGCGCGACCGCACCTGCGTGTTCCCGGACTGCCGACGACGCAAGGTCGACCTCGACCACATCGTCCCCTTCGATGCAGGCGGCACCACGTCCGCCGACAACCTCGCGATGCTCTGCCGCAGGCACCACCGCGCCAAGACCCACAGCGCCTGGCGCTACGACAGCCCGGAGCCGGGCGTCTACCACTGGACCAGCCCCACCGGCTCGACCACCACCGTCGACCGCCGCCGACGAACCTGACCGCCCCGCACCCCGCCGCCGGCGGGGCCGTCGGCGTGCCTGGGGAACCATTCGCGGGCCCGGACCGTCCCTGGGGCATGGACCGCCGCGATGTGCTCAAGCTGCTCTCGCTCTCCGCCCTGGCCGTCACGGCCGGGCCGTTGCTCGCCGGGTGCGGCGAGGACCGAGCTGGGGGAGGCGCCTCAGGCCGGGGCGTGGAGCTGGTGGCGGCCGACGTGCCGCGGGCGGCAGGTGACGAGGCGGCGGTACCGGGAGTGGTGGCGGCGATGCACGCGACCGGCGGGCGGCTGTTCGGGAGCCTCGGGGCGCAGACGCAGGACAACCTGGCGATCTCGCCCTACTCGATCGCGGTGGCGCTCGCGCTGACGGCCAACGGGGCGGCCGGGGAGACGCGCAAGCAGCTGGAGCTGGTGTTCGGGGGCGCGGGCATCGAGGAGGTCAACGCGGGACTGAACGCGTTGACGGTCCACGTCGAGTCGTTGGCGGGGGAGGTGCGGAAGAGCGACGGGACCCGGACAGAGCTGGAGCTCGACAGCGCCAACGCGCTCTTCGGCCAGCGCCGGGTGGAGTGGCAGCAGCCGTTCCTCGAGACGCTGGCGGCGTCGTACGGCGCCGGGATGAACGCCGTCGACTGGGCGGAGGACACCGAGGGGGCGCGAGCCGCGGTCAACGCGTGGACCGCGGAGCGGACCCGCGACAAGGTCGGGGAGATCCTTCCGGCCGGGGCGGTCGATCGGGACACGCGGCTCGTGCTGGTCAACACGCTGTACCTGAAGGCGCCGTGGGAGGAGCCGTTCGAGAAGTCGCTGACCCAGGAGGGCGCGTTCACGCTGCTCGACGGCAGCACGGTCGACGTACCGCTGATGCGTGGTGACGAGGGGACCGCCGACGCGTTCGCGCGCGGGGACGGGTGGACCGCGGCGCGCCTGCCGTACGCCGGCGGGCGCATGGCCATGACGGTGGTCCTGCCCGAGGCGGGCGCCTGGGCCGACGTCGAGGCAGCGGTCGTGGCCGGGGGAGCCGCTGACTACCTCGACGCGCTGCAGCCGAGCGGTGTGCAGCTGACCCTGCCCCGGTGGACCTTCCGATTCCACGGCTCCCTGGTCGACGGGCTCGAGGCGATGGGGGTGGAGCTGCCGTTCAGCGCGGGCAGTGCCGATCTCTCGGCGATGACCGAGGAGGTGGAGCTCTACCTCTCGGGCGTGGAGCACGAGGTGTTCATCGCCGTCGACGAGGAGGGGACCGAGGCGGCGGCCGCGACGGCGGTGGTCGCGTCCCTCACGTCGGCACCGGTCCTGGAGCCCTTCGTGGTCGACCGGCCGTTCCTCTTCGTCATCCACGACGTGGAGCGCGGGACCCCGCTGTTCCTGGGCCGGGTGCTCGACCCGCGCGGATGAAGCGGTGTCGGTGGGCGGTCCTAGACTCGGGAGGGCACCCCCGGTCACGACTGATCGGGGGGCGCTCGTGCTGCCCCGCCGCCCTTCCGCACCACCCGGAG
>JAOPXU010000080.1 GCA_025964985.1 Nocardioides sp.
GCAGCGCCTGATCAACGAGACCTACAGCACCTTCGTGCAGGGGTTCATGCCGTCGTTGGCGCGTCCCGACGTCGACGTGCTCGAGGGCCTGACGACCGCGATCATCGTCGACCAGGAGCGGATGGGCTCCGACCCGCGCTCGACCGTCGGCACCGCGACCGATGTCTACGCGATGCTCCGCATCCTCTACAGCCGCATCGGCACGCCCCACGTCGGCGGACCGCAGGCGTTCTCCTTCAACGTCGCCTCGATCTCTGGCGCCGGTGCGGTGACGGTCGAGAAGGGTGGCCAGCAGGTCAAGGAGCGCCGCGAGTTCAGCATCACCGGCGGCATGTGCCCGCGCTGCGAGGGCCGCGGCAACGTCCAGGACTTCGACCTCAGCGCCCTCTACGACGAGACCAAGTCGCTCAACGAGGGCGCCCTGACGATCCCGGGCTACACGATGGACGGCTGGTACGGCCGCATCTACCGCGGCTGCGGCTGGTTCGACCCCGACAAGCCGATCGGGGAGTACACGAAGAAGGAGCTGTCCGACCTCCTGCACAAGGACGCGACCAAGATCAAGGTCGACGGCATCAACCTGACCTACCTCGGTCTCGTGCCCCAGATCAAGAAGACCTTTCTGGCCAAGGACGTCGACTCGATGCAACCCCACATCCGGGCCTTCGTCGAGCGCGCAGTCACCTTCACCACGTGCCCCGAGTGCGACGGCACGCGGCTCAGCGCGCTCGCCCGGTCCTCCACGATCAACGGCCGCGACATCGCCGAGCTGTGCACCATGCAGATCAGCGACCTCGCCGGGTGGGTGCGCGAGGTCGAGGCGCCGTCGATGGCCCCGCTGCTGCAGGCGCTCGAGGAGACGCTCGACTCGTTCGTGACGATCGGCCTGGGCTACCTCTCGCTCGACCGTCCTTCCGGCACGCTGTCGGGCGGCGAGTCGCAGCGCACGAAGATGATCCGCCACCTCGGCTCGGCTCTCACCGACGTCACCTACGTCTTCGACGAGCCGACGATCGGGCTGCACCCCCACGACATCCAGCGGATGAACGAGCTCCTGCTGCAGCTGCGCGACAAGGGCAACACCGTGCTCGTCGTCGAGCACAAGCCCGAGGCGATCGCCATCGCCGACCACGTCGTCGACATCGGCCCCGGTGCCGGCACGGCGGGCGGCACCATCTGCTTCGAGGGCACCGTCGAGGGGCTGCGGGGGAGTGGCACCGTCACCGGCCGCCACCTCGACGACCGCGCCTCCCTCAAGGAGACGGTGCGCGAGCGCACCGGCGTGCTCGAGATCCGGGGAGCCTCGACCCACAACCTGCGCGGCGTCGACGTCGACCTGCCGCTCGGCGTGCTGCTGGTGGTGACGGGTGTCGCCGGGTCGGGCAAGAGCTCGCTCATCCACGGCTCGGTCGCCGGCCGCGAGGGTGTCGTGGCGATCGACCAGGCCGCCATCCGCGGGTCCCGGCGCAGCAACCCGGCCACCTACACCGGCCTGCTCGAGCCGATCCGCAAGGCCTTCGCCAAGGCCAACGGGGTCAAGCCGGCGCTGTTCAGCGCCAACTCCGAGGGCGCGTGCCCGCACTGCAAGGGCGCCGGGGTGATCTACAGCGACCTCGGCATCATGGCCGGCGTCGCGACGCCGTGCGAGGTCTGCGAGGGCAAGCGGTTCGAGGCCTCGGTGCTCGACTACCGCTTCGGGGGCAAGGACATCAGCGAGGTCCTGTCGCTCTCGGTCGCCGAGGCCGAGCAGTTCTTCGGCGAGGGCGACGGGGCGCTGCCGGCCGCCCACAAGGTGCTCGTGCGCCTGGTCGACGTGGGGCTGGGCTACCTCACCCTCGGCCAGCCGCTCACCACGCTGTCGGGCGGCGAGCGCCAGCGCATCAAGCTGGCGACGCACCTGGGGGAGAAGGGTGGCGTCTACGTCCTCGACGAGCCGACCACCGGCCTGCACCTGGCCGACGTCGACAACCTGCTGGGCCTGCTCGACCGGCTCGTCGACTCCGGCAAGTCCGTCATCGTCATCGAGCACCACCAGGCCGTGATGGCCCACGCCGACTGGATCGTCGACCTGGGCCCGGGCGCCGGTCACGACGGCGGTGCGGTCGTCTTCGAGGGCACCCCGGCCGAGCTGGTCGCCTCGGCCTCCACGCTGACGGGCCAGCACCTCGCCGACTACGTCGGTCCGTGAGCCGGCGGCCTCAGCGCCAGAACAGGTAGTGCGTGACGCCGTCGGGCCGCCGCACGACGTCGACGTCGAAGCGGTCGGCGAGCTCGTCGGGGGACTCCCACAGCCGGGAGCCCCCGCCGAGCTCGAGCGGGCAGACGGCGACGTGCATGGTGTCGACGAGGCCGGCCTCGAGGAACGACCGGATGAGGCTCACGCCGCCACCGAGCCGCACGTCCTTGCCGTCCGCGGCGTCACGAGCCTGCTCGAGCACGGCCGCGGGCTCGTCGTCGACGAAGTGGAACGTCGTGTCGGACAGGCTGAACGACGGCCGCAGGTGGTGCGTCATGACGAAGACCGGCGTGTGGAACGGCGGCTCGTCGCCCCACCAGCCCTGCCACTCGTGGTCGGCCCACGGCCCGCGGTGGGGGCTGAACTTGTGGGCGCCCATGATCTCGGCGCCGATGTTGCGCTCGAACTCGCGCGTCAGGTGGTCCTCGAAGCCACGGGTGCCGCCCGGCGCGGACCGGTTGGGCCAGCTCGCCGTGGCTCCGGCCCACCCGAACATCTGCATGGGGTCGGCGTGGCCGAACGGGCGCTCGAGGCTCTGACCCTCGCCGGCGCCGTACCCGTCGCTGGACACGGTGATGTTGTGGACCCTCAGCAGCTGGCTCATGGCGGGTGGACCGGCGCTGACGGCCGGACTCATCGGTGTCGTTCCGTGGTCCGATCAGAGCCGGCGATCAGGCCGTGCGCGCAGCGAGCACCTGTTCGCGCAGGATGTCGGCATGGCCGCAGTGCTGGGCGTGCTCACGCAGCACGTGCATGAGGACCCACCGCAGCGGCAGCGGACCGCGCCGGTTGCCCTCGAGGAGGTCGTCGGCGCCCAGGTGAGTCACAGCCCTCCGGGACGCGTCGCACGCTCGGAGGAAGTCCGCCCGCACGGAGTCGGCCGTGTCGGTCTCGCGCAGCTCGAACGACTCGTCAGGGCCCGCCTCGATCCCTGTCTCCTCGCGCGGGCGGCACGTCACGGCCTCCTCGAACCAGACGCGTTCGACGAAGGTCGCGTGCTTCAGCAGGCCCAGCAGCGTCGTCCTGGACGGGACGAGCCGCTGGCGGACCTCGGTCTCGGTGAGCCCGTCGAGACAGCTCGCCAGCATCTGCCGGTGCTCGTCGACGAACCCGGACAGCTGCTCACGGAGTGCGGCGCCGGGCTCTGCGGGGCCGGTGATGCCCATGCCGGCACCCTACGGTCCCGAAGTGCCGATAAGTGACATTATGTCAGGTTGGACGGATCGGACCCCTCCCTCGGTACCGTCGTCGTGGTGAGGACGTCACGGTGGTCGCTGTTCCGCCAGGTCACGTACGCCGTGCTCGCGGCGGTCGGTGCAGTGGCCACGACGGCCAACAACCTGGCTCATGACGGCAGTGCGCTGGACTTCCTGCGTGACGCCACGAGCTCGCCGGCGGCGCGGTCGCTGACGATCGACCTGGCCGTGCTGGCCGCCGCGTGCGTCGTGCTGGTGCTGACCGAGTCGCGCCGGCTCGGGATCAAGCGGCCTTGGCTCTACCTGGTGCTGTGTGGCGTCGTCGCCGCGGCGTTCGCGATCCCGCTGTTCCTGCTCGTGCGTGAGCGGGTCCTGGAGCGGACCCGGCAGGCTCAGAACCCGCCGTCGAACCCGCCGAAGTCGGATCCCCCGAAGTCCGAGCCGCCGAAGTCGGACCCGAAGTCGGACCCGCCACCGTCGCCGTAGTCCCCCGAGTCGCCACCGTCCCCACCGTCCCCACCGTCGCCGGCGCTGTCTCCGCCGTCGCCGAAGCCGTCACCGCCGTAGCCACCGAAGCTGCCGACGACGAGCCCGGCGAAGACCATGTTCATCGCGAGCGAGCTGGCGAAGTAGCCCGAGGCGTACGGCGCGAAGGCCGGGCCGGCGTCCCAGTAGGGCCGGCGGCCGGTGCCGTCGAGCACCTGGCGCACGTCGGGCTCGGCGCCCGCGCGGACCCGCTCGGCGTCGAGGGCGCACGCCGGGACGTCGCGCTCGGCTCCCCCAGACGGCCGGAACAGGACGTCGGTCACCGACGGGCCGTGGCGCGGGTCGAAGAAGCACGGCGCACGGCGCACCGGCAGCGGGCGGCCCTCGACACGGGACCGCACGCAGGCGGCGGCGTAGCGCCCGTCCTCGAGGATCGTGGTGACGCCACGGACGTCGTCGGGCGCGGTGATGCGCTGAGCGGCGAGCTTGGCGGCCTCGTAGGCGTCGAGCGCCCGGCCGTAGTCGGCGCGCGCTCCCGGGTCGAGCTCGCGGCCGGCCATCTCGAGGTCCAGCTCCTGCAGCTCGACGCCGAGGGCGGTCACGTCCTCGTCGGCCAGCCGCTGGACGGGCTCGAGCTCGGCACGACGCGCCGCCACCTGCCTGCGGCGCGAGACCGCGACCGCGAGCGCCAGCACGACCAGGACGACAACGACGAGGAGGAGGCCCGACATGCCTCCACGGTACGTCGCACCGTTCAGCCGGTGCGGTACTCCACCTCGGGGCGCCCCCCGCCGTAGCGCGGCGAGCGCTCGAGCATCCCCGACTCGGCGAGGTGCTCGAGGTAGCGGCGGGCCGTGACCCGCGAGGCACCGAGGACGGCGGCGACCTCGCTGGCCGACAGCGGTCCGTCGGCGTCGCGGACAGCGGCCACGACGGCGCGCAGCGTCTCGGCGCTCATCCCCTTCGGCAGCTGCGAGGCCGCCGGCCGCAGCGCGCCGAGCATCCGGTCGACCTCGTCCTGGACCACCTCGTCGGGCGCCAGCTCGAGGCGGGTGCGGAACTCGGCGTACTGCTCGAGGCGCGAGCGGAACGTGGCGAACGTGAACGGCTTGAGGAGGTAGAACGAGACGCCGTGGGCCATGGCGCGGCGCACCACCTCGGTCTCGCGGGCGGCGGTGACCGCGATGACGTCGACCAGGTCGCCGGAAGCCCGCAGCCGCTGCAGCAGACCCAGGCCGTGGCCGTCGGGCAGGTGCATGTCGAGCAGCACCAGGTCGGTGCTCCCCCGCACCTCGAGCGCCCGGGCCGCCTCGGCCGCGGTGTGCGCGACGCCGGCGAGCGTGAAGCCGCTGACGCGCTCGACGTAGGTCGCGTGGGCCTGGGCGGTCAGCGGGTCGTCCTCGACGACGAGGACCCGGACGTCGCTCACCGCGAGTCCACCCGGTCCTGCACGCCGAGGCTGACGGTGAACGACGCCCCGCCGAGGTCGGAGCCGGCGATGCGGACCGCTCCCCCGTGGCGCCGTGCGACCTGGTTGACCAGCGCGAGCCCGACGCCGCGGCCGTGGGCCCCGTGGGCTCTGGTCGACCAGCCGCGCTCGAGGACGTGGTCGGCCTCCGCGGCGCTGAGGCCCGGTCCGCTGTCCTCGACCGTGACCACGGGCACCGCTCCCCCGCCGCCGCCGCCCAGGCGCACCCGCACCCGGCGGACACCGTGGTGCCCGTCGAGGGCGTCGAAGGCGTTGTCGACGAGGTTGCCGACGACGGTGACCAGGTCGCGCGCGGGCACGTCGCCGGCCAGCTCGCCCTCGACGGCGAGCTCGATGCCGCGCTCGCGGGCGGCCGCGGTCTTGCCGAGCAGCAGGGCCGTCACCGCGGGGTCGCCGACCGCGTCGACGACGAGGTCGGCGAGCTGCTGGGCGCCCTCGAGCTCCTCGGTGGCGAAGGCGATGGCCGTCTCGGGCTGGCCGGTCTCGAAGAGGGAGACGACGGTGTGCAGCCGGTTGGCGGCCTCGTGGTTCTGCGCGCGCAGCGCCTCGGTGAGCCCGCGGACGGCGGCCAGCTCGCCGGTGACGTCCTGCAGCTCGGTGTGGTCGCGCAGGCTGACCACGGCGCCGACCGAGCGCCCGTCCCACTCGGCGGGCGCCGAGCTCACGACCAGCAGCCGGTCGCCGGCGACGTAGAGGTCGTCGGACTCAGCCTCCCGGCTCAACGCGGCGGCGACGAGCGCTGGCGCGAGCCCGAGGTCCTGGATGTGGCGCCCGACCACGTCGGCGGGCAGGTCGAGCAGGCGGACCGCCTCGTCGTTGACCAGCTGCACCTTGCCGTCGGGGTCGATGAGCAGCAGGCCCTCGCGCACGGCGTGCAGGACGGCGGAGTAGTACTCGTACATCCGCGTGATCTCCAGCTCGCCCATGCCGTGGGTCTGGCGCCGCAGCCGGCGGCTGAGCAGCCACACACCGAGCAGCCCGACCAGCAGCACCGGGACGGAGGCGACGCCGATCGAGACGACGTCGTCGCGCAGCCGGTCCTGGATAGAGGAGATGGTGATGCCGACCGACACCAGCGCGACGACCGTGCCCCCGACGTCGCGCACCGGGACGACGGCGCGCATGGAGGGACCGAGGGTGCCGGCGTACTCCTGGGTGAAGGTGCGGCCCTGCGGTGCGTCACCGAGGTCGCCGATGAACGGCTTGCCGATGTTCGCCGGGTCGGGGTGGGTGAAGCGGGTCCGGTCGAGGGCCATGATCGTGATGAAGTCGACGTCGGTGTCGCGGCGCACCTCCTCGGCGTAGGGCTGCAGCCGCGCGGACGGGTCGGTCAGCGACAGCGCCTCGACGACGTCGGGCGAGTCGGCGACGGCGCTCGCGACGGCCACCGAGCGCTCGGTCGCCTCGGACCGGGCGTCCCCGCGGGCGTCGTAGGCGGCCACGGCGAGCAGGGCGAGGACCAGCACCACGACGACGCCGACCTGGAGGACGAGCATCTGCCGCGCGACCGGGACCGCTCGACGCTGCACCCCCGCATCATGGCCGACGCGGTGACGGGTGGCACACCGCCGCGTGTCGCAGGCCGGTCACGCCGGGCGGGTGCGGACCAGGACGCCGATCTTGTCGATGCGGTTCTCGGGGTTGTCGAACTCGTCGGACCAGAAGTTGCCCTCGGCGTGGTCCTCCTGGGTGCGGCAGGTGGAGAGGGTGATCATCGCCTGCGTCGGTGCGACGCCGGGGCGTCCCGGCACGGCGGCGCGCTGCTCGAGAAGCGAGCGCTCGGAGCGGAACGACGTGATGCGGGTGGTGCGCACCTCGTAGACGTACGCCGTGCCTGCCGCCTCGACCACCACCCGGTCGCCGGGCTCGAGCTCGGGCAGGTCGAGGAAGATCCCGCCGGCGGAGTTGCGGTGGCCGGTGACCTGGTAGTTGCCGATGCCGCCGGGACCGGCGCCCCCGCGGGGTCCGTGCGGGCTGGCGGCGATGCCGGTGTTCTGGATGGCGTGACCGTTCGCGTCGTCGGTCCAGCCCTGGTAGGCCTCGACCTGCAGGTCGGTGATGCCGAGGCGCGGAATGCTCAGGGTGGCGTCGCGCGGGCGGCCGTCGCTGACGACGTACGGCGGCGGGGTGTCGGGCACGGCCGTGGTCTCGGGAGCGGTCGGCGCGCTGCTCGGCGGGGTGCTCGGCGGGGTGCTCGGCGGGGTGCCGACACCTCCTGGTGCCGCGGCGCTCGACGGCACCTGCCGCGGGGCCGGGGACCCGGCGTCGTCGCCGGACGCGGCGCATCCGGTCAGCAGGAGGAGGGCGGTCGCGACGAGCGCGGCGAGGTCAGAGGTCCGCAAGACGCGGGAGCACCTTCTCGACCACGTCGGTCGTCCAGCCGACCGGGTCGTCGGTGGGCGGGGACAGGGTGACGGTGTCGACGCCGAGCGCGGCGTAGCCGGCCATGTCGGCGAGGAACCCGTCGGCGTCGGCCTGCGGGTCGGCCAGCAGGATCACGCTCTTCTCGATGGCGTCGTAGTCGGTGCCGGCGTCGTCGCAGTGGCGGCGCAGCACGTCGAGCTTGTGCGCCATGACGTCGTGGCCCTCGCCGAAGATGTTGCACATCTGCGCGTACGCCGCGACCATCCGCAGCGTCTTCTTCTCCCCCGCTCCCCCGATCAGGATCGGCGGGTGCGGGCGCTGCAGGGCCGGCGGGACGTTGACGGTCTCGGCGAGGCGGTAGTGCGTGCCGTCGTAGGCGCCGTCGTCGTCGCTCCACATCTGCAGGCAGACCTGCAGCGCCTCCTCGAGCCGCTCGAAGCGCTCGGCCGTCGGCGGGAACGGGACGCCGAGGCCGGCGTGCTCGCGGTCGTACCAGGCGGCGCCGATGCCGAGCATCGCCCGCCCGCGCGAGAGCCGGTCGAGGGTGGTGACCTGCTTGGCCAGCAGGCCCGGGTGGCGGTAGGTCACGCCGGTCACCAGCAGGCTCAGCCGGACGTTGCGGGTCAGCCCGGCGAGGTAGCCGAGCGTCGTGTAGCCCTCGAGCATCGGCTCGGCTGGACCGCCCATGTTCTCCATCTGGAACCAGTGGTCCATGACGGTGAAGAGGGAGACGCCGCCCTCGTCGGCCACCCTCGCCGTCTCGGCCAGCCGGTCCTCGAGGGTGCCGGCCCAGTCGGGGTGGCTGAAGTTCGCGTAGTGCACTCCCAGCTTCATGCCTTCGAGCGTATGCAGGGAGCGGTTGCCCTGTCAGGCTCCAGGACATGGACGACCAGCCCTCCCCCGAGCACCGCAGGCCCGACGGCGTCACCGACGAGACGGTCGAGGCCCTCGGCAAGCTCTCCGCCGCCCTCGACCACATCGAGGACGCGCGCGGCCACATCTACGCCTTCCACCGCCTGATGGGCAGCGCCGAGTCGACGCTCGAGGAGGCGACCGAGCTGATCCGGGCGGCCGGCCACGACGACATCGCCGACGAGCTCGACCGCGAGATGCTGGGCCGCAACCCGCTGCCGGGCATGTGGTCGTTCCAGATGGTCGAGTACTACGACGACGGCTACTGGTCGACCGCCAAGGGCATCCAGCAGCGCGCGATCGACCAGCTCGTCCAGGGCCGCCGTCACGTCTTCGAGGCCGAGATGAAGGAGCTGCGCCGCACCCGCGGGCTCCAGCGCCACGAGGCCACGCCCGACGAATCCACGGAGTGAGACCTCCCCTCCCGACGTCCGACCACCGGCGGGCCGGCACAGGCCGCTGACCTACGATCGCCGCCATGGTGAAGCGACGCGTGTCCCGTTCCCTCGGCGTGGCGGCGGCCCTGGTGCTCGCGCTCGGCCTGACGGCCTGCGGCGACGAGGAGGGCGGCGAGCCGGGCGGCTCCGGCTCCGGCGACTCCGCCTCGGAGCGCACGCACGCCCCGCAGCCCGAGGACCCCGACGGCGCGCCGTGCGACTACCCCGCCTCCGGTGAGGCGGCCAGGCCGGTCGACCCGCCGGCCGGCACCGCGGCGTACTCGGGCACCGTCGAGGTGACGATCGAGACCAGCCAGGGCGACCTGGCCGCCGTCCTCGACGCGGCTGCCGCGCCGTGCACGGTCAACTCGTTCACCTCCCTGGCCAGCCAGGGCTACTTCGACGGCACCTCGTGCCACCGGCTCACGACGGCCGGCATCTTCGTGCTCCAGTGCGGCGACCCGACGGCCACGGGCTCCGGCGGCCCCGGCTACGCCTTCGCCGACGAGCTGACCGGCTCCGAGACCTACCCGGCCGGCACGCTGGCCATGGCCAACGCCGGGCCCGGCACCAACGGCTCGCAGTTCTTCGTCGTCTACGCCGACACTCCGCTCCCGGCCAGCTACACGGTCTTCGGCACGATCGACGAGGCGTCGGTGCAGGCCGTCCAGACCGTCGCCGACGCCGGCACCGTCGACGGTGGCGGCGACGGCCAGCCCAAGACGGCCGTCGACATCGAGTTCGTCGAGGTCGGCCAGGCGGGTGCCGCGGCACCCGCCACCGACACGCCGACCACGGCCCCGGCCGGTGCGTGCACCTACACGTCCGACGGCACTGGTGGCGCGAAGCCGGTCGACCTGCCGCCGGCCGACCCCACCGTCACGGGCAAGGTCAAGGGCGCCATCGTCACCAACATCGGCCGGCTGCCGATCACCCTCGACGCCAAGAACGCTCCGTGCACGGTCAACTCGTTCGTCTCGCTCGCCGGCCAGGGCTACTTCGACGGCGTCGGCTGCCACCGCCTCACCACGCAGGGGATCCTCGTGCTGCAGTGCGGCGACCCGACCGAGACCGGCACCGGCGGTCCCGGTTACGCCTTCGCCGACGAGCTGAGCGGCGACGAGACCTACCCGACCGGCACCCTGGCCATGGCCAACTCCGGCCCCGACACCAACGGCTCGCAGTTCTTCATCGTCTACGGCGAGACGCCGCTGCCGCCGTCGTACACGGTCTTCGGCAAGGTCTCCCCCGCCGCGGCGCGCGTCGTGGCGCGTGCAGCGGAGGGCGGCGTCGAGGGCGGCGGCTCCGACGGCACGCCCGTCAACCCGGTCAGCTTCACCAAGGTCGTCGTCGACTGAGCGGGTGGGAGCTCAGCCCAGCGGCCAGCTGACGCCGCTGAGCTCCTCGGACGCGACCCAGACGGCCTTGGCCAGCTCAGGGTCGATGGCCGCACGGCTGCGACCGACGCCGACGGGCCAGCCGTTCATCTCACGCAGCCGGTGCGGGCCGAGGTAGGTGTTGCCGGGCACGTCCATCGTGGCGGCGTAGAGCGTCGACATCGCGCCCTGCAGCGGCTTCATCCCGACCAGGCCGTGGCCCCACGAGCCGACCCAGGCGAGGAGGCCGTCGCCGCTGCTCGAGGTGATCGCGGTGGCGGTGCTGCCGGGGTGGGCACCCGTCGCGCGCAGCGTCGAGCCGGCGGCCGTGAGCCGGCGCTGCAGCTCGGCGAGGAAGTGCATGTTGGCGAGCTTCGAGGCCCCGTAGGCGCCGTAGGGCGAGTAGCCGCGCTGCTCCCAGTCGAGGTCGTCGAGGCGCAGGTCGCCGTGGCGGTGGCTCTGCGACGACACCACGACGACGCGGTCGGTGAGCCGCGGCAGCAGCAGGTTGGCCAGGGCGAAGTGGCCGACGTGGTTGGTGGCCAGCTGCAGCTCGATGCCGTCGACGCTGCGGCTGAACGGGACGCCGAGGATGCCGGCGTTGTTGACGAGCACGTCGACGTCGCCGACCTCGGCAGCGAAGCGGCGCACCGACGACAGGTCGGAGACGTCGAGCGCGAGCACCTCGACCGAGCCGTCGACCCGGCCGATGCCACGGGCGGCGGTCGCGCCCTTCTCGGCGTTGCGGCAGGCCAGGACGACGTGGGCGCCGCGCTGGGCCAGGGTGCGGGCGGTCTCGAGGCCGACGCCGCTGTTGGCGCCGGTGACGACGAACCTGCGGCCGTCCTGGCGGGGCACGTCGGACCAGGGGCCGACCTTGGCCGCACCACGGGCCATCAGTGCTGGTCCCCGTCGGCGAGCTCGTAGGCGACGTCGGAGCCGAGACCGACGGTGCGAGACACGGTGCAGATGCGGTCGTGGGTCTGCTGCAGGAAGCGGGGCAGGCTCGCCCGCGCGGCGTCGCCGCCCTCGCCCTCGGGGAAGACCGCGTCGAAGACCAGGCGCAGGTCCTGCATCCGCCCGCCGGTCTCGTCGCGCACCTTGTGGCCCTCGGCGAGGACGCCGAACGACGTCGGCTCGGCCCGCCGACCGGTGAGCTCCTCGACGTTGATCGCGGCGCAGCCGGCCAGGGCGGCGAGCAGCAGCTCGACCGGGGTGAAGTCGGTGTCGGTGACGCCGAGGTCGATCGTGCCGCCCGCGGCATTGGTGATGCGGAACGCGCCCGGGCCGACCCGGGTCAGGTCGACGCTGCGGCGGGTGTCGGGACTGGTCTCGCTGGTCATGGCGCCCAGGCTCCCACGTCGGGCGGGCAGGGGTCGTGCGTCGGTCGTGCGTCCGGGTCGGCGTACCTGCCAAGGTGGGTGGGTGACCACGACGACCCGCCAGATCCAGCTCACCGCGCGCCCGCAGGGCGCGCCGACGCCCGCCGACTTCCGCACCGTCGAGGTGCCGCTGTCGGTGCCGGGCGAGGGTCAGGTGCTGGTGCGCAACACGTTCCTGTCGGTCGACCCCTACATGCGGGGCCGGATGAACGACGTGAAGTCCTACGTGCCGCCGTACGCGCTGGACGCGCCGATGGAGGGCGGGGCCGTCGGCGTCGTCGAGGCGTCGGGCTCGGCGAAGGTCCCGGTCGGCTCGACCGTCCTGCACATGGCCGGCTGGCGCGAGGCCGCGCTGCTGGGCGAGGACGAGGTGCGCGTGGTCGACACCGAGGCGGCGCCGGCCTCGGCCTACCTCGGCGCGCTCGGCATGCCCGGGCTCACCGCCTGGGTCGGCCTGACCGCGATCGCCCGGCTGCGCGAGGGCGAGACCGTCTTCGTGTCGGGGGCCGCCGGCGCGGTCGGGTCGATGGTCGGCCAGATCGCCCGGCGCCTGGGGGCGGCCAAGGTCGTCGGCTCGGCCGGCTCGCCCGAGAAGGTCGCCTGGCTGGTCGACGAGCTGGGCTTCGACGCGGCGTTCGACTACCACGACGGCCCGGTGGCCAAACAGCTCGCCGCCCACGGCCCCATCGACGTCTACTTCGACAACGTCGGGGGCGACCACCTCGAGGCGGCGATCCTGCACATGGCCGACTTCGGGCGGCTCGCGCTGTGCGGCGGCATCGCCGGCTACGACACCCCGGTGCCCGGCCCGCGCAACCTGATGATGGCCATCTCCAAGCGCCTCACGCTGCGCGGGTTCATCGTCAGCGACCACCCCCAGCTGGCCGGGGAGTTCTACCGGACGGTCGGTCCGTGGCTCGCCGCCGGCGACGTCACCCACCGCGAGACGGTGCTCGACGGCCTGGACCGCACGGTGGAGGGCTTCCTCGGTCTGGCCACGGGCGCCAACACCGGGAAGATGCTCATCCGGCTCGGCTAGGACGCCGACAGGGGCACCCCTAGGGGTGACATCCCCCTTTCGGGCGAGGGCGCCTAGTCACTGCCGACAGACCCGTGTCGACGACCGGTCAGACCACGGCCGAAGCCATTGTGACCGTGTGTGACAGGGCCCAGAGTCGGAGCATGCGCCGCTCCCCCCACTCCGTGGCGACCATCCTGCTCATCGTGGTCCTCACCGCACTCTCGCTCCACGCTCCGGCCGCTCAGGCGGCCGACACGTCCGCCCGGCGGGCCACCTTCGTCCAGGTCTACGCGCCGCCCACCTCGATCGCCACCGGTGCCGTGTACGCCGCCCGGGTCCGCGTCACCGGCGCCAGCCGCCCGGTCCGCCTCGAGCGCAAGGTCGCCACCGGCTGGCGCAGCGTCGCCTCCACCCGCACCGCGGCCGGCACCGGCCGCGCCACCCTGCGCTGGAAGGCCCCGACCCAGGCCGGTCGGGTGCTGCTGCGCGTCGTGGCTCCGCGCACCCCGCGCCTGGCCGCCGCGGCCACGCGGGGCTGGGCCGTGGCCGTCAAGCCCCGTCTGCAGCTGCCCACCGTCGACCTCGCTCCCCTGCTGCGCCAGGTGCTCAACCTGGTCAACGTCGCCCGGGCGGTGCCGCGCACCTGCGGCGACGTCCGCTTCGACGCCGCCCGGCCCCTGACGATCGAGGCCCACCTCACCCGCGCCGCCGACGACTTCGCCGAGCTCATGGCCACCCGCGACTTCTTCAGCCACTCCTCCCCCGACGGCTCCGACCCGGGTGACCGGATCACCGCCGCGGGCTACCAGTGGCGTGCCTACGGCGAGAACATCGCCGCCGGCTACAGCGAGGCCGGCGCCGTCGTGCAGGGCTGGATCGAGAGCCCCGGGCACTGCAAGAACCTGATGAACCCCGGCTTCCGCCACGTCGGCCTCGGCCACGCCTACGACGCCGGCTCGCGCTACGGCTCCTACTGGGTCCAGGACTTCGGCATCCCGCGCTAGTCGGGTAGTCCGACACCAGGTCAGGGTCGCGGAGGGTCTCCGGCCCTGACCTGGTGACGTACTACCTCCCCTACCCCGGCAGCAGGCCCGACCTAGGCTGGCCGGCATGAGTGTCGCCTCGTCCCGCAGCCTGCTCCGCACCGAAGCCGTCGCCCGTCGCCAGCTGCTCAACGTCACGTCGTACGACGTCTCGCTCGACCTGGCTGCCGACGAGGCGACGTTCGCGTCGGTCACCACGATCGAGTTCGAGAGCCGGGGCGGGCCGACGTTCGTCGACCTCAAGCCGGTGGCGGTGGGGTCGGTGCGGCTCAACGACCGCCCGGTCGACGTCGACCTGCTGCGCGAGGGTCGGCTGCCGCTCGAGACGGCGGCTGGGAGCAACCGGCTGGTCGTCGAGGCGACGATGCCGTTCCGCAACGACGGCGAGGGGCTGCACGCCCACGTCGACCCGGCTGACGGTCGGCGCTACGTCTACGGCATGTCGTTCATGGACGCCGCCCCGACGGTGTTCGCCTGCTTCGACCAGCCCGACCTGAAGGCGCCGTACACGCTGCACGTGCGGGCGCCGCACGACTGGGTCGTGGTCGGCAACGCCCCGGCCACCAACCCCGAGCCGGGCCGGTGGGAGATCGGGCCGACGCAGCCGCTGTCGACGTACTTCGTCACCGTCGTCGCCGGGCCGTACCACGTGGTCCGCGACGAGCACGACGGCATCTCGCTGGGCCTGAGCGTCCGCCAGAGCCTCGCGAAGCACCTCGACCGCGAGGCCGACGAGCTGTTCACCCTGACCCGCCAGTGCTTCGACGAGCTGCACCGGCTGTTCGGCATCCGCTACCCGTTCGGCGACTACCACCAGGCGTTCGTGCCGGAGTTCAACGCCGGCGCGATGGAGAACCCCGGCTGCGTCACCTTCCGCGACCAGCTGATCCCCGACACCCGCGTGACGCGCGGCAACAAGGTCGTGCGGGCCACGACGATCGCGCACGAGATGGCCCACCAGTGGTTCGGCAACATCGTCACCCCGACCTGGTGGGACGACCTGTGGCTCAACGAGTCGTTCGCTGAATACATGGGCAACCGCGTCACCGCCGACGTCACCCAGTACGACGACGCCTGGACCCACGTCGCCTGGTCGCGGCGCCAGTGGGGCCTGCTCGCCGACCAGCGGCCGACCACCCACCCGGTGGCCGGCAACGGCGCCGCCGACGCGGTCGCGGCGCTGCAGGACTTCGACGGCATCTCCTACGCCAAGGGCTCGAGCATCCTCAAGCAGCTCTGCACGAGCCTGGGCGACGAGGTCTTCTTCGACGGCGCGATCGACCACTTCACCCGCCACCGCTTCGGCAACGCCACCATGCACGACCTCGTCGCCAGCTGGGAGCGCGCCGGCGCCGGTGACCTGAGCCCGGTCGTCGACCAGTGGCTCCGCGTCGCGGGGGCCGACACCTTCACCCTCGACCGCGACGCCCACCTGCTCCGTCGTACGCCGCCGACCGAGCACCCGGCCGACCGCACCCACCGCTTCGAGGTCGCCACCCTGACCGGCGGCCGGACCGAGGTCTTGGTGGTCGACGTGACCGGCCCCGAGACCGCAGTCCCCGGGCTGCCCGGGCCGCAGGGTGCGGTCGTGCTCGACCCCCGCGAGCAGAGCTGGGGCGTCTACGTGCCCGACGCCACCACCGTCCGGGCGCTGCGCGAGGAGCTGCCGCTGGTCACCGACGACCTGCTGCGCGCGGCGGTCTGGAACAACCTGAAGAGCGGGTTCAACGAGGCGCTGGTCGCGCCCGACGACGTCGTCGAGCTGCTGGTGGCGGCGTTCCCCGTCCACGACACCGAGGACACCCAGCGCCACACGGTGCCGTGGGTCCTCGGCGAGGTGCTGCCGGCCGCGGCGCCCGGCTCGACCGCCCGCGTGCACGACGCGGTCACGGCCCTGGTCAGCACCCTCGAGCCCGGCTCGGAGCTGCAGCTGTCGGCGTTCAGGGCGGCGGTCCGCACCGCCGGTGACGTCGACGTCCTGCGCGGCTGGCTCGACGGCGTACCGGCCGGCATCGAGCTCGACGCCGACGTGCGCTGGCGGATCCTCGTGCAGCTCGCGGGCCTCGGCGGCACCGACACCGCCGAGCTCGACGCGGCGCTCGTCGAGGACAAGACCGCCGCGACCCAGGTCTCTCACGTGCGGGCGAGCACCGCGCTGCCCACGCCCGAGGCCAAGGACCTCGCCTGGCAGATGTTCACCGGCACCGTCGACGCCCCCAACTACGAGCTCGTCGCCGCCGGGCACGGCCTGTGGCACGGGGCGCAGCGCGAGCTGACCGCGCCCTACGTCGAGCGCTACTTCGCCGAGCTGCCCGCCACCTCGCAGGTCCGCTCGGGCTGGGTGCTGGCGCTGGCGGCCGAGGCGTTCTTCCCACGGACCTTCGTCGACGACCAGACCTTGGCCCGGGCCCGGGGCCTGCTGGACAGCGGGGTCCTCGAGCCCGCCGTACGCCGCCGCGTCGCCGACAAGACCGACGCGCTGGCCCGGCGCCTCGCCGTGCGCGCGGCGCACCCGAGCGCGTGAAGGCCCGTCGTCCCGGACCGTCGGTCCGCGTGCGGGTCCGGGAAGGCGAGCGCGAGCGTGAGGACCGCGTGGTCACCGAGGAGCCGCTCGAGATCCGGCTTCAGTGGCCGGGCGCGCCCGCCCGCCGGGTGGGGGTGCCGATGCGGACCCCCGGCCACGACTTCGAGCTGGCCGCCGGGTGGATCCGCCACGAGGGCATCGCCGACTCGGTGCACGGCGTCGCCTACTGCACCGACGCGACGCTGGCGCCCGAGCAGGAGTTCAA
>JAOPXU010000109.1 GCA_025964985.1 Nocardioides sp.
AGGGCCTCGTCGTAGGGCGTCGGGCAGTCCGAGCAGCGCCGCCGGGTCTTGTCGGCGCCGGCGAGCGGCTTGCCGCACTCGACACAGGTGCGGGTGCCCCGGGCGCTGCGGGACTTGGCCGGGGCGCGGTCGGCGTCGGGCAGCAACGGGTCGAGGAACCGCGTCGGCTTGCGGCGCGCGGCCTGGCCGGGGTTGCGCGCCTGTGCCCAGGACAGGGCGAGGTCGGCGCGGGCCCGGGTCATGCCGACGTAGAGCAGGCGACGCTCCTCCTCGACCGCCTCGGGCGTCTGGGCGTAGGTGATCGGCAGGGTGCCGTCCTGCAGGCCGACGAGAAACACCGAGTCCCACTCGAGTCCCTTGGCGGCGTGGAAGGTCGCCAGGGTGACGCCCTCGGCGACCGGGGCGTGCTGCTCGGAGGCGCGGCGGTCGAGGTCGTCGACGAAGGTCGCCAAGTCGGCGGTGGTCGACTCGGCGGAGTGGGCCTCGGCTTGGCTGACCAGGGCCTGCCAGGACTCCCAGCGGTCACGGGTCTGACCACGGGCCTCGGGCGGGTCGGGCGTCCAGCCCATGCCGGCGAGCGTGTCGCGCACCAGGTCGACCCAGGTGTCGCCGTCGGCTGCGCTGAGTCCCCCGCGGGCCGCGCCGCGGATGCGGGTGACGGCCTCGCGGACCTCCGGGCGGTCGAAGAACCGGGAGGCGCCGCGGATGACGTAGGGGATGGCCGCCGCGGTCAGTGCCTCCTCGTAGGCCTCGGACTGGGCGTTGATGCGGAACAGCACCGCCACCTCGGACAGCGGCCGACCCCCGGAGCGCTGCCGGCTGATCTCGCGCGCGACCGCGGTGGCCTCGGCGACCTCGTCGGGGTGGCCGGTGTAGCTGACCGCCGGGCCGCTCGGACGCTGGGCGCGCAGCTGGACGCTGGTCGAGCCGGTGCCGGCCAGCAGCGTGTTGGCAGCGGTGACGACCTGGGGCGTCGAGCGGTAGTTGCGGACCAGCTCAACCGACGTCGTGCCGGTGTGCTTGGTCGGGAAGTCGCGCAGGTAGTCGGCGTTGGCGCCGGCGAACGAGTAGATCGTCTGGGCGGGGTCGCCGACGACGCAGATCTCGTCGCGGCCGCCGAGCCAGAGGTCGAGCAGCGCCGACTGCAGCGGCGAGACGTCCTGGAACTCGTCGACGACGAACCACTTGTACTGGCGGCGCACCTGGGCGGCGACCCGCTCGTCCTCCGCGAGCAGGCCGGCGGTCAGCAGGAGCACGTCCTCCATGTCCATGCGGCCCTGCGCACGCTTGACGTCCTCGTAGCCGGCGATCATGCGGCCGACCAGGTCGGGCTCGACCTTGGCAACGGTGCGGCCGCGCGCCTGGGCGAGGGCGGCGTAGTCGTCGGGCCGGACGTTGCTGACCTTGGCCCACTCGATCTCGGAGGCGAGGTCGCGCAGCATCGCCTGGTCGGGACGCAGGCGCAGCGTGCGGGCGGCCGCCGCGACCATCGGGATCTTGGACGCCGTCAGCTCGGGCAGCTCGGTGCCGTGGGTGTGGGGCCAGAAGTAGCGCAGCTGGCGCAGCGCGGCCGAGTGGAACGTGCGGGCTTGGACCGTCGGCGCGCCGAGGCCGCGTAGCCGTCCGCGCATCTCGCCCGCGGCGCGGGTGGTGAACGTGACCGCGAGGACCTCGGTCGGCGCGTAGACGCCGCTCGCCACGCCGTGGGCGATGCGGTGGGTGATCGCGCGGGTCTTGCCCGTGCCGGCACCGGCGAGCACCCGCACCGGACCCCGCAGGGTCTCGGCCACCTCACGCTGCTCGGGGTCGAGCGCGGACAACAGGTCGGGCGCCATGGCGGAACAACACTCCCGTGCAGGTGGTTGGATCAGGTGACCACCAGACCCTAGACGTCCGAGGGGACACTCCTGCGATGAGCAGCTTCACGATGTACACCACGCCCTGGTGCGGCTACTGCCACCGGCTCAAGAGCCAGCTCGACCGCGAGGGCATCACCTACGACATCGTCGACATCGAGCAGCAGCCCGACGCCGTGAAGATCGTCGAGACCGCCAACAACGGCAACCAGACCGTGCCCACGCTGGTCTACTCGGACGGCACCGCCCAGACCAACCCCTCCCTGGCCCAGGTCAAGGAGAAGGTCGCCTCCCTCGCCGGCTGACCACCACGCCGACCCGGCGCGTATACGCGCCGGGTCGACCACGGTGGCGCTGACCCGGCCCGTATACGCGCCGGGTCGACGGGTCACCAGGCGCCGGGGAGCGGCCCGCCGTACCAGTGCTCGACCAGCGAGCGGCTGATCGAGACGCCGCCGGGCAGCACGAGGCTGCCGTCGGTCGCCTGGTCGCGCATCTCGGCGCGGGTGAACCAGCGGGCGTCGTCGAGCTCGTCGTGGTCGATGCGGATGTCGGTCGTCTCGGCGCGGCCGAGGAATCCCAGCATCAGGCTCTGCGGCAGCGGCCACGGCTGGTTGCCGAAGTAGGTGACCTCACCGACCGCGATGCCGGCCTCCTCGGCGACCTCGCGGCGCACGGCGTCCTCGAGCGACTCCCCCGGCTCGCAGAACCCGGCCAGCGTCGAGAAGCGCCCGGCCGGCCACTGCGGCGAGCGCCCGAGCAGGCAGCGCTCGTCGTCGGCGCCCGGCTCGCCGGCGCTGATCAGCATGATGACCGCGGGGTCGGTGCGCGGGAACTGGTGGCGTCCGCACTCGGTGCAGCGCAGCTCGTGACCGGCGGCCTGGGCGACGAGCGTGCCGCCGCAGCGCGGGCAGTGCCGGGTCGCCCAGTGCCACTCGGCCAGGCCGAGGGCGTGGAAGACCAGCGGCGCCTCGACGACGCGGTCGCCGGTGAGCGCGGGGAGCAGGCCGCGCAGCGGGTACCACTCCCCCTGCTGCGACGCGGCGGCCTCGGGACCGGTGATGACGGCCCAGTACGTCGTGCCCTCGCGCTCCCCCAGCAGCACCCGTACGCCGTCCGGCGCGTCGGCCGGGGCGACCCACGGCAGCGTCCCCTCGACCGGGCGCACCCGGGTGCCGGAGACGACCAGGACGCGCGAGCGGTCGTCGTCCCAGCGCTCGGCCAGCCACGCCTCGTCCTTGCGGTGGACGCCGAGCCGGTCGTGCGCGCCGGCGCTCAGCAGCAGGTGCGGGTAGGTCACCGGACAACCCTAGGGTTGGCGCCATGAGCACCCACATCGGCGCCGGGGCCGGCGCGATCGCCCCGTTCGTGCTGCTCCCCGGCGACCCGCTGCGTGCCCGGTGGATCGCCGAGACGTTCCTGGACGACCCGGTCTGCTACTCCGAGGTGCGCGGCATGCTCGGCTACACCGGTACCTGGCGCGGGCGCCCGGTCTCGGTGCAGGGCTCCGGCATGGGCCAGCCGTCGATGGCGATCTACGTCAACGAGCTGTTCCGCGACTACGACGTCCAGTCCATCGTGCGGGTCGGCTCGTGCGGGGCGCTGAGCGAGCGGCTCGCCGTGCGCGACCTGGTGATCGCCTCGGGGGCGTGCACCGACTCCTCGATGAACCGGATCACCTTCGAGGGGCTCGACTACGCCCCGGTGGCCGACTTCGCCCTGCTGCGCGACGCCGCGGCACTCGCCCCCCGGGCCCACGTCGGGCTGATCATGAGCAGCGACTCGTTCTACCCCTCGCGCCCCGAGCTCACCGCCCGGATGGTCGAGCACGGCGTGCTCGCCGTCGAGATGGAGGCCAGTGCGCTCTACACGCTCGCGGCCCGCTTCGGCCGGCGTGCGCTGGCCATCTGCACCGTCTCCGACCACACCGTCACCGGCGAGGAGACGACGGCCCAGGAGCGCGAGCAGACCTTTGGCGAGATGGTCGAGATCGCCCTGCGCGCCGGGCTCGGGGACTAACCGCCCGCCACCCGGCGTTCCCCCGACGTGGAGGTCCTCGACAGCGTCGTGGTCGGAGCCGGTCAGGCCGGGCTCTCGGCGTCGTACCACCTGGGCCGGCTCGGACTGCGCCACGTCGTGCTCGACGCCGACGCCGCCCCGGGCGGTGCGTGGCAGCACCGCTGGGACTCCCTGAGCATGCGCGACGTCCACGGCGTCGCCGCCCTGCCCGACTCCGCGCCGCCCGACACCGACGACGGGCGGGCCAACGTCGCAGTGCCGTCGTACTTCGCGGCGTACGAGCGCGAGCACGACCTGCCCGTCGTGCGCCCGGTGCAGGTCGACCGCGTCGACGACGAGGACGGCCTGCTCGTCGTCACCGCCGGCGAGCGCCGCTGGACCACCCGCACGCTGGTCAACGCCACCGGCACCTGGTCGCACCCGTTCGTGCCCTACTACCCCGGCGCCGAGACGTTCTCGGGGCTGCAGGTGCACACCGCGGGCTACCCGGGCGCCGAGGCGTTCGGCGGACGCCGCACCGTCGTCGTCGGCGGCGGCGCCTCGGCCGTGCAGCTGCTCGGCGAGATCGCGCTCGTGACCGACACGCTCTGGGTCACCCGCCGCCCGCCGGTGTGGCGCACCGACGACTTCACGCCCGAGGTCGGCCGGGCGGTCGTCGCCCTGGTCGAGGAGCGGGTACGCCGCGGGCTGCCGCCGGCCAGCGTCGTCAGTGTCACGGGTCTGGCCCTGCGCAAGCAGGAGCGCGCCGCGGAGGCGCTGGGCGCCTACGAGCGCCGGCCGGTGTTCGCGTCGGTCGAGCCCGACGGCGTGCGCTGGGACGACGGGACGTTCGAGCGGGCCGAGGCGATCGTGTGGGCCACCGGCTTCCGGCCGGCCGTGGCGCACCTCGCGCCGCTGCGCCTGCGCAGCCCGCGCGGCGGCATCCAGCTCGACGGCACCACCGCGGTGGCCGACCCACGCGTGCAGCTGGTCGGCTACGGGCCGTCGGCGAGCACCATCGGGGCCAACCGCGCCGGCCGCGCCGCCGCCCGCGGCGTGCGCGACTGGCTCGACCGCGACCGGTCGGCGGTCACGGCCTGAGCAGGGTCTCGAGGCCCTCGCGGCCCGGCAGGTCGTCGGGCTCGACGAGCTCGCCGGAGCGCACGTAGTAGAAGCCGGCGCGGACCTGCTCGAGCGGCAGGTCGTGCAGCTCGGACCAGGCCAGGCGGTAGATCGCGAGCTGCAGCGGGTCGGCGGCCTGCTGGTGGCTGGTCTTCCAGTCGACGACCAGCACCGAGCCGTCGGGCTCGCGGTAGACGGCGTCGATGCGGCCGCGGACCACCTGGCCGTCGAGCACGAGCGCGAACGCCGGCTCGACCGCCAGCGGCACCCGGTCGGCGAACGCGCCCTTCTCGAACGCCTCGACGAGCTCCTGCAGCTCGGCGTCGTCGGCGACATCGGAGTCACCACGCCCGGAGATCTCGTCGGTGTCGAGCAGGGCGAGCTGGCCGAACCTCGCCTCGACCCAGGCGTGGAACCGCGTGCCGAACCGGGCGGCCGGCGACGGCGGCCGCGGCATCGGGCGCGCCAGCTCGCGGGCGAAGGCCTCGCTGTCGTCGCGCAGCCGGGCGACGGCCGTGGCCGACAGGCTCGACGGCATCGGCACCTCGACGACGTCGCCGCGGTCGCGGCGGGCCTCGGTGAGCAGCCGCTCGATCTCGTCGTCCCAGTCGCCGATGCGTGCGGCGTCGAGCATGTCGAGGTCGGCGTCGTCGGAGAGCGGGTCGGCGGCCGCCACCAGGGTGGCCGCGTCACGGCGCAGCCGCGCCTCGTCGGTGGTGACGGTCGAGGGCCACGGCACCGACGGGTCGTCGTCGGCGTAGGGGTGGGGGTCGTCCTTGACCGGCTTGTCGCGCCAGGCGCTCGGCTGCTGGCCCCACTGCTCGAGGAGCTCGCGCAGCGTCGCCTGGTAGGCCGACGGGCCGTAGGGCGTGGGCCGCGGGCCCCAGCAGTAGGACGAGACCGACAGCACGTGGGCCGGGCGGGTCACCGCGACGTAGCCCAGGCGGAGCTCCTCCTCGGCGTCGTGGGCCCGGGTGGCCTTGCGGTAGGCCTCGAGGGCCGCCTTGTCGTGGCCGGCGAGCTGCGGCAGGTCGCCGGCGTCGCCGCGCAGCGGTGCGGGCAGCACCGAGGGCGACGACGTCCACAGGGTCCGGGAGCGGTTGGACGGGAACCGGGTCTCGCACACGCCGACGAGGAAGACGTGGGCCCACTCGAGGCCCTTGGCGCGGTGGACGGTCAGCAGCTTGACCGAGTCGGCCTCGCTGGGGGTCGCCAGGTCGAGGCCGTTGCCCTGGTCGTCCTCGGCGGTGAGGTAGGCGAGCAGCGCCGAGAGCGTGACGTCGCCGTCGACGGCCTGGAAGTCGGCGACCGCCTTGACGAACAGGTCGAGGTTGTCGCGGCGCGCCGCGGCGGCCGGGCTGACCGCGGAGGCGAGCTCGACGTCGACCCCGCTGGCGTCCATGATGCGGCGCACGAGGTCGAGCAGCGGCTCGCCGACGTGGGCGCGCAGATAGCGGAGCTCGCCGGCGAGCAGGCCGAAGCGATCGAGCGCCTCGGCGGAGTAGGGCGCCTCGCCCGGGTCGGCCAGCGCGTCGTCGAGGGCCGGCAGCTCGGCGGGGTCGACCCCGTCGGCGATCTCGACGAGCTGGTCGGCCAGCGCGAGGTCGGAAGCACCCGAGCCCGGGCGCCCGGACAGCTCGAGCGCACGACGGCTGAGCAGCCGCAGGTCGCGCGGCCCGATCGCCCAGCGCGGCCCGGTGAGCAGCGTGAGCAGCGACGGGTTGTGGGTGACGTCGTGGAGCAGGTGCAGGGTGGCGACGACCTCGGCCACCTCGGGCAGGCGCAGCAGGCCCTTGAGTCCGACGATCTCGACGGGCACCTGGGCGTCGGTGAGCGCGTCGAAGACGCCCTCGGCGTGGGAGTTGTCACGGGTGAGGACGGCGATGTCGGACCACAGGCCGCCCGGGTCGCCGGTGTGGGCCGCGGTGACCTCGGCGACCAGCGTCTCGAGCTCGGCGACGGCGGTGTCGTGGAC
The DNA here is from genome assembly GCA_025964985.1 of Nocardioides sp. Lineage (GTDB taxonomy): Bacteria > Actinomycetota > Actinomycetes > Propionibacteriales > Nocardioidaceae > Nocardioides. The sequence continues at coordinate 6,952 of JAOPXU010000109.1, forward strand.
GGCGACCCGCACCTCGCCGTCGGCGGCGCCGTCGGCCGGGCGCAGCGGCTCGACCTGGTCGTAGGCGGCGTAGAGCGGCGCCGCGAGGTGGTTGGCCGCCTCGAGGATGCGGCGGTCGGAGCGGCGGCTGATCGTGAGGTGGAACAGCGCCGGCTCGCCGGTGACCGGCGGGAAGGTGTCGGCGAAGTTGACGATGTTGCTCACCGAGGCGCCACGCCAGCCGTAGATGGCCTGGTTGGGGTCGCCGACCGCGGTGACGGCGTGACCGAGCCCGTGGGCGGGATCGGGGCCGGAGTAGAGGCGCGACAGCATCGTGGCCTGGGCGACCGAGGTGTCCTGGTACTCGTCCAGCAGCACGACGTGGTACTTGCCGCGCTCGACCTCGCCCACCTCGGAGCGCTCGTGCGCGAGCCGGGCGCCGAGCTCGATCTGGTCGGAGAAGTCCATCAGGCCCAGGTCGGCCTTGAGCCGGCGGTAGTCGGCCACGAGCTCGAGCAGCTCGGCCCGACGGTCGATGGCCGAGATGGCCGCCTCCGGCGGCCCGCGGTAGGTCTTGCGGTTCTTGCCAGCCGTTTCCTCTGCGACGGCCCTCACGAAGGCAGCGCGCTCACGGGCGTCGAAGGCGCGCACCTCGTCGAGGGTCGCCAGGTGCTCGCTCATGGCGCCGTCGAGGGCCAGGAGGTTCTGGATGGCGGTCGGCGGGTGGTCGGTGAGGTGGTGGACGTCGCCGGTGAACCGGTCGACGACCCGCGCGCCGAGCTGGTAGCGCGCGGCGTCGGTGACGACCCGGGTGTCGGGCTCGTGACCGATGCGCAAGCCGTGCTCGGTCAGCAGCTGGGCGGCGTAGGCGTTGTAGGTGAGCACGGTCGGCTCGAGCTGCTCGTCGTCGTCGGGACCCTGCAGGTCGCTGCGCCGAGGCGCGTCGAGGGCGCCCGCGGCCAGCAGGGCCTCGCGGATCTTGCGGCGCAGCTCGCTGGCGGCCTTGGTCGTGAAGGTCAGGCCGAGCACCTGGTCGGGCCGGACCTGGCCGGTGACGACCAGGAAGACGACCCGGGCGGCCATCAGCGTGGTCTTGCCCGAGCCGGCCCCGGCGATCACGACGGCGGGCTCGAGCGGCGCGCTGACCGCCAGCCACTGCTGGTCGCTGACCGGGAACGCCGCGCGCATCACCGCCTGGAGCTCGACGGGGGTACGGATCTCGCGGGGCGTCATCCGGTCACCGACCCCGCGCTGCGGGCCGGGCACACCGGGACGAACGAGCAGTCGCGGCAGTGGCCGCCGGGCGTCGCAGGGAACTCCTCGGCGCGCAGCATCCGGGCGGCCATCCCGATCTGCTCGCGCAGGGCACGCCGCTCGGGACCGTCGGCGGACGGCGGGTCCTGGGTCTGGACGACGGCGCTGTCGTTGTCGTCGAGGCTGCCGAGCTGCACCAGCTCGGCGCCGCCGGAGCGGGCTCCGCCCGGCTCGGGCAGCAGCTCGTCGACGGCGCCCTCGTCGACGGCGTACTGGTAGAGCGCGAGCTGGCGGTGCTGGGCCACGCCGGTGCCGGTGGGCATCGACCGGTTGGTCTTGAGGTCGACCACCACGACGCTGCCGTCGCCGGCCAGCTCGACGCGGTCGGCGAAGCCGGTGAGCCGCACGGGCAGCGCCTCGCCGTCGGGACCCCCGACGTCGACGACGGCGGAGAACGAGTGCTCGACGCCGACGACGGTGCGGGTGTTGGCGTGGTGCCAGCGCAGGAAGCGGGCCAGGGCGGCGCGGGTGCGGTCGTGCTCGCGGTTCTTGGACCAGGGCGTGCGGAACTCCAGGCGGTCCCAGACCTCGTCGACGTGGGCCATCAGCGCGTCGCCGTCGTCTACCGCGGCGTCGACCTCGCCGTTGGCCACCCGCTCGGCCAGGGCGTGCACGATCTGGCCGAGGTTGGCGGCCTGGTGGGCGCGGGCGATGCCGCCGGCCTCGCGCTCGAGGAACCACTGGGTCGGGCACACCATCAGGTGCTCGAGCACGCTCGCCGAGACGGGCACCGGCTGGTCGGCGTCGCGGACCGGCTGGGTCGACCAGGAGCGTGAGCGCGTGCCCCACCACGTCGCCGGGTCGGCCTGGGGCACGAGGCGCCGGGTGCCGACCGTCTCGCCGGCCAGGCGGGCCAGGCGTCGGGCCGCCGCCTGGCGCAGCGGCTCGGGCGACGTGGGGTCGGCCAGGGTGCGCCGCAGGTCGCCGACGAGGCCGGACATGGACAGTGGTCGCTGTGGTCGACCGACCTGGTGGACCACCGGGACGCCGAGCTCGTCGACGAAGCGCGAGGGCTGCTCGCCCTCGTCGTCGGGCGACTTGACCGCGGTGACGACGAGGCGCGAGCGCGCGCGGGTGCAGGCGACGTAGAAGAGGCGGCGCTCCTCGAGGAGCAGCTCGCGCGGGGTCACCGGCGGCACCAGCCCGTCCTCGCCGATGCGGTCGGCCTGCAGCAGGGTGGCGCGGCGGCGCAGGTCGGGCCAGGCCTCCTGCTGGACGTGGGCGACGACCACGAGGTGCCACTCGAGGCCCTTGGAGCGGTGGGCGGTGAGCAGGCGTACGGCGGACCCGCGCGCGCCACGCTCGGACAGCGTGTCGGCGGGGATCTGCTGGGCGGAGAGCGTCGCGAACAGGTCGGCGACGCCCAGGTGGACGCGCTGCTCCTCGGCGCGCGCGACCGCCTCGAACAACGCGCAGACGGAGTCGAGGTCGCGGTGGGCGCGACGGGCTGCTCCCCCGCCGTTGCCGATCGAGCGGCGCAGGCGCTCGGGCCAGCGGGTCCCGGACCACAGGTGCCACAGCACCTCCTCGGCGGACGCGCCGTCGTCGAGCTCGGCGCGGCAGCTCGCGAGCAGCCGGGCCAGGGCGCGCGCCCGGTCGACCTCGGGACCGTCGAGCCCGTCGAGGAACGTCGCGTCGACCACGGCAGAGCGGATGAGCTCGCGCGAGGTGGGCGGGGGCGGCTGGGTCTCGTCGCCGGTGCGGGCCTGCTCCTTGGCGCGGGCGCGCAGCTGACGGCCGAGCCGGCGCAGCTGGCCGGCGTCGAGGCCGCCGATCGGGCTCAGCAGCAGCGACTCGGCCCGGGAGGGGTGGATGAAGTCGACGTCGTCGGGGTCGTCGTCGTCGTCGTCGAGGTGGACCACCGCGCGCACGGCGTCGAGCAGGGGCAGCACCGCGGGGTCGCGGACCAGGGGCACCTCGTCGCTGGCGACCTCGACGGGCACGCCGGCAGCACCCAGCGAGCGGCGCAGCGACGGGATGGTCGAGCGGCCCGAGCGGACAAGCACGGCCATGTCGGACCAGTCGACGCCGTCCTCGAGGTGGGCGCGCCGCAGGATGTCGGCGAGGTGCTCGGCCTCGGCCCGGTCGGTGTCGAAGGTCATCGCCTCGGCGCGCCCCGTCGTGGGCGCCGAGGACTCCGGCGCCAGGAACGCGGCCTTGGCCGTGTCGGGGATCGAGCCGGGCAGCGCGAGCCGCGAGGCCACGCGCTGCGAGGCGAGCAGCAGGTGGGCGCCGAAGCGGCGCGTCGTGCGCAGGGCCAGGACGTCGGCGTGGGCGCCGTCGTGGCGCGGGAACTGGGCGGGGAAGTCGAGGATGCCGCGCACCTCGGCCCCGCGGAAGCCGTAGATGGACTGGTGCGGGTCGCCGACCACGACGAGGTTGCCGGCGTCACCGGCGAGCTGGCGCAGCAGCGCGACCTGGCCCGGGTCGGTGTCCTGGTATTCATCCACGAACACGTAGCGGTAGCGGCGGCGCAGGTCGTCGCGGTGGGCGGCGGCCTCGATGGTCGCGCGGCGGATCAGGTCGGCGTAGTCGGTGGCGCCGATGGAGTCGAGGGTCGTGAGGTACTGCTCGAGGAAGAGCCCGGCCGCCACCAGCTCGGGCAGGTCGTGCTCGGCACCGAGGGCGAGCAGCTCGTCGCCGTCGAGGCCCTTCTCGCGGGCGCGGGAGAGCACGGCGTTGACCTCGCGGGCGAAGCCGCGGGTGCCGAGGGCGCGGCGCAGGCTCTCGGGCCAGGTGACCGACTCGGGGTGGTCGGTGAGCAGCTCACGGAGCACGACGTCCTGCTCGGGGGCCGACAGCAGCCGCAGCGGGGCGGCGTAGATGTCGGCCGGTGCGTGGTGGCGCACGAGCGCGTAGGCGAAGGAGTGGAACGTCGAGGACAGGCCGGTGGCCAGGGTGCGCCCGAGGCGCGCCGTCACCCGGTCGCGCAGCTGCTCGGCGGCCTTGCGCGAGAACGTCAGCGCCAGCACGTTGTCGGGGTTGACCCCCGGCTGCTGCAGCCGGTCGACGACGGCCTCGACGAGCGTCGTGGTCTTGCCGGTGCCCGGCCCGGCCAGCACGAGCAGCGGCCCCTCGCGGTGGTCGACCACGGCCTGCTGGTGCTCGTCGAGCACGGGGACGTCGACCGCGGCGCGCTCGCGCACCAGGCGGTAGGTCTGTCCCGAGGTGGTCATGGCTCCACCCAAGCAGCCGGCACCGACAGTCCGGCCGCCCCCGTCACGCCAGCTCGAAGTCGGCGAAGTCGAAGCCGGGCGAGACCAGGCACGACACCAGCGCGTCGCCGTCGCCGGGCAGCGTGCGCTGCCACTCCCCCGCCCGTACGACGAGCTGGGCCGACGCACCATGGCCGACGCCGAGCACCTCCTCGGGACCGTCGGCGGGCCGGTCGGCGCCCCCGCCGTGCTGCAGCCGCACGGTGCCGGCGTGCGCCAGCCAGACCTCGTCGGAGGCGACCCGGTGCCAGGCCGAGGACTCCCCCGCGGCCAGGAAGAAGTGGATGAGCGTCGCGGTCGGCCGGACCCGTCCGTCGGGCAGCGTCACCGACTCCGCCGAGCGCCAGGTCTGGCGGTACCACCCGCCCTCGGGGTGCGGCTCGAGACCCAGGGCGACACAGACCGGCGGCACGTCCACCGGACGATCATCCCCGACCGCTCAGGCTAGGCCGACCGCTCGTTGTAGACGCCGGCCGGCTCCTGGCCCGACAGCGCCTGCACGGCCGTCATCACCTCGTCGGTCAGCACCCGCCGCGCGCGCCCCAGGGGTACGCCGTCGAAGCGGCCGGCCACCTCGACCGGCGCCCCGAAGCGCACCGTGACCCGCACGACCCGCGGCGCACGGGCGCCCACGGGCTGCAGGAGCTCGGTGCCGACGAGCCCGACGGGCACGACCGGGACCCCGGCGGTCAGGGCGAGGTGGGCGACGCCGGTGCGGCCGCGGTAGAGCCGGCCGTCGCGCGAGCGGGTGCCCTCGGGGTAGATGCCGAACGCCTCGCCGCGGCCGAGCACCTCCAGCGCGGTGTCGAGGCTGGCGAGCGCGGCCTGCGGGTCGTCGCGGTCGACGGGCAGCATCCCGAGGCCCTCGAACCAGGCCCGCTGCAGCGTCCCGCGCACGCCGGGGCCCTCGAAGTAGTCGGACTTGGCCAGGAACACGACCTTGCGCGGCACGACCACGGGGATGACGACGGAGTCGGCGAAGCTCAGGTGGTTGCTGGCGAGGATGACCCCGCCGGTGGCGGGCAGGTGCTCGAGTCCGGTGACGTGGGGGCGCCAGACGGCCTTGGCGAGCGGCGGGACGACCGCGTGCAGTACCCGGTACATGACCACCGCGTCAGTCTTGCGGTTACCGGTGGGTCGGCCGAATGAGCGCTCGTCCGGGGCCGGCCGGGAAAGACGAAGGGCCCTCGTGAGTATGAGTCACAAGGGCCCTCCTGGTGACCGGGTGGTGACGCCTCCGATCGACCGCTCCTCGCCTCGGGTCCCCGCCCACCTCGTCACCTGGTGAGCGGCGGCTGCTGCCCCGGCGGACCGGGACTGCTGCCGTGAGGACCCTCGTCTCCGAGCTGTCCCGCACCCCCTCGCGGGAGTGCGTGGGGAGAGTTCTACGCCCGGCGGGCGCCGCCGCACCAGGGTTCCGCACGACGTACCGGTGGTTCCACCGGCGCTCCACAGCGGACGGTCGCACGTCCACAGGTCCGGGCCGTCGTGCACAGCTTCCTCCACAGGTTGTGCACAGCGCCGCGGGCGCCGGGCGCGCCTGAGCACGCGTACCCAGGTGCTCGGGAGTCCCCCGACGGGGCCGACGAGGTGGCTCCGGCGGTCGGATGGAGCCATGTACACCTACGCCGACCCCCGCGCGTGCCCCTCCTGTCGCACCGAGCTCCCCGCCGACCTGTCCTCCGACGACCGCTGCGCGACCTGTGACGTCGTCCTCGGCCACCCGCGCGCCGCCGAGGTCTACCAGCAGCTGCAGCGCGTGGACACCCTCGTGGCCCGGCTGCGGGCCGCCAGCAGGCAGCCCGCCCCGACCGCCCCCTCCCGTACGACGCCCCCCACCGCCCCGTCCGCGACGCCCGGGCCCGTCGTCCCCCCGCTCGTCGTCCCGCCGCCGCGCACCGGCGTGCGGACGTCGTCGGTGCCGGCGATCCTGCTCGGCCTCGGCGCCCTGTGCCTGCTGGTCGCGGCCGTCATCTTCCTGGCCGTGGCGTGGGGCTGGCTCGGCGTCGGCGGCCGCACGGTGGTGCTGGGTGCCCTCACCGTCGCCACCGCCGCCGGCGGGACGGTGCTGCGCGGCCGTGGCCTGCGGGTCGCGGCCGAGGCCCTGGTGTCGGTGTCGCTGGGGATGCTGGTGCTCGACGTGCTGGGCGCCGACCGTGCCGGGTGGCTGGACGGGGTGGGCGGCACCGACGGGCTCGAGGCCGCGGGTCTCGCGGTGACGGTGGGGGTCGTGCTCGCAGCCGGCGGCCTCGTGCTCACCCAAGGCGCGCACCGGCTGGTGGTCCCCCAGGCCGTCGGGGTCCTCGGGCTGGTCCTGGTCGAGCTGGCCCTGCCGTCGGTGGTCGGGCACGACCTCGTGGTCGCGGCGCTGGCCACGGTCGGGTTCGGCGCGCTGGCGGCCGCCACCCGCCGGGTCCACGGGCTGCACGCCACCGCCTGGACGGCCGGTGCCGGCGCGGTGCTGTCCTGGACCGACCTCGTGCTCAGCGCCCTGCTCGACCTCCCGGGGGGCGGCCTCAGCGCCACCGACCTGTGGACCTCCGGCTGCGGCCCCGCCCTGCTGACTGCCGCCGTGCTGATCCTGGCCCCCCTCGCGGTGACCCGCGGGGAGGCGCTGCTCCAGGCCTGCACCATCGCCGCCGCGTCGATGACCACCGGCGTCGTGGTCCTGCCCGTGCTCGACAACGGCACCACCGACGTCGCCCTCGCCTCGCTCGTCGCCGGCGGCCTGTGGGCCGCCGCGGCGTACGCCGTCCCGCTGACCCGGCTCGCCGTCCCGGCGGTGCCGGCGGTCCTCGCCCTCC
>JAOPXU010000120.1 GCA_025964985.1 Nocardioides sp.
GATCGTCGACCCGCTCCACCTCCTGGACTGCTGCCAGGAGAGCGACGGCGCGCAGGCGATCGTCGTGGTCTCGGCCGAGCGTGCCAAGGACCTGCCGCAGAAGCCGAGCTCCTCGAGCTGCATCAGCACGTAGGGGGTGAAGTGGTCGTAGAGGATCGCCATCGGCATGTCGGCCGGGGTCAGCCCCGACTGGCGCCACAGCTCGCGCCCCACCACGCCCATCTCGGGGATGCCGATGTCGTCGCGGTAGTAGGACGTCATCACGAACTGGTCGCGCCCACTCCCCTGGGCCGCGGCCGCGACGTACGCCGGCTTCTGGGCCAGGTCGCGTGCCCGCTCGGCCGAGACGACGACCAGCGCGACCGCGCCGTCGCTCTCCTGGCAGCAGTCGAGCAGGTGCAGCGGGTCGACGATCATCCGCGAGGCCTGGTGGTCCTCGATGGTGATCGGCTTGCCGTGGAAGAACGCGTGCGGGTTGGTCGCGGCGTGGCGGCGGTCGGCCACCGCGACGGCGCCGAAGTCGGCCGAGGTGGCGCCGTACTCGTGCATGTAGCGGCGCGCCTGCATCGCCACCGTCGCCGCCGGGGTACCGAGGCCGAACGGGTAGGACCAGGCGTTGTCGAGGCCGTTGGTGTTGACCTGCGTCGCGGCCGCGAGCGAGAACTGCCCGAAGCGGCTCTCGGAGCGCTCGTTGAAGCCGCGGTAGGCGACGACGACGTCGGCCACCCCGGTGGCCACCGCCATCGCGGCCTGCTGCACCGTCGCGCACGCCGCCCCGCCGCCGTAGTTGATGCGGCTGAAGAAGCGCAGCTCGGGAAGTCCGAGCTCGCGGGCCACGGCGATCTCCGACGAGGTGTCCATCGTGAACGTCGTCAGGCCGTCGATGTCGCCGACCGACAGCCCGGCGTCGGTGATCGCGGCGCGCACCGCCTCGACGGAGAGCTGCAGCTCGGAGCGGCCGGAGGCCTTGGAGAACTCGGTGGCCCCGATGCCGACGATCGCGGCCTCGCCCGACAGCGACCGCGATGGCGAGCGCGTCACGCGACGGCCACCCGGACGGTCCCGGTGACGTGGTCGCCGAGCGAGACCCGGCCGACCACGGCGATCGTGGCGACACCGTCGGCGACCTCGGTGACCTCGCCGCTGAACGTCAGCGTGTCGTAGGGGTACGCCGGGGCGCCGAGCCGGATCGCGATGCCCTTGAGCTCGGTGTCGGGCCCGGCCCAGTCGACGACGTAGCGCTCGACGAGGCCGTTGCTGGTCAAGATGTTCATGAAGATGTCCTTCGACCCGGCCGCCTGGGCGATGTCGCGGTCGTGGTGGACGTCCTGCCAGTCGCGGGTGGCGATGGCGGTGCTGACGATGGTGGTCGGGGTGAGCGGGAGGCTCCACTCCGGGATGGCCTGGCCGGCCTCGAGGTCGCGCATGTCAGGCCTTTCGCCAGATCGGGAGGGTCAGCTCGTCGTCGACGCGGTCGAAGTCGACCCGCAGCCGGTCGCCGATCTGGAGGTCGTCGGCCTCCGGGAGGCCCGTGACCTCGCCGATCATCCGCACGCCCTCGTCGAGGTCGACGAGCGCGATGACGATCGGCAGCTCCTTGCCGGGCACGGGCGGGTGGCGGTGGACGACGTAGGAGAAGACGGTGCCCTCGCCCGACGCGACCTCGTAGCCCTGGTCGTAGGCCTCGCACGAGCGGCAGGCCGGGCCGGGCGGGAAGCGCTTGGTCCCGCAGGCGTTGCAGACCTGGATGCGCAGCTCACCGGCCTGGGTGCCGTCCCAGAAGAACTGCGAGTCGCGGTTGACCATCGGGCGGACGGCCATCAGGACTTCTCCCTGGGGATGAACTTGAGGACGCGGAAGAGCATGGTCGCGACCTTCTCCTCACCGGAGTACCAGGTGTTGCGGGACGTGACGAAGTAGCCCTCACCCATCGCCGTCTTCTTGGGCCCGACGACCGAGTCGAGGGCGCTGGTGACCCGTAGCAGCTCGCCGACGCGCACGTAGCGCTCGTAGCTCTGCTCGCAGTTGGTGCCCAGCACCGCGGTGTAGCCCTGCTCGGTGAGGAACTCGGTCATCCGGCTGAGCGGGTCCTCGGGCGGACGACGACGGCCGAGGCCGGGCATCGTCCAGACCTGCGCCATCGACGGTGGCGCCTCGCCCTGCCGGAACCGGTCGTTGTCGTAGCCCAGGGCGTCGAGCCAGGTGCCGATCGTGGACTGGTGGACCTCGTAGGGAGCGATCGACTCCGACGCCTCGCCGATGGCCTTGATCGCCTCGGCCTCGGCCATGACCTGCTCGTGGACCCCGTCACCCGTCAACGCGGGACCCTCGGCAGCCCGAGGCCGAACATCGCGATCAGCTCGCGCTGCACCTCCTGGACGCCACCGCCGAAGGTGAGCACGAGGTTGCGCTTGGCCTGGTCGTCGAGGTAGCGGAGCAGTGCTCTCGTCTCCTCCTCGGCCGGGTCGCCGTAGCGCTGGACGATCGCGACGAGGTCGGCGGAGAGGTGCTGGACCTGGTCGGCGGCGAAGACCTTCGACGACGACGCGTCGCCGACCGAGATCTCGCCGACGGCGGCCGCGCGGGCGACCTCCCAGTTGAGCAGCTCGTTGACGCGGAAGACGGCCGTCACCCGGCCCATCACGTCGCGCACGTCGGGGCGGTCGACGACGCCGGCCTTGGTGGCCCAGTCGGCGATGCGGTCGCGCAGGCCCTCGATGCGCCCGGCCGGGCCGAGCATGACGCGCTCGTGGTTGAGCTGGGTGGTGATGAGCTTCCAGCCCTGGTTCTCCTCGCCGACCAGCATGTCGACGGGCACGCGGACGTCGTTGTAGTAGGTCGCGTTGGTGTGGTGGGCGCCGTCGGCGGTGATGATCGGCGTGAAGGAGTAGCCGGGGTCGGTGGTGTCGACGATGAGGATCGAGATGCCCTTGTGCTTGGGCGCCTCGGTGTCGGTGCGCACCGCGAGCCACACGTAGTCGGCCTGGTGGCCGCCGGTGGTCCACATCTTCTGGCCGTTGACGATGTAGTGGTCGCCGTCGCGGCGCGCGGTCGTGCGCAGCGCCGCGAGGTCGGTGCCGGCGTCGGGCTCGCTGTAGCCGATCGCGAAGTGGACGTCGCCCGCGAGGATGCGCCGCAGGAACATGTCCTTCTGCTTCGGCGTGCCGTGGCGGATCAGTGTCGGCCCGACCGTCTGCAGGGTCACGGCCGGCAGGTGGACGTCGGCGTGCTGGGCCTCGTTGGCGAAGATCGTCTGCTCGATCTCGCCGAGCCCGTGGCCGCCGTACTCCTTCGGCCAGCCGATGCCCATCCAGCCGTCGGCGCCCATCTGGCGGATGACGCGCTGGTAGGTCTCGCCGTGGCGGTCCTTGCCCATGACGTCGTGCTCGTCGTGGGAGGCGACGCCGTGGAAGTAGGTGCGGATCTCCGTCTTGAGCCGGCGCTGCTCGGCGGTGAGCTCGAGGTTCTTGGCCGTCGGGTCCTCGACGTCGACGTCGCCGGGCAGGGTGCCGAGGGCGTGGGAGATGTCGACGACCCACGAGTAGTAGTGGTGCAGCGGGTAGGTCGTGTCGACGCCCATGCCGCCGTGGAGGTGGTGGCAGGTGCGCAGCGCGCGCGGCGCCTCGGTGCAGACCCAGTAGGCCGCCACCGCGAGGTCGTCGGTGGCGTCGACGCCGCAGCCGACGCGCCAGGCGGCGTTCTCGGCGGCGAGGTCGAGGGTGCGCGAGGCGATGTAGAGGTCGGCGCCCTGCATGGCGACGGCCTGGAACTGCGCCAGCGCCCGGCCGAACTGCTCGCGGCCCTTGATGTAGTCGGCGGTCAGGTCGACCGCGCCCTTGACCACGCCGGCGGCGAGCAGGGCCAGGCCGGTGACCGCGTGGTCGACGAGGACGCGCGCGGCACCGTCGGCGAGCAGCTCGGCGGGGGCGCCGTCGAGGACGACGGTGTGCTGGGTGATGCGCGCGGAGCTGCCGGACTCGACCAGCGTGACGCCGGGGCCGCTCGGGTCGACCAGGACGACGACGTCGCGCTCGCCGTCACGCGCGGTGACCAGCAGGCGCGTGGTGAGGCCGCCGCCGTCGGCGTAGGAGACGCCGACCTTGCGGCCGCTCACCCTGCCGTCGGAGTACGACGCCTCGGGCCGGTCGGTCAACCGCCGGCCGACCTCCCGCAGCGCGGGCGTCAGCACCACGTCGCCGGCGGCGACGCCGGGCAGGAGGGCCGCCTGCTGCTCCTCGGAGCCGGTGGCCGCGAGGGTCAGCACCCCGCAGCACAGCGTCTCCCACACGGGCAGGTGCGCGGCGCGCGCACCGGTCTCGCGCAGCAGGACCCCCACCTCGGCCAGGCCGAGGCCCTCGCCGCCGTGGGCCTCGGGCACCGGCAGGGCCAGCAGCCCGGCGGCAGCGAGGTCACCCCACGCCGGGCCGGTGTCGGGTGCCTTCTCGAGCACCGAGGTGATGACGGATCGCACGGCGTCGAGCGACTCCGGGTCCGCGGGCGTGTAGCCGTCGACTGAACTCACGCGCGAAACTGTAACCTGTTCTAGTTGGCGCTGCCATCATCCTTCTGATCCGACGGAGGCACCGCCGATGCCCGCCCTCTCCCCGATGGGCCTGGTCCGCTCGCGCGTCTACATGCCGTGGGTGCCGATCCCCGACGGACGGATGGTCGAGCTGCCCGGCCGCGGGTCGACGTACGTCACCGACACACCCGGTCCCTCGCCCGACTCCTCCACCGTCGTGCTGCTGCACGCGCTGGGCTGCACCGGCCTGCTCACGTGGTTCCCCGTCATCCAGCGGCTGGCCCAGAAGCACCGGGTGGTCACCCTCGACCAGCGCTGGCACGGGCGCGGCGTCAAGAGCGCCGACTTCTCCCTGCACGACTGCGCCGACGACGTCGCCGCGCTCGTCGACGTGCTCGAGCTGCGCGACGTGATCGTCGCCGGCTACTCGATGGGCGGCGTCGTCGCCCAGCGTGTCTGGCGCCAGCACCCGGACCTGGTGCGCGGCCTGGTCCTGTGCTCGACCGCCGACCGCTTCCAGCTCAGCGCGGTCGAGCGCCTCTTCTTCACCGGGATGGGCGCCAGCATGCTCGGCCTGCGCGAGGTCTCCCGGTCCCGTACGGCGACCCGGGCGGCGCGCGCGGCCGCTGCGGCCGTCGACCTGCGCCCGACCGACATCCAGGACTGGGCGCTCGCGGAGTTCCGCTCCACCAGCCCCTGGGCCGTCGGACAGGCGCTCGCCGCGCTGGGCCGCCACCACTCACGGCCGTGGCTGGGGCGCATCGACGTGCCGACCGCCGTCGTGGTCACCACCGGCGACCGGGTCATCCCCGCCGAGCGGCAGGTGGGTCTGGCCCGCTCCATCCGCGGCGCGACGATGCACGAGGTCGACTCGGGCCACGCCGCGTGCGTGCTCGAGTCGGAGAAGTTCGTGCCGGCCTTCCTCGAGGCCGTGGCCACCGTCAACGCACGCTCGCGCGACACGTTCTTCTGGGGCGACCGGGCCGCACCCCGGCCACCGGTCTGACCACGATCACCCGCGCGGGCGAGAGCACCGCACGCGATCGCGGCCTACGATCATCCTGGCGTCATGCAACGGCGCCTCCCCTGCGCGTCGTGCGAGGTGCCCGATGTCCACTCTCCACCCGTCCTCCCCCGCCTGGACCACTCCTCCGGCGGCCGCCGAGGTCGACCAGGCCCTCGTCCACGACTACATCCGGCGCTTCGGCCGGCGCCCGTCGCCCGGTGACCTGACCCGCTACCACGAGGCGCAGGTCGGCCTCGCGTGGCGGCTCGCCGCCCGTACCCGGCGCCGGGCCTCGCTCGTCATCACGCGCCTGTAGCCGCGCTGCCCGCGGCCCGCAGCGGCATGCGCCGCGGGCTGACCAGGCGGCGGTGCGTGCCGTCGACCGGGTCGGCGTACTGCAGCTCGCTGGCCAGCAGCTGCAGCGGTCGGCTGAAGTCGTCGATCGAGACGCCGAGGTCGTCGGGGTAGAGCGGGTCGTCGACGATCGGCGCCCCGAGGCCGAGCAGGTGCAGCCGCAGCTGGTGGGTGCGCCCGGTGCGCGGGGAGAGCCGGTAGACCGCGAGGTCGCCGCGGCGCTCCTCGACCTCGACCAGCGTCTCGGCGTTGACCGGCGCGTCCGGGACGACCTCGGCGCGCCCGGTGCGCGGCACCGACCTGATGTGGTCGCGCACGGTCGTCGGTGTCTCGAGCTCGGATAGCCACGGGGCGAGCGCGCGGTAGGTCTTGCGCACCTCCCCCGCCGCGAACATCGACTGGTACGCCGCCCGCCACCGCCGCTCGGTCGCGCACAGCACCAGCCCCGAGGTGACCCGGTCGAGGCGGTGCATCGGCGTGAGCTCGGGGAGCTCCAGCTCCTCGCGCAGGCGCACGACGAGGCTCTGGACCACGTGGCTGCCGCGCGGCACCGTCGCGAGGAACGCCGGCTTGTCGACGACCACGACGCGCTCGTCGCGGTGCACCACGGCGAGCGCGCCCGGCACGGCCGGCTCCTCGCGCAGGTCGCGGTGGAACCAGACGAAGGTGTGCGGGCGGTAGGGGTCGCCCTCGGCGACCGGCCGGGCGTCGGCGTAGACGAAGCGGCCGGCGTCGAGCAGCCGGTCGGCGTCGACCCGGGCGTCGACGTGGTGGCGCAGCCACTCGCCCATGCTCGACCAGGGAGCCGGACCGGCCGGGTCACGGTGCGGCGTGACCACCCAGGCCGCGCTCAGCCCGTGCCGGGTGGGCAGGGGCGAGCGGGGCGGCATCTCGCGATCCTAGGGAGACGCCGGGCCCTCGTCGGCCCGGGCGTCGAGCTGCAGCATCAGCGCGATCCGGTCGAGGAGCTCCTCGAGGGCCTCCTCGAACTCCTCCGCCGCGTGGTCCTCGCTGAGCATCCCCCGCAGCCGGGCGACGTGGGTGTATCCAGCTGACAGCTCGCGCGGCGACGGCTCCTCGGCGTCCTCGATGACGTCGAGCGGACCCAGGTCGGCGCCGAGGTTGGCGACCTCGAGCAGCAGGTGCCCCAGGAGGAAGCCCGTGAAGCTGCGGTAGGCCGAGACGGCCGCACGGTCCGAGAAGCCGGCGGCGTGGAGCCCGGCCAGGAACGTCTCGACCCAGTCGAGGCTGCGCAGCGGTGGACGCAGCCAGGGCGCCTCGGGCGGGCGCGAGGCCACCAGCGGGAAGACCTTCGGGTGGCGCAGCGCCACGCGTCGTACGCCGTGGGCGAGCCGCTGCAGGAAGTCCTGCCAGCCGTCGTGGGGCTGGTCGACGACCTCGTCGTCGTGCTCCATCTCGTTGATCACCGAACCGGCGACGGCGTCGAGGAGGTCCTCACGACCCGGGACGTAGCGGTAGAGCGCCATCGCCTCGACGCCGAGCTCCTGGCCCAGCCGGCGCATGGTCAGCGAGGGCAGGCCGTGGGCGTCGATGTAGTCGACGGCCGAGTCGACGATGCGCTCGCGGCTGAGCGGCTCGCGGCGCGAGGGCGGGTCCTCGCCGCGGACCAGCGCCTGGTCGGCGTCGACGTCCGTCGGGTCCACGGGGCCTGAGGAGTCGGCGTCCGGTGGTCGTCCGCTCACGTGCACCTCCTGGGTCCGCTCCGTCGGCCGGTGCTGCCGACTGTAGACGCGCCTCCCGGAGCCGTCGCGGTCACCCTCAGGGGGGTCGATGGCCCTGGAACGACGTGGAACCGTTTACCTCGTAAACAGCGGCGCCACAGCACTGCTCATCAACAGCACAGGCACCGGTCGGTCGAGCCGGTCGGCCCGCCCGGTACCCCGCGGGCGCCACCCTGACCGACCCCGACCGACCCCGTGCCCGATCGCGCTGCCCCACCGGCAGCAGCGACGTGTCACACCCATCACCCGAGGAGATCCACCATGGCTGAGCGACGCACACCCCACGACTCCCGGACCACCGGCCCGACCGACAGCGGCGCGACCAGCGTCGGGGCCACCGGCGCCCACGACACCCACGGGCGCCACGAGGTCGACATCGACCACGCGCACACGACGTCACGGCGCACCGACCAGGACGCCCGCGACAAGTTCGGCGGGCTCAACCTGGGTGCCTGCTTCTTCGGCTGGCTCGTGGCCATCGGCGTCTCGATCCTGCTGTCGAGCATCATCGGAGCGATCGCCAGCGGCGTCGGGGACTCGATCAACGTCACCCAGGACGACGCCGAGCGGCAGGCCGGCACCATCGGCATCGTCGCCGCCGTGGTCCTGCTCGTCGTGCTGCTGCTGGGCTACTACGCGGGCGGCTACGTCGCCGGGCGGATGTCGCGCTTCGACGGCGGCCGCCAGGGCATCGGCGTGTGGGTGATCGGGCTGCTCATCACGATCATCGCCGCGGTCCTCGGGTTCGTCTTCGGCTCGGAGTACAACATCCTCAACCGGGTCAACCTGCCCAACCTCCCCGTGGCCGAGGACGAGGCCAGCATCGGAGCGATCATCACCGGCGCGGCCGTCGTGCTGGGCACCCTGGTCGCCGCCTTCTTCGGCGGCAAGGTCGGCCACCACTACCACGACCGTGTCGACCGCGCCGCCGGTCGTTGACGGCTGGTCCGTGACAGCGCACCTCGGTGACGCCGGGATCGCCATCGGCGCGTCCGGCGCCCGGGGTGCGCTGTGCGAGATCAGTCGCGACGAGCGCGCCGACCGCACCCGCGAGCTCCTCGCGGAGGCCGTGGACGCCTCCCCCGAGCGCCGCGCCGAGATCATCGAGTCCGTCGTGCTGCTCAACGTCCGCGTCGCCGACGCGGTCGCCATGCGGTTCCGCGACAGCGGCTGCCCCATGGACGACCTGCGGCAGACGGCGTACGAGGGCCTGGTCAAGGCAGTGCAGCGCTACGACCCCGGCGCTGCCGAGGACCTGCTGACCTACGCGGTGCCGACCATCAAGGGCGAGGTGCAGCGCCACCTGCGCGACCGGATCAAGATGGTGCGTCCGCCGCGTCGCATCCAAGAGCTCAGCGCCCGCATCCAGGCGGCGACCTCCCACCTGACCGAGGACCTCGGGCGCGAGCCCAGCGCAGGCGAGATCTGCGACTACCTCGCGATGGCGCGCGAGGAGTACGAGCACGTGCTGCTCGCGACGGCCCAGCTCTCGTGCGACTCGCTCGACCGGCCGCTGACCGGCGACGACGGCGCCGGGACGGTGGGCGACCTCGTCCCGCAGGAGCACGTCGACGAGGCCCTGGTGACCGTCGAGTCGCGCACGATCCTGCAGCCGGCCCTGCGCCGGCTCAGCGAGCGTGAGCGCCGGATCATCTACCTGCGGTTCTTCGAGGGCCGCACCCAGGTCGAGATCGCGAAGGAGCTGGGCATCAGCCAGGCCAACGTCGCCAAGATCCTCGACCGGGTCATGCGCCGGCTCCGGGCGTCGATGGTCGAGGCCTGACCTGCCGGTCCGCTCAGGCCGTTCGAGGCCGGCCGAGGCCGGCCAGCGCGGCGAGCCGCGCCAAGCCCGGGCCGGTGAGCTCGTGCAGTCGCGCGACGGCGTCGTCCAGCCCCGGGGTGCGGGGACGGTCCGGGTCGATTCGCGCGGGGTTGAGCGCGACCCGGTTGCTCCACGCCGCGATGTCGGGCTCGGCGCCGAACGCCGCGGAGGCGCGCATGCCCAGCACGTTCATCTCGGCCCACTGCTGCAGCGAGTTGCCGTAGGACGACGGCGGGCACAGCGCGTTCTTGGTGGCGTCGTCGGAGCGCGTGGCCTCGACGTAGCCGACCAGCGCCGCGCCGAAGCACGGGAAACCGGCACGCACCGGCTGCACGGTGATCGTCTCCGGCCCCCAGACCGGCACGCGCGGCGGGTTCTTCAGGCCGTCGGCGGCGCAGTTGACGACCAGGGCGTCGTCGGCCAGCGCGACCGGGCCGTCGTCCAGGTGCAGTCGGCCGGGCTCGACCGCGCGCACCCGCCCGCGTCGTACGACGTGCTCGACGGTGCGCAGCAGGTCGAGCTCCCAGGTGCCCAGCGTCGGGGCCTTGGCCATGGTCGGCGTCACCGACCGGTCGATGCGCAGCATGGTGCCGGCGTCCTCGAGGCGGAGGAAGACCTCGTCGAGCGTCGACGACGCGGCCGCCGAGGCGAGCATCCCGGCGACCATCGAGAGGTAGACCTCGGGGTCGGGCTGGACGACGGCGCGGTTGAGCATCCACGGCTCGCGCGGACGCACCCAGCAGACGCGGTCGGGGTCGACGCCGTGGGTCAACAGCCAGACCACGGCGTCGGTGGCGGTCTTGCCCGACCCGACGACGACGTACTGCGGCTCGGCGGTCCCGATGGCGACGAGGTCGTTGACCGCGACGACGCGGGCGCCGTCCTCGACGGCGAAGCGCGGCGGGGTCTCGGCGGGGATCTCCGGGGCCAGGTAGCGGGCGTCGACGACGCGGCAGTGCTCGGGCACGGCGAAGCGCTCGGCGGTGTCGAGGGCGACGAACGTGCGGTCGCCCAGGTAGTCGCTGCGGGGGAACAGCTCGACGCGGCCCGGGCCGACCATCCGGTCGGCCAGCACCCGGTCGTAGTACGCCGTGATCGCCGGCTGGTCGGCGCGCTGGTGCAGCCCGGCCTCGGGGCCGTCCTGCTGGACCTCACCGCCCAGGACCGTGGACGCGACGCCGTAGAACGTCGAGGCCTGGTGGAGGCGGACGAACGGGTAGGCCTCGCGCCAGTGCCCGCCGACGCCGTCGCGCCGGTCGATGAGTGCGACGCGCACGTCGGCGTGGTCGATGAGGGCGTCGGTGAAGGCCATGCCGGCGGCGCCGGCTCCCACCACGAGGTAGTCGACGTCGACCGTGCGTGTCACGGCCCCACCCGACCACGAAGCGTCGCGGCGGCGCTACTCGCGGCGCCCGCGCCCGATCGGGGTGACCTCGGCCTCGGCGGCGGCGACGGCGTCGCGCAGCCGCGCGAGCTCCGTCGGGAAGTGGCGCACCAGCGCGTCGGCGTCGGGCATCGACTCGCGGCACGCGATGACGCCGACGTGCACCTGGCCGTTGTTGCTCATCACCGTGATGTTGAGGCCGGCGCCGTGGAAGACCGGGCCCAGCGGGTAGAGCCCCTCGACGCGGCCGCCGAGGAAGTAGATCGGCACCGGCGGGCCGGGCACGTTGGAGATGACCAGGTTGATCGCCGGCGGGTGCTTCTCGGCGAGCCGCAGCCCGGCGTAAGCGCGCACGGCGAGACCGAAGGTGCGGGGAGCCGCGAACTCGGCCCAGTCCTGCAGCGAGTCGGCGCTGATCGCCTGGTGGTGGTCCTTGGCCTGCTTGTTGGAGACCGCCATCGCCTCGAGCCGCTCGAGCGGGTCCTCGACGTCGGTGCCGAGCCGGGTGAACAGCGAGGACACCTTGTTGGCGCCGGCCGAGCGACGCGACTGCTCGCGGACGCTGACCGGCACCGAGGCCAGCAGCGAGGTGTCGGGCAGCTCGTCGCGCTCCTCGAGGTAGGCGCGCAGCGCGCCGCCGGAGACCGCCAGCACGACATCGTTGACGGTGGTGCCGGTCGCCGCCTTGACCGCACGGATGTCCTCGAGGCGCATGTCGGTCAGCGCGATCGTGCGGTGGCCGGTGATCGTTCCGTTGAACGACGTGCGCGGCGCGGTGAGCGGCGCAGCCATCGCCGTACCGGCGCGGGCGCGGGTGATGGTGCTGGCGACGCTGCCCACCGTCGGCGCCACGATCTTGGCCATGTGGACGGGCAGGGCGGCGCGGCTCACGACGGCACGGGCCAGCAGCTCGCGCGAGCTGGCGTTGCGCCCGTGGGGCTGGGGGTCGGTCAGGGCCAGCGGCGCTGCGTCGGCCTCGAGCGAGCACAGGTGCGAGAGGAGGTTGTTGCCCGAGACGCCGTCGACGGTCGCGTGGTGCATCTTCATGAACACGACGATCTTGTCGTCGAGGTAGCCCTCGATGACCCACATCTCCCACAGCGGGCGCGAGCGGTCGAGCGGCAGCCCGGCGAGGTGGCCGGTCAGCTTCGTCAGCTCCTCGTAGCCGCCGGGGCTGGGCAGGGCGAGACGGTGCACGTGGCGCTCGACGTCGAACTGGCGGTCGCGCACCCAGATCGGGTGGTCGAGGCCGAGCGGCACCCTGCGCAGCTTGCGGGTGAACTCGGCGACGTCGCGCACCTGCTCCTCGATGCCGGACTGCAGCGAGGCGAACGAGTACGGCGTGGGCATCGTGCTCGGGTCGATCACGATCACCCCGCACACGTGCATGAGCTGGGCGGGGGTCTCGAGGTAGAGGAAGCTGGCGTCGAGGCCGGACAGACGGTCCACGGGGATCCTTCGCGCTAGAACGTGTTCTCGTCCCTAACGGCACCCTGGTCGGGAGGTCACGGTGACGGAGGGCCCATCCTGCCGTGTAAGACGCACCCTTAGGTCGCGTTAGGGTCGGCCGCATGGGGTTCCTCCGCCGA
>JAOPXU010000133.1 GCA_025964985.1 Nocardioides sp.
CCGCCGCCCGCGCCGCCGCCCGCGCCCGCCGCGAGGAGGCCAAGGAGCTCGCCGAGCAGGCGCGTCGCGAGCATCTCGAGCCCCCCGAGGAGCCCGAGCCGGAGCGTCCGCCGGTCTTCGTCGACCTGCCCGGCCAGGCGCCCGACGGGCCGGGAGGGCCGGAGCAGCCCGAGGAGCCGCCGCACGACGAGCTCTGGGACGAGTTCTGGGGCACGGCCCCACCGACGGTCCTCGACGAGACGCAGGACGAGCCCGAGGACGAGGACCGGGACGAGGACCCGGAGGTCGAGCCGGTCGGCGAGGAGCCCGACGAGCGCGCGACGCCTGACCCGCACTTCGGCCAGGGCGTCGCGGCCGCCTGGGCGGAGCCCGAGCGGCCCTCACGTCCCGAGCGCGCTCCGCGCCCGGAGCGCACGAGCACGCCGGCCTGGTACCCGCCGCTGGTCGGCGGCTGGGCGGCCGTCTTCGTCGTCGTGGCGACGCTCGACCAGGCGGCGCTGCGCATCGGCGGCGCTGTGGTGCTGGCGCTGCTGGTGGTGGGCTTCTTCGCGACGTTCCGCGTCCCCCCGCGCACTCCCCCGCCGCCGGCCGTGGCCTCGGCCTACGCGGGGGCCGTGGTGGTCTCGGCGGTGGTGGCGTGGGTGCTGGCGCACGAGGTCGACCCGGCCCTCGGCGCGGTGCTGGCCGCAGTCTTGATGACAGGCCTGGTGACGGCGTACGAGCGGCAGGACCGGGGCTCCTAGTCCTGCACGGCCTTGGCCAGCGTGACGCAGCGGGTGATCCACTCGTCGTCGGGACGCAGCTGGTCGAGCTCCCACACGACGTTGTGCAGCGCGCGCACGACGACCCAGTCGCGGGCGCGCTCCTCGTCGAGGCCGGCGGCGTCGATGGTCGCGTGGAAGCGTCGTCGGACGCCGCCGCGCACGTCGCCGGCCAGCTCGTCCCACCGGTTCCACAGCAGGGGCGCGACCTCGTAGTGCGGGTCGCCGCTGAGCGGGCGGGGGTCGATGGCCAGCCACGGCTCGCGGTCGGCGGCCAGGACGTTCTCGTAGTGCAGGTCGGTGTGGATCAGCGTGCCGTCGGTGGCGGCGTCGTCGGCGAACGCGCGGCCGCGCGCGACGACCTGCTCGACCATCCGGTGGGGCACGGACGCGTTGCGCGGCAGGGCGGCGAGCCGGTCGGTGAGCTCACCGACGTACGACGAGAGGCGGCGCAGCTGCGGCACGGCCGGCACGTGCAGGCGGCCGTAGAGGCCGGCGACGACCTCGCACGCCTCGAGGTCCCAGGCATCGGTCAGGTCGGTGACGTGCAGCCGCTCGAGCAGCATCGCCCGGCGGCCGGGGTCGGCGCGCAGCAGGCGTACGGCGCCCTCGCCGTGCCAGTGCTGCAGCGCGAGGTGCTCGTGCTGGGCGTCGGTGTGCGGGAACGCGACCTTGAGGGCCGCGGGGGTGCCCTCGGCGGTGTGGACCAGCAGCACGACCGCGGCGTACCCGTGGCGCTGCTCACCGTCGTCGGTGAGCTGCCACTCCTCGAGCAGCCCGGAGACCAACCGCGGCAGCCCGGCGAGCCAGGTCTGCCAGCGCCCGGTGGGCTCGTGGTGGTCGGCCCAGCCGTCGGGGATCCGCACCCGGACGGCCTACTTCTTGCCCTTCTCGGACGACCCGGCGCCGTCGTTGGACAGCGCGGCGACGAACGCCTCCTGGGGGACCTCGACGCGGCCGACCATCTTCATCCGCTTCTTGCCCTCCTTCTGCTTCTCGAGCAGCTTGCGCTTGCGCGTGATGTCGCCGCCGTAGCACTTGGCGAGGACGTCCTTGCGGATGGCGCGGATGTTCTCGCGGGCGATGACGCGGGCGCCGATGGCGGCCTGGATCGGCACCTCGAACTGCTGGCGCGGGATGAGGTCCTTGAGCTTGCCGGCCATCATCACGCCGTAGGCGTAGGCGGCGTCCTTGTGGACGATCGCGCTGAAGGCGTCGACCGGCTCGCCCTGCAGCAGGATGTCGACCTTGACCAGCTCGGCGACCTGCTCGCCCGAGCGCTCGTAGTCGAGGGAGGCGTAGCCCTTGGTGCGCGACTTCAGCTGGTCGAAGAAGTCGAAGACGATCTCGCCCATGGGCAGCGTGTAGCGCATCTCGACGCGGTCCTCGGAGAGGTAGTCCATGCCTCCGAGGTTGCCGCGCTTGGTCTGGCAGAGCTCCATGATCGTGCCGATGTAGTCGGACGGGCTCAGGATCGTGGCCTTGACCACGGGCTCGCGGACCTCGTCGATCTTGGACTCGGGGAACTCGCTGGGGTTGGTCACCTCGACCAGGCTGCCGTCCTCGAGCAGGACCTCGTAGACCACGTTGGGCGCCGTCGAGATCAGGTCGAGGTCGAACTCGCGCTCGAGCCGCTCGCGGGTGATCTCCATGTGGAGCAGGCCGAGGAAGCCGACGCGGAAGCCGAAGCCGAGCGCACCGGAGGTCTCGGGCTCGTAGACCAGCGCCGCGTCGTTGAGCTGCAGCTTCTCGAGGGCCTCGCGCAGGTCGCCGTACTGGTCGCCGTCGATCGGGTAGAGCCCGGCGTAGACCATGGGGTTGGGGTGCTTGTACCCGCCGAGCGCCTCGGTCGCGCCGTGGTGCTGGGTGGTGATCGTGTCGCCGACGCGGGACTGGCGGACGTCCTTGACGCCGGTGATGAGGTAGCCGACCTCGCCGACGCCGAGGTCGGAGGACTTGACCGGCTCGGGGCTGATCACGCCGACCTCGAGCATCTCGTGCACGACGCCGTTGGACATCATCTTGATCCGGTCGCGGTGGCTGAGCTTGCCGTCGATGACGCGCACGTAGGTGACGACGCCGCGGTAGGTGTCGTAGACCGAGTCGAAGATCAGCGCCCGCGCGGGCTTGTCGGCCTCGCCGACCGGCGGCGGGGTCTCGGCCACGATGTGGTTGAGCAGCTCGGCGACGCCCATGCCGGTCTTGGCGCTGACCCGCAGCACGTCGTCGGGGTCGCACCCGACCAGGCCGGCGATCTCGGCCGCGAACTTGTCGGGGTTGGCGCTCGGCAGGTCGATCTTGTTGAGCACCGGGATGATGTGGAGGTCGGCGCCCATCGCGAGGTAGAGGTTGGCCAGCGTCTGCGCCTCGATGCCCTGCGCGGCGTCGACGAGGAGCACGGCGGCCTCGCAGGCCTCGAGGGAGCGCGAGACCTCGTAGGTGAAGTCGACGTGGCCGGGCGTGTCGATCATGTTGAGCACGTAGGTGCCGGGCTCGGCGCTCTCACCGTTGCCCTCGGGCACCGTCCACGGCATCCGGACGGCCTGGCTCTTGATCGTGATGCCACGCTCGCGCTCGATGTCCATGCGGTCGAGGTACTGCGCCCGCGCAGCGCGGGCGTCGACGACGCCGGTCAGCTGGAGCATCCGGTCGGCCAGCGTCGACTTGCCGTGGTCGATGTGGGCGATGATGCAGAAGTTGCGGATGATCGCGGGGTCGGTGTGACCCGGCTTCGGCGCGGCGGCAGGCGTGGGCATGGTGCCGCCATTCTTCCAGGCTCCGGTTGGTCGGCCTACTCGACGCTGTTCCTGCTGCGCCGGTGCAACTTCTGCGGGCCCGGGCGCATCGGACCGTTCGTCCCCACCCGACGAGAGGAACCCCCCGTGAAGAAGCAGATCACCAGCACCCTGGCCGCCGCGGTCGTCGCCGCGAGCACCCTGTCCGCCGCCACCGTCGCCGCACCGGCGCCCGCGCGCGCCGTCTGCACCATCGAGCACTAGTACGTCACCGACACCGCGGGTGTCTACGCCCACCGCGTCAACGTCCAGGGGACCTGGCGGCTCGCCGACTTCCTCAAGTACAAGTACGCCGGCGAGGTCGTATCGCGGTGGTCCTTCCGGTTCCGCGACGGCAGCCACACGGCCGTCTGGTACGGCGGCAGCTCCGGCAACGCCTACATGCGCACCGACAAGCTGCGCTACGCCGGCGGCCAGTACTGCTGAGCCCAGCCGCCACCGGACCGCCGGTGCGGGCACCGACGTGCCCGGGCCGGCGTCCGGTTGGATGGGGTCGTGAGCGTGCGACGTGAGTACCCCGCGCCCGTCGGGCGGACGGCCCGGCGCCTGGAGTGGCAGCACCTGCCGCCCGAGCTGAGGGCCGTCGTCGAGCAGCGGATCGGCGTACGGGTGGCCGAGGCGCACTCGCAGACCTCGGGCTTCACCCCGGGCTTCGCCTCGGTGCTGGTCGGCGAGGACGGCTCGCGGCACTTCGTGAAGGCCGCCTCGGTCAAGGCGCAGCGGGTCTTCGCCCACTCCTACCTCGAGGAGGCGCGCAAGCTGGCCGCACTGCCGGACGGCGTACCGGCTCCGCGGCTGCTGTGGGTCCACGACCGCGACGACTGGGTGGTCCTCGGCATCGAGCACGTCAACGGACGCGCGCCCCGCCGGCCCTGGACCGACGAGGACCTCGAAGCCTCGCTGGCCATGCTCGCCACGACCGCCGAGGCGCTCACCCCACCGCCGGCCGGGCTCGAGCTCGACACCTTCGCCGCCGAGCTCGCCGACTGGCCGGCCCACTGGGACTACGCCCGGGCGACGTTCGTCCTGCCCCACGGCGACGAGGCGGCCGCACTCGCCGCCCGCTTCGCCGAGGTCACCGGCGGCTCGACGCTGGTCCACACCGACGTCCGCGACGACAACATCCTGGTGCGCGCCGACGGCAGCGCCGTGCTGTGCGACTGGAACTGGCCTGTGGTCGGCGCCGCCTGGCTCGACTCGCTGATCCTGCTCATCGGCCCGCGCGGCGACGGCCTCGACGTCGAGGCGGTCCTCGCCACCCACCCGACGTTCGCCGGGCTCGATCCCGAGACGGTCGACATCGTGCTGGCGCTGGTCATCGGCTACTTCCTCAAGACGGCCGACGACCCAGTGCCGTCGAGCTCGCCGTACATCCGCGAGCACCAGCGCTGGCAGGCCGACGTGCTCTGGGACTGGCTCTGCGAGCGGCGGGGCTGGGAGACCGGGGAGTGAGCGAGCCCTCGCGCTCGGCGCCCGGTGCGAATTGGAGTCCTGAACGCCTCACTGGTAACTTCATACGTCGCGTGTCCGGCCGCTCCGGCGTGCCCACGCACCCAGACCTGCACCACAGTCCAGCACCGTCCAGCACGCTCAAGCAATCGAGGCGATCACCCCGTGGCGAACATCAAGAGCCAGATCAAGCGCAACAAGCAGAACGAGAAGCGTCACGAGCGCAACAAGGCCGTCAAGACGCACCTCAAGACCGCCATCCGCAAGTTCCGCGAGGCCGCCGCTGCCGGCGACAAGGAGCAGGCGATCACGCTGGGCCGCGACGCCAACAAGGCGCTCGACAAGGCCGCGTCGAAGGGCGTCATCCACAAGAACCAGGCTGCGAACCGCAAGTCGGCCATCTCGAAGACGGCTGCTTCGCTCTGATCTGAGTTCCACCGCCACGACCCGTCACTCGGTGACGGGTCGTCGTGCTTTTGTGCTCCGCCGAGACGCCCGGTCAGTCGCGCAGGGCGGCGACCGTCAGCACGAGCCGCTCGAGTGCGTACGCCGCGTCGCTGGCCGCGCCCTTGACGTCGGCGTCGGCCTGGGCGACGGCGCGGATGGCGCGCGAGAGGCCGGCGTCGGACCACGACTGGGACTGGCCCCGGATCGTCTTGAGCTTCCACGGCGGCACCCCGACGGCCTTGGCGAGGTCGCCCTCGCGCATGCCGCGGGCCGCGCCCTTGTAGCGGGCGAGCCCCCGGGCGCTGCCGGCGAACGCCGAGGTGATCAGGACCGCGGCCGTGCCGTTGTCGAGCGCCCAGCGCAGCTCCTCGAGGGCCTGCTCGCGGCGGCCGGAGAAGGCGTGGTCGGCGACGACGAACGACTTGGCCTCGGCGCGGCCACCGAAGTAGCGGGCGACCTTGTCGGCGGTGAGCTTCTCACCCGGGAAGTCGTTGGTGAGCTGGTGGGCCGCGGCGGCCAGCGAGCGCAGGTCCTGGCCGACCGCGTCGACCAGGGCCCGGGCGGCGTCGTTGTCGATGCTCGCGCCGTGACGGCGGGCCTCGGAGGTGACGAAGCCGGGGAACTCGGACGCCTTGAGCTCCTCGGACTTGTGCTCGATGACGGTCGCCATCTTGCGGAGCTTGGTGAGGTGGCCCGAGCCCTTGGGCCCGCCGCCGTGCACCAGCACGAGGGCCACGTCGTCGACCGGGTGGGCGGCGTAGTCGAGCAGCCCGGGGGCCGCGTCGTCGGTGAGGTGCTCGAGCGAGCGGACCACGACGAACCGGGTCGAGGAGAACAGCGACGGCGCGGTCAGCTCGCCGAGGGTGGCGGCGCTGAGGTCGGAGGCGGGACTGTCGGCGACCTCGGCGTCGGCGTCGTGGGCCAGGACGACCTCGCGCGCGGCGTCGACCGTGCGCTGGTTGAGGAACTCCTCCTTGCCCGTCACCAGGACAACCCGGCCCAGGACGTCACCAGCACGCATGGCGCCACCTTGGCACACCGCACCGACAGCCCACCGACGGCCCACGACCCGCCCTCACCCGCCACGTGACCGCAGCCGTGGCACTCCCCCGCCGTCGGCGAGGACCAGGACGTCGCCGTCCTCGTCGGTGCGCGCCACCTCGGTGCCGGCGTCCTCCAGGGCGGACACCAGGTCGGGGGCCGGGTGACCGTAGTCGTTGTCGGCCCCGGCCGAGATCAGCGCCACCTCGGCCCGCAGCGAGAGCAGCCACGGCAGGTCCTGGTAGCGGCTGCCGTGGTGGGGCACCTTGAGCACGTCGACGTCGAGCGCAGGAAGCGTCGCCGCGAGCGCGGCCTGACCGGGCGGCTCCACGTCACCGGTGAGCAGCACGCGCAGGCCCTCGACCTCGGCCACGAGGACGACGCTGGCGTCGTTGGCCGTGCTGCCGTCGCCCGGCCCGGGAGCGGGTGGTGCGGGCCGGGGCCACAGGGCCTGCACCGTCACCGCCCCGAACTGCCGGGCACCGACCGCGGGCAGGGTCGCCACGGCCCCGGCGGCGGCCACGGCGGCGACGACCTCGTCCACGGCCTCGGGCGGGTCGAGCACCGAGGTCGTCCACACCTCCCCCACGGCCCGGTCGTCGAGCACCCCGGCGAGGCCGTCGACGTGGTCGGCGTGGAAGTGGGTCAGCACCAGCAGCGGGACCCGCTCGACGTCGAGCGCGTCGAGGCACCGGTCGACCTCGGCCGGGTCGGGGCCGGCGTCGACGACGATCCCGGCACCGGGCCCGGCGCTCAGCACGAGCGCGTCGCCCTGGCCGACGTCGCACATGGCGAGCACCCAGCCGTCGGCCGGCCAGCCCGGTGTGGGCAGCGGCACCGTCGTGACCACGACGGCCGCCACGACCAGGGGCACGCTCAGACGGGCCGAGCGCAGGACCCGCGGCGCGGCCAGGGCGAGGCACAGGCAGGCCGCGGTCAGGACGGCGAGCGACCAGCCGTCGGTGCCCCAGCCGAGCGTGGCCAGCGGCAGGTCGGCGCCGGTGCGGGCCACGGTGGCGATCCAGCCGACGCACCAGCCCGCGCCGGTGCCGAGCAGCCGGGCCGGCCGGTCGGAGATGAGCCCGACCAGGCCGCCGGCCAGTCCGAGCACGGTGGCCGGTCCGACCGCGGGTGCGACGAGCAGGTTGGCCAGGACCGCGACCAGGCTCACCTGGCCCGAGATCGCCGCGACCACCGGCGTGCAGGCCACCTGTGCCGCGGCCGGGACGGCGACCGCCTCGGCCAGCCAGCGCGGCAGCCACCGGGCCAGGGCGTCCCGCCACCCGGGGGCCAGCAGCACGATGCCGGCCGTGGCGAGCACGGAGAGGACGAACCCGGCGGTGCCGGCCAGGCCCGGCTGCACCAGCAGCAGGACCACCACCGCCACCGCGAGGCCGCGCGTGGCCCGCCGTCGACCGTTGGCGCCCATCGCGAGCAGCCCGACCGTGCCCATGGCCGCGGCGCGGAGGACGCTCGGCTCGGTGCGCGCGAGCAGCACGAACCCGACGATCCCGACCACCGCCACGAGCGCCAGCCATCGTCCGCGCACCCGGCACCACCGCGCCAGGACCAGCAGGAACCCGACCACCAGGGTCAGGTTGGTGCCGGACACCGCGGTCAGGTGGGTCAGGCCGGTCGCACGGAAGTCGTCCTCGAGGCCGGGCTCGAGCGCGGCGTCGTCGCCATCGACGAGGGCCGGCACCAGCGCGCGCTGGTCGTCGGGGCGGTGGGCGACCGAGTCGCGGATGGAGGCACGGACGGCGTCGGCGCCGCGCCACCACACGTCGGGCTCGGCGAGCCGGACCGGCGCCGTCGCGCCGGTGAGCAGTCCGGCCAGGCCGCCGGGATGGCCGCCCCCGTCGGCCGCGGCGAGGCGCCCGCGCGTGCGGACGGTCGCGCCGAGGGGCTCGTCGGCCCAGGACGGGTCGCCCAGCACCAGCACCGGGACCGCCACCCTGTGCACCAGGCCGCGCCCGGCCACCTCGTGCACCCGCAGCCGGACCAGGACCTGGTCGCCGTAGGGGCTCTCGAGCGGCCGCGGGTCGGAGACCAGCACGCCGACGACCTCGACCACCGCTCGCTCGTCGGCCAGCTCGGCCACCGGGCTCCGGTCGACGGCCTCCGCACGCACCAGGGCCGAGGCGAGCACTCCGAGGGCGAGGACGCAGCCGGCGAGCACGGTCGTGGTGCCGCCGCGGGAGCGGGCGAGCACCAGCGCCGCGAGGCCGATGCCGAGCACGGAGGCCACCGCTGCGACGGCCGGCAGGACGATCGCGGCCAGGCCGCCGGCCCAGGCGGCGACCGCGAGCAGCGGCATCCGCAGGTCGGGGATCTCGGGTGGGAGGTCGAGGTCGAGGGCAGGCGCGTCGGCGATGCTCGGCACGGACGCGGCCTCACACCGTCACCAGCGGTGTGAGCGTGGCCAGGGTCGCCTCGCCGATGCCGTCGACCTCGAGCAGCTCGGTGACGGCACTGAATCCGCCGTGCTCCTCGCGCCAGGCGACGATCGAGGCGGCGGTGACCGGGCCGACCTCGGGCAGGGCCTCGAGCTGGGTCTGGTCGGCCAGGTTGAGGTCGACGAGCGCGGCCGGTGCTCCGGCGGTCGCGCCCGGGGCCGCGGTCACCGGTGGTGGCGCGGCCGCCCCGGGCACGCCGACCAGGATCTGCTCACCGTCGACGAGCGGGCGGGCCAGGTTGAGCGTGGTGAGGTCGACCGCCGGTCGCGCACCGCCCGCCTCGGCGAGCGCGTCGACCACCCGGGACCCGGCGTCGAGGACGACGATGCCGGGGCGGCGCACGCGGCCGGCGACGTCGACCGTGACCGACCCGGTCTGGGCCGGAGCGGCTGACCCGGCGGCTGATGAGGGGACGGCGGAGGGCGCCGGCTCGACGGGCACCAGGTCAGCCACCGGCGCCGTCGCGGCGACCGGCACCGGAGCGGCCGGGTCGTC
Source organism: Nocardioides sp. (assembly GCA_025964985.1). GTDB lineage: Bacteria > Actinomycetota > Actinomycetes > Propionibacteriales > Nocardioidaceae > Nocardioides. The sequence goes on from JAOPXU010000133.1 coordinate 9,445, forward strand.
GCGGACCACCTGCCAGCACGTGTACGCCAGGGCGACGGCGACCAGCACCGCGATGACCGCCACCGGTCCCGGGGCGAGGGCGACCCTCCCACGCAGGGTCTCGGGCAGCACGTCGGCCCAGGCGGGGCCGCGTCGAGCCGCGTGACGACCCGGCACGGGCACCAGGACGCCGGTCACCGGGTCGAACGGCACCTCCGGTGCCCGCGGTGTCGGTGGTGGCGGTGCGGGCGGGGCGTCCCAGGTGGGCGGGACGACGTGCAGCGCGGGTCGCACGGCCGCGATCCGGGTGTGCTCGCCCCACCACTCGTCCCCGACCGCTGGGGCCGCTGGGGCCGCCTCCGGCGCGTCGTCGCGGGCGGCGGCGAGCTGCTCGGAGAGCAGGGCGAGCCGCTGGGAGACGGCGTGCTGGTGCTCGGGGGTGGGTCGTCGGCTGCGCATGCCAGAGACGCTAGGCAGCCGTGCCGACCGTCCTGGTCCGAGCCCGCCGACCCTGTGGACGAGCCCGGCGAGGGTCGTTCCTGTGGACGACTCCTGGTCGTTCTGACAGGTAGGAGGGAACGGCCGAGTGACGTGTCAGTCGACGTCGAGCGGCACCCGCGGCGCGACGCAGACCGCGATCATCCCGGGTCCGACGTGGGCACCGAGGACGGCGCCGACCTCGGCGCACCAGACCTCGCGGCCGTCGAGGTTGTCGGCCAGCCGCTCCGCCAGCGACTCGGCGAGCTGGTCGGCCCGGTCGGGACTGGCCAGGTGGGCGACGCACACGTCGACATGGTCCTCGCCGGCCGCTGCGACGGCGAGCTCGCCGAGGCGGGCGAGCGCGCGGCCCGACGTACGGACGCGCTCGAGGGAGGACACGACCCCGCCCTCGATCGTGAGCAGCGGCTTGACGGCGAGCGCCCCGCCGAGGAGCGCGGCGGCGGCACCGATGCGGCCTCCGCGGCGGAGGTACTCGAGCGTGTCGACGTAGAAGTACGACGAGCAGCCCGACGCCTGCGTGCGCGCGGCGTCCGCGGCCTCGGCTGCGGTGGCACCGGCGGCCACGGCCCGTGCGGCGGCGAGGGCGGCGTAGCCGGTGGCGACGCCGACCTGGCGGCTGTCGACGCAGTGCACCGGCACACCGGCGTCGCGGGAGGCGACCAGGGCGGACTCGTAGGTACCGCTCATGTCACCGGACAGGTGCACGGAGACGATCTCGTGGGCCCCGTCGGCGGCGAGCCGGGCGTAGACGTCGCGCATCACCTCGGGTGCGGGCCGCGAGGTGCTGACCGGGCGGAAGTCGCGCAGGGCGACGGCGACTGCCTCGGGCGTGGCCTCGGGCGAGCCCTCGTCGTAGGCGTCGGCGCCGATGACGACCTGCAGCGGCACCACGGTGATGCCGTGCTCTGCGGCGAGCTCGGGGGGCAGGCTGGCGGTCGAGTCCGTGACGACCGCCACCGAGGGGGCTGGCATGCGCGGAGCCTAACGGCCCCGCCGAGACGGCCCCGCCGAGACGGCCCCGCCGAGGCGGGTCCGCTCAGACGACGACGTTGACGAGCTTGGGCTCGCGCACGATCACCTTGCGCACCTCGCGCCCGGCGATCGCGGCGACGACGGCGGCGTCGGCCAGGGCCATCGACTCCAGGTCGGCGGCGCTGACGTCGGGGGCGACCTCGAGCCGCGCCTTGACCTTGCCCTGGACCTGGACGACGGCCGTCACCGACTCCTCGACCAGCAGCTCGGGCTCGACGACGGGCCAGGCGGCCTGGGCGACGGACGGGGCGTGGCCCAGCGTCTCCCACATCTCCTCGGCGACGTAGGGCGCGACCATCGAGAGCAGCACGGCGACGGCCTCGACGGCCTCGCGCACGGCGGGGTCTGCCCCGCCGGCACCGGTGTCGATGGCCTTGCGGGTGGCGTTGACCAGCTCCATCGTGCGCGCCACCATCACGTTGAACCGGTGGCTCTCGACCAGGGTCTCGGCGTCGTTGACGGTGCGGTGGGTGACCCGCCGCAGCGCGACGTCGCCGGTCGCCGGGTCGGCGCCGGGCTCCGACGTCACGTCGCCGCTCAGGCGCCATGCGCGCTGCAGGAAGCGCAGCGACCCGGCCGGGCTCATGTCGGCCCAGTCGATGTTGTCCTCGGGCGGGCTGGCGAAGACCAGCGTCAGCCGGATGGCGTCGACGCCGAACTCGTCGAGCTGGGCACCCAGGTTGACGCCGTTGCCCAGCGACTTGCTCATCTTGCGGCCGTTGTTGATGACCTTGCCCTGCGACAGGTAGGCCGAGAACGGCTCGTCCCAGTCGACCATGCCCATGTCGCGCAGGACCTTGGTGAAGAAGCGCGCGTAGAGCAGGTGCAGGACCGCGTGCTCGTCGCCACCGATGTAGAGGTCGATCGGACCCCACGCCTTGGCCAGGGCGGGGTCGAAGGCCTGGGTGTCGTCGTCGGGCGACAGGTAGCGGAAGAAGTACCAGGACGAGTCGACGAAGGTGTCCATCGTGTCGGTGTCGCGCGTCGCCGGACCGCCGCACGTCGGGCACTCGACGCTGAGCCACTCGGTGGCCGCGCCCAGGGGCGAGGTGCCCTTGGGCTTCAGGTCGGCGCCGCGCAGCTCGGGCAGCTCGACGGGCAGCTGGTCCTCGGGGACGGGCACCTCGCCGTCGACCGGGCAGTGGATGATCGGGATCGGGGCGCCCCAGTAGCGCTGGCGCGACAGCAGCCAGTCGCGCAGGCGGAAGTTGACGGTGCCCGTGCCGCGACCGTCGGCCTCGAGCAGCTCGATCGCGCGGCGTACGCCCTCGGTCTTGTCACTCAGCCCGTCGAGCGGGCCGGAGCTGACGTAGGTGCCGTCGCCGGTGGTGGCGACGCCGGTCTCGGCCGGGTCGTCGGCGCCGGTGTCGACCACCCGGCGTACGGGCAGGCCCATCACGCGGGCGAAGTCGAGGTCGCGCTGGTCGTG